>CAYWED010000008.1:0-30890 GCA_964457135.1 uncultured Muribaculaceae bacterium
TTAGGAGGTGCTTATAAAATGATATATTATATTGGTATTGATATATCAAAGTACATACACGATTTCTGTATTATTGGGGATACAGGTGAAGTAATTGTAGAAAACTCATCTTTTGAAAATAACAAAAAAGGATTTCAATCATTTTTGGACCAATTGAAACCCTATAATAAGCAAGACGTCCAAATTGCTTTTGAAGCAACTGGACATTATTCTATGAATTTGGAGTTGTTTTTAACCAATCAAGATTATTCA
This sequence comes from uncultured Muribaculaceae bacterium, assembly GCA_964457135.1. Lineage (GTDB taxonomy): Bacteria > Bacillota_I > Bacilli_A > RF39 > UBA660 > MGBC139354. Next base: position 253 of record CAYWED010000008.1, read on the forward strand.
TTTATGAAAGTGAATCCTCTTGTTGTACATCAATTTTTAAAAGCTCGAAGCTTACGTAGGACCAAAACAGATAAAGCAGATAGTTTTACTATGGCTAGTTATCTGATGTCCATTCAATACAAACCAAATTCATGCTTATTATATCACATTTATACCTTAAAGTCATTATGTAGAGCAAGAGAACAATTAATCAAAGAAAGAAGTAAATTTGAAGTTTTGCTAACTAACGAATTAGATAGGACTTTCCCAGAAATAAAACCTTTCTTTAATAATATGATTTCTACTACCTTATTGTTTGTTTTAGACAAATATAAGAATACTGATCATATTTCTTTAATGAAAGATTATGATTCTATTAGATGTATTTCTCGTGGCAAGTTTACTTATGCTAAGTTTGCTAAGTTGAAAGAACTTGCTAAAAATTCTGTTGGCTACCATGATGAAAATACTGATTTACTTATTTCTACATATGTCTCTATTATCAACAACTTTAATGACAAAATTGATCCAATAAATAAACAAATTTCTACAATTATCAAAGATCTTAATCCTAGAATGCTAACCATTCCAGGGTTAGGTGAAATATCTGCGGCCATTATTTTATCAGAATATGGGGATATTTCTAATTTCTCTAATCCAAACAAAATGCTTGCTTTTGCTGGTCTTGAACCTAGTATTATCCAATCTGGTACATTAGAGCATAATGGAAAGATGGTTAAACATGGTTCAGGTCATCTTAGATATGCAATTATGAATATTGCAATGACTATTCTTAGATATTCACCTACATTTTACGACTTTTACCTTAAGAAACGTTCTGAAGGTAAATGCCATAGAGTTGCTTTATCTCATGTTTGTAAAAAACTAATTAGAGTTATTTATACTTTAGAGAAAAACAACATCGATTTTGATCCGTCTTTATTGAAATAATCAAAACTTGATTTTTTCAAAATTTCACCTTTGTGAAATCTTTTTGGCGTGGGTTTCTTTCCAATTTATAACAAACTATTAAAATATTCAAAATAACTATTGACTTTTAATAGTTAGTCTCCTTTCATAATTTGTTATTTTAATTTTAGTGTTTTTTGTGTTTCATTAAAGTATTCCTTATAATAACTAAGCTCTTCCATTAAATATTTTAGTGTTAAATATACAACTACTTTTTCATCTAAATTAGTAAGAAGGGCTATTTTGTTAGTAGTTAAATCACTAAAGTATATATTCATAAGTATTGCCACTGCACGATGAAGCCCATATTTTCTTTTAAGATATTTGTATTCTTTAGTTTCTGTAAATAACTTTATTTTTCTTAGAATAGTACTATTTATTCCAGAATTTTTTTCTTGTCTTCTTAATATTTTAGCTTCAGTTTTTTGTATGAATTTTCTTGCTATTTCATTTTCTTCTTTAGTTAACTTATTTTTAAGTGTTTCTCCAAGAAAATCACTATTATATTTTTTTATTAAAATTTCTAAAGTTTTTTCGTCTTCTTTATTAATAAACTCTAATACTTCATTATATGTAGTTAGTGGATTAAAATTTGACATTAAAGTCTTACAATAGTTATTAGTAATTTTTTCATTTTTCTTCATATAATATTTAGTTATTAGTATTATTTTATAAATTTCTCTATTTTCTTCTCTTGTAATAGTAACTCCTTGATTATTTAAATTAGAGCCATATTTTTTAATAAGTTTTGGCATGTATTCTGGTTTTATAGCCTGTTTTATTCTAGTTAGTAATTCTTCGTCTGTTTCACTCTTTTTTCTTTCACTAGAAAAACATTCTAAAAATGGTTTATATTCTTTTTTAGTTTCTGTTTGGTTGTTTTTCATTATTTTATTATAAATATCACTATTTAAAAGACTTTCTTTTCTTTTGTTAGATATGAATACTTTATCTTCTAGAGTAAGTCCAAAAATTGAATATAGTCTTGCTTTTTGAGTATTTGAAAGTAATGCCGCTTTTGTTTTTAATTCTTCTAAGTCAATATTTTCAAATATATCTTTGTAAGTAATAATAGAATAATCTTTTTTTAATAATTTTAATCTATATTTAATGTCTCTTACTATTCTTACATTTATGTCTAAATTTTCTTCTTTTGTTAAATTTGGTTTATTTTCTAGATTATTTAGGTTTTCACCATATTTTTTATATATTAAACTTCTATCATGTTCATTAAGCGTAGATAAAATATTTATTATGTCTTCTTTAGTAGAGTTATCAAATATGCTAAAAATTTCTTTATAATTTTGCTTAGGTTTAGAAGTATATGTATCATTTAACTTTCCTTCTATATGTCTTTTCATTTTAGCTAATATTCTATAATTCTTTCTTTGAACTTTTAAATCTACATTTGTTATGTATTCTCCATTACTTAAAAATGTATATTCTTTGTTTAAGTTGTTTTTTTCTTCTTCTGAAAGATTATTAAATTCTTCTAAAACTAAATACTCTGGTATTCCTATAAATCTTTTTAATATGTCTTTTTTTTCTTTCATTTGTTTCTCCTTTAATACGCTTATGAATTGTCTCACATAATATAGCGAATGTCAAACTAATATATAGTCAAACATTTTTTGTGATATTGTTGTGAAATCAAGTATGACTTTCCTATTATATGATTGTGTAGAATTCTACATAAAGATAAAAAGTCAGAAAAAATATAAGTAAGTTATATAGGTACAATACTATTATTTTATAGTTTTCAATTTTGTTTCGATTTTACTAAATGAGGATATAATTTCTTCTCTTTCTTCCATTAAGTGTTCTAGTGTTAGTGATACAATAGTGCTTATTCCAACACCTGTATAGTATGATATTTGATTTAATGATACATAGTCACTTAGATATTTATTCATAAGAATAGCAAGAGAAGTGTTAATGCCATACTGGTTTTGTAGATATATTCCTTCTTGTGTTTCAAGTAAATAATTTAGTTTTCTAAGAATTGCTACACTTATTCCAGTTTCTCTTTCTTTTCTTTTTAGTATTCTCTTTTGAATAATGTTTATTATATCTTTTATTTTTCTAAGGTCAGAAGAGGAAATAGAATCTTTTTTAGAAACTCCTTTATAGTCACTCTGAAACATTAGTTTTAAATATGATTTTTCTATTTCTGTAAATGTATTTATTTCTTCTAATACTTCTTCAAAAGTAGTTAGAGGAATCATTCTTGACATTAGAGATTTGTAATATTTTAAATCATCTTTATTCATAAAGTATTTAATACAGTATATTATTCCTGATATTTGTCTACTTTCTTCTGTAGTCATACTTCCTTTAAAATTAGGATGTAATAAATCACTACCATATTTCTTTATAAGAGGTGGCATATATTCAGGTTTTATTGCTCCTAATACTCTTTTTTTAAGCATAGCATCTGTTTCATTTGGTCTTCTTTCGCTTTCAAACAAAGAGAAAAAATCTTTATAAGGTGTGGTAGTTAAACGATTAGGATTTGGTTTACCTAACATTTTACATTTAGAAGATTCGCTTACTAAATTGGATATAGAATTTTCTTGGATAAATATTTTATCGTTAAGATTAGGCCCAAATAATTTATACATTTTTGCTTGTTCTCTTTCAGTTAAAAGACATATTTTATCTCTTATTTCTTGCATTGTGAGTGGTTTAAATAAGTCTTCAATTGTTATTATTACAGAACCATTTCTAAGTAAGTATAGACGATGTTTAATTTTCTTTATTATTATTGTTCCTATAACTTTGTTTTCTTCTTCTGTTAAATTTGGATTAACTACTATACTCGTAAGACTTGTTCCATATTTTTTATATAAAAGTGTTTTTTCTTCTTTTCTAAGCGTTGATACTACTTTTAATACATCTTCTTTAGAACTTCCTATAAAAATTGAAAAGAAATTTTTGTATGGTTTTTGGTTATTTTTTTCAACTGTTACCTGTCTTGCACGCATATTCATATATGTTTTCATTAATTTAATAGTTCTTTTATTCTTCATTATTTCACTTTCAGTTAATTCTATCTCAGATTTATCATTTTTAATAAATGTATATTCTTTATATAAACAATCTCTTTCTTCTTTAGAAATGAAACTAAGTATATTTATAACTTCTTTAACTGCATAACCACAAAATGCATCCATTATATATTTCTTTCTTATCATAAATTTAACCCCCATTAACTATATAATATAGTAACATATAATGCACTAATTGTCAATTGATATGTATTTTATGTTGCAACAATTTTTAAATTAAAAATCAGAAAAGTTACTAACAATTCTGATTAACGTTTATATTTTCGATATATTTTTCTTTAAAAGGAACATTAACTTTGTTATGTCACCTAATAAAGGTGCATTTATTAGACATAATCAAAAAGAAATCATTTAAAAGCTTATTTGTGTTAAAACAAAAATTTTCTAATCCTTCTCCCCAATTTTTGAGTTTTTCTTTTTCTTCTTCTAAAAATTTATCTGGCTCAGTAATTAGTGATTTGAAAGTTTTATTAATTCTTTAGTAAAAATATCACAACTTATATCGCTACTTTGATAAACTGTATAATATATCAGTTCAGATGTTAGAAGATTTAATCTTTTTTGCATATTTTTTTCTTCTATTAGTGTTCTTCCTAAAATATTACTTATATATTATTGTAAAACATTTTCATATTTTTTAAAGACCGTTCCGTGAGATTTTGCATTTTCAACCCGAGAGTTTTTGACTTTTCATTCCGTGAGATTTTGATGTTTTATTCCGACATTTTTGAAATGTAAATTTAAAAAAATTACTTTGCTTTATACAAAATAATTTTTGATTACATTATTTATTTAATTTTTCAAAACGTTTAAATGCTTCATTGTCATCTAATTCTGTTTTAGATAATTCATTAAATAAGTCTTTTTGAGTTCTAGAAAGTTTGTTAGGAAGAACTAATTTTAATTCTATATATAAGTCTCCTCTATGTCCTGTATGAACACTAGGCATACCTTTTCCACGAACTCTTAATATTTCTCCTGATTGACTATAGGCAGGTATTTTTACGTCAATTTTACCATCTAGTGTATTTATTGTTCTAGAGCCACCTAATACTAATTCAGTTACTGTTACTGGTAATTCTAAGTAAAGGTCGCTGTCTTCTCTTTTGTATAGTGGATGGTCTTTTACTTGAAACTCTATGTATAAGTCTCCATTAGGTCCACCATTTATTCCTGCTTCACCTTTACCAGACATTCTTATTTGTTCACCTGTGTTTATTCCTTTTGGTACATCAATTGTAAATGTTTTTCTTTGTTTTATTTTACCATTTCCTCTACATTCAGGACAAACTCTCTTAAATGTATAACCAGTTCCACCACAGTCTTTACATGGAGATTTAGTCATTATTGTACCAATTATTGTTCTTGCTTGTGTGTTTACTACACCACTACCACCACACGTACTACAAGTGGTTTTATCAAATCCGCCTTCACCATGACAATTAACACATTCATCAATAACATCTAAAGTTATATCTTTTTTTGCACCATATGCTGCATCTTCAAAGTCAATTTTCATATTATATACTAAATCATTACCACGTCTTGCACGACTTCTTTTAGTGCCTCCAAAAGCGCTTCCCATATTTCCAAAACTGAATGAAGAAAAATCGTTACCCCCGAATAAATCGTCAAATATGCTAGAAAAATCAAATCCACTAAAGTCATATCCTCCAGCACCACCGCTAGAACCATTGTTTCCACTAAATGCAGCGTGTCCGAATTGGTCATATTTAGCACGTTCAGACTGGTTACTTAAAACAGCATATGCTTCTTGTGCTTCTTTAAATTTTTCAGGTCCATCTGGGTCTTTACATACATCTGGGTGATATTTTTTTGCCAATTTTCTAAATGCACTTTTGATTTCTGCATCACTTGCATTTTTACTTACACCTAATACCTCGTAATAATCTCGCTTATTCATTAAATGTTCACCTCTTCATTGTTATATATTTTCTCATAAAGGTTTATTAATTCATTAAAGTACTCTATGGCACTTAGATATATTTCTTTATTTTCTAAATCTATATCTAGTATTTTAAAAGTATCTATTGTCCAAGTATCACTTCCTGTACTTAAAAATTTAATGTATTTATTTAACATACTCTTATTACCATTTAATATTTCTTTTGCTACTTTAGTTGCAACACATATACTTATAGCATAACTATAAAGATAGAAATTCATATAGTAGTGGCTTCTTGTAATCCAAGTGTTTTTAATTCTGTCATCATATTCTATAACCCCACCATAGTATTTTTTTAGGCTATCAGTTGCTAATTCATTTAAAAACTCTTTAGTTATTGTTTCTCCTTTATTAATACACTCATACATTTTTTGTTCAATTCTGCCTTCTCTTACAGCACCAAAAAGGTTAGTTGCCATAATTCTAAGTATATTTTCTATACCTTGTAATCTTTCTTCTTTAGACTCACCATTTTTAGAAAGGTATGAGGATAGTAAGCATTCATTAGTAAGAGATGCTACTTCACATACTATATTTGTTTGGTCTCTATGATGTAGTGGATTATTTTCACTTAGAAATTGATGATGTACGTTATGCCCACACTCGTGTGCTATTGTAGATACAGAGTCCATAGTACCATTATAACTCATTAGAATTCTAGAGTTTTTAGCTAATGTTCCAAATGAATAACCACCACTACATTTGCCTTTATAACCACAATAATCTATATAGTGTTTATCAAATATGGTATTTAACTTATTTAAGTAATCACTTCCAAGTGGTTTTAGTGCTTCTTTAATTAATTCTTGTGCGTCTTCTATAGAGTACTCTTTTTTATTTTTCGTTAAAGGAAGACCTAAATCATATGGATACATTTTTTTAAGTCCTAAAACTTTCTTTTTTAATTTGTAATAATTAGTCATAGAACTAGCATTTTCTTCTACTATACTAACTAAAGATTTAAATACTGAATCACTCATATTTAAGTAAAATAGTTTACTAGACCATGCATTTTCAAAGTTATGAAGTTGTGCTAATTTATTATTTCCTTTTACGTATGAACTAAGTAGACTTGCACTAGTAGTAGCATAACTTTCTAATGTTTTATTAAACTGATTATATGCTTTTTTTCTAGTACTCGCTTTTTCAGTTTCTAATATATGGCTATAGTTGTTTGTAGTAATAGTTATTTTTTCTCCACTTTTTAAAGTAACAGTTCCATAATCATGTTCTTTATTTAACATATTACTAGATATACTACTAAAATTATTCATAGAGCTCGTTAACTCTGATATTATGTTTTCTTCTTTTTCTGGAATTATATGTTCTTTTCTTCTATATATATTGTCTAAGTCAGTTTGAAATTCTTGTAACTCTTTACATGATGAAAAGAGACTATTATATTTTTCTTTACTAAGACTTAAAAGTTCTGTTTCAAAAAAGTTTGTGTTTTTTTCTAGCTCGCTCATTAACTCTTTTGTTTGATTAAGTCTATCTATGCTTGTTTTTACTCCAAGATTTTCGTCATTTATTAAATATGAATATACATATAAATCTAATACATTAGAGTATGCATTTGTTTCTTTAATAAGATATTCAAATGCACTCTTACCGTCTTTTGTACAACCTTTGCAATTTTTTAGAGCACTTACTAATTTTTTTGTGTTTTTTAGGCATTTATTAAATTCTTCTTCGTTTTTAAAATAGTCAGTTAAATCCCATTTATATTTATTTGGTACTTCTTTTCTACTTTCATATTTATACATACAATTTCCTTACTCCTTTAAGCAAAAGTTAGGGTTCTAGGTAACTAGAACCCACTTATTATTTTTCTTCGTATTCTGCTTCTTTTACATTATCGTTAGTATTAGTGTTGTTGTTTGTTTCAGCGTTGTTTGCTTGTGCAGTTTTTGCAGCTTCTTCATAAACTTTTGCACTTAATGCCATTGCTTTTTCGCTTAGTTTGTCTTTTGCTGCTTTAATAGCTTCAGTGTCAGTTCCTTCTAGAGCCTTTTTAGTATCAGCAACTAAGTCTTCTATTTCTTTCTTTTCAGAATCAGTTACTTTGTCTCCTAAGTCTTTTACTGCTTTTTCTGCTGTAAATACCATTTGTTCAGCTTCATTTCTTACTTCTGCTTCTTCTTTACGTTTAGCATCTGCTTCTTTATTTGCTTCTGCTTCTTTCATCATTCTATCGATTTCTTCATCGCTAAGATTAGTATTTGATGTAATTGTGATTTTTTGTTCTTTATTTGTTCCTAAATCTTTTGCTCTTACGTTAACTATACCATTTGCGTCTATATCGAATTGTACTTCTATTTGAGGTACTCCACGTGGTGCTGGTGGTATATCAGATAATTGGAATCTTCCAAGTGTTTTGTTATCTGCAGCCATTGGTCTTTCACCTTGTAAGATATGAATATCTACTGCTGGTTGATTATCTGCAGCTGTTGAAAATACTTGACTCTTAGTTGTTGGAATTGTTGTGTTTCTTGGGATTAATACTGTCATAACGTTACCCATTGTTTCTATACCTAAACTTAATGGTGTTACATCTAGTAATACTAAGTCTTCAACTTCTCCAGTTAATACTCCACCTTGAATAGCAGCACCCATTGCAACAACTTCATCTGGATTAACTTCTTTACTAGGTTCTTTTCCTAACTCTTCTTTAACTAATTCTTGTACCATTGGAATTCTTGATGAACCTCCAACTAGAATTACTTTATCTATATCATTTTTAGTTAGTCCTGCATCTTTAAGAGCATTTCTTACTTCTTTTCTTGTACTTTCAACTAAATTTCTAATTAAGTCTTCAAATTTAGCTCTTGTTAGAGTCATTTCTAAGTGAAGTGGTCCATTTTCTCCTTGTGTTATGAATGGAAGACTGATACTTGTTGATACAACTCCAGATAAATCTTTTTTAGCTTTTTCTGCTGCATCTTTAAGTCTTTGTACTGCTAGTTTATCTTTAGACAAGTCTATTCCATTGTCTTTTTTAAATTCACTAATTAGATAGTCCATTACAACTTTATCGAAGTCATCTCCTCCAAGTCTATTGTTACCTGCAGTTGATTTAACTTCAAATACACCATCACCTAATTCTAGAATTGATACGTCAAATGTTCCTCCGCCTAGGTCATATACTAGAATTGTTTGACTCTTATCTTGCTTATCTAGTCCATATGCTAGTGCTGCAGCTGTTGGCTCATTTATTATTCTTTCTACTTCAAGTCCTGCAATTTTACCTGCATTTTTAGTTGCTTGACGTTGTGCATCGTTAAAGTATGCTGGAACTGTTATAACTGCTTTGTCTACTTTTGTTCCAAGGTAGGCTTCAGCACTTGCTTTTAAGTTCATTAGTATTTTTGCACTTATTTCTTCTGGTGTATATTTTTTACCTTCTGCTTCAACTTTTTCACTTGTTCCCATTAATCTTTTTACTGAACTAATTACGTTTGTGCTTGTTAGTGCTTCACGTTTTGCCACGTCTCCTACGCGCACCTCACCGTTTTTAAATGATACTACTGATGGAGTAGTTCTTCCTCCTTCAGCATTTGGGATTACTGTAGCAGTACCTCCCTCTAATACTGAGACACAACTATTTGTTGTACCTAAGTCTATTCCTATTATTTTACTCATAATTTTACACTCTCCTTTATTTATTTACTTTAACCATTGCTGGTCTTAATAATTTATCTTTATACATATAACCTTTTTTTAGTACTTCAAGTACTACGTTTTCAGGTTTATTTTCATCATGTTCTGTAAGTATTGCTTCTGCATAATTTGGGTCAAATTCCTTACCTTCGACGTCCACTTCTTTTACTCCAAGATTATCAAGTACACCTATTAGTCTAGTGTATATCATTTTGAAGCCTTTTAAGAAATTGCTTACTTCGTCAGATAAGTCATCATCATCCATCATGATTGCGCGTCCAAGGTCATCTACTACTTCTAGAATTTGTTTTATTAGGTTTTCACCTTCATATTTAAACATTGTTATTTTTTCTTGTTCGCTTCTAGTTTTGTAGTTTATGAATTCGGCTTGAGTACGCACAAATTTATCATTTAACTCCTTGTTTCTACTCTCTAGAGTAATTATTTTTTGTTTTAATTCTTCTAAAAGAGCACTATTACAAGTTGTTTCTTCTAATTCATCATTTTTTTGTTCTTCTTCTATATGTTTCTTTGCCACTCTCTATTTTCCTCTCTTTTCTATTTCGTTTTTTATGTACTCTAACATAGTTAATACTCTTTCATAATCCATTCTTTTAGGACCGATTATGGCAAGTGTCCCTTCTATACCATTTACTTTGTATTTTGTTTTTATTACAGTTACGTTATCATCAAGGTCGCTTTCTGTTCCAATATATACTTTAACCTCATCGTTAGTTTCTTCAATTTTACTCACTATATCTTTGCTTTCAAATTTACTTATGATATTTTTAACATCATCAACCGTATTGAATTCTGGCTGTTTTAATATATTGGTTTTTCCTTCCCAGTGAACGTCTTTTTCACCTTGGAATGTACTTAAGGCCTCGTAGAAAGCATTATATAATACTTCATAGTTTTTTACATAGTTTCCTATTATTGGCTTTATTTCAAATTCAAGACGAGAGCTTACGTCACTTAAAGGTGTTCCTTGTAGCATTTTATTTAGAAGTTCACTAGTTTTTGCGACTTCTTTAGGGTCTACTGTGCTTGGCAAACTTATTTGTTTGTTTTCCACATGGCCTTTATCTGTTACTACAATTGCAACCAAGCTATTCTCAGCAATTGGGATTACTTCTACTTTCTGTAATAAATTTTCTTTAGATGCACTACCTAATATTACGGAAGTGTAATTAGTTATATCACTAATTATCTCTAAACTTTTCTCAATGGCATCTGTAAGTTCGAGTTCATTGTTTGTAAATATTGTTTGTAATTTGAGCATATCCTCTCCACTTATTTTTTTTGGTTCCATTAAGTTGTCTACATAATAACGGTATCCTGCTTGAGAAGGAATTCTTCCTGATGAGATATGTTGTTTTTCTAGGTATCCAAGTTCTTCTAATAGTCCCATATCGTTTCTGATAGTTGCACTAGAACATTTGAATTTTTTACATAGACTTTTACTTCCTACAGGATGTGCTGTCTTAATATATTCTTCTACGATTGCTTTTAAAACACTCTTTTGTCTGTCACCTAGCATAACACCTTATCTCCTTTAATAGCACTCGTTCTTTTCAAGTGCTATTTACATTATAATATTATATGTTAGCAATGTCAATACATGAGTGCTAATTTTGTAAAATTTCGTAAAACATGCAAGATAAGAGTTTATACTTGCTCTTTTTTAGCATTCAGTGTAATATAAATAAAAAGAAAGGAGAAATATTAATAGTTTGTTGAAAACATTAGTGAATATTTAATATAACAAAATTTAATGACAAGAAAACTAAGAACACTTAATTTATACATTGATGAAAGTGGAGATTTTGGTATGGGTGCTAGTAGTTCTAAATTCTATCTAATAGCATTAGTTCTACATGAAGAAAGATTTCCAATAAATAAACAGGAAAAATATTTAAATGAAAGATTAGAAAAACTAGGATATACTGGTATGATACACTCTTCACCATTGATAGCCAAAAAAGATGAATATTCTAAGTATAGCATAGAAACTAGAAAGAAAATCTTATGGCTACTATTTAACTTTACTCGTAGTGTAAATATTAATATAAGTTCTATACTAGTAGAGAAAAAATATATTAATAGTACAAATCATTTAGTAAATAAACTTGAAGTAGAACTTAGAAAATTTATTATAAATAATAAGACTTATTTAAATTCATTTGATTCGATTAACATTTATTATGATAATGGACAGATTGCTTTAACTAAAATAATAAACAATGTATTTAGTGAACTCTCTAACATTAATAGAATAGCAAAATTTGATAAAAAGCAAAACAGATTATTTCAAATCGCGGATATGGTAACTGCTATAGATAAAGTTAATTATAAAATTAAGAATAAAATAATACTTACTAAAGGAGAAAAATACTTTTTTTAAAAAATAAAAGACTATAAGAAAAACACTTCAATATTGAGGTGTTTTATCTTGCCAGTGCTTATACTGAGCGCGGGTCAAGTCCTTCGTATCCCCAGACACTTATGTGACCGTTATCCAGACTCCTGAAAAGCTGAGCGTGCACACTCGCTTAACCACTTATATAATACTATAGATATTTAATTCTGTCTAGACTTTTTACACCAAAAAATCCCCTATAATATTTTTTTGTTATATAAGATGCTTGGTTGTAAAAAATTCTTCACCCTAATTTATATGGAGTTTATTTTTGTAATGAATAAATTAGTATAAACACCAACCTATACAGATGCCATGAACATTTAAATAGTATAAATATATTAATAATAATATTGTACAAATAGTAGCAACTGATAAAATAATTATATCGATAATTTTACTTTTAAATATCTGTTTAATTTTTCTTAATAAGATTATTCCTATATATATTCCTAATGTATTTGTGAATATATCTGTTATGTCTAATATGCCTGTTCCGAGCAAATACTCTTCTAATTCAAGTAATACAATAAATATTATACTTATTAATATATTTTGCTTATCTCGTTTATTATTAACTAATTCTAGATATATTCCTACTGGGATAAATATCAATATGTTTAAAATTATTTCCAAAGGATTAATGCTATCTCCATAAAATGGTATTAAATTAATGCTACTATATAATCCCTTTATTGGAGGAATATGACCTTTAAAAACTATTATATCAATTAGACATAAACTATATATAATTAATAATATTCCTACATATATTTTCTTTTTCATTTTCCACTTCTTTCATTTAATACAAAATTATCATTTACAATATTTTTTACTATTTATTTCTTTTTTAGCAAGACACAGAAATTCATATTTTGTTAATCCGTATTTGTTTTTTATATAATCTTCATTTTCTAAATATCTTACATCTTTACAGTCTTCAGTTACAGCATCACTTATGAAAGCAATTGTTCCTTCTGTACTCTTTAATGCTAATAGTTTTTCATTATCGCTTATTAAAGTTAAAGAAGAACCTTCTACTCCTACTTCATTTATAAAGAAATTATATATTTTGTCATATCTTCTACAATTTATATCTACTTTTCTTTCAGCGGTTTCAACTGTGCAAATTGAGCCATAAAAGTTATTTTCTATTTTTGTTAATGTACTTTCCTCTATTATAAGATTTAATTCATTCATGTTTATTCCTCTTTTCTATATATAATTATAACTTTCTTATTTATTTAAGTCTAGTTATATTTACATATAATATTTTTTGGAGTATTATAGACTAAAATTTCGGAGGCAGAATATGGAAGTAATAGAATTTGGCTTTAATGAATTTATTAAATTAAAAGAATGTAGTTTTAGTGGTTCTAAAGGAAGAGAGTCTATTTTATATGAATATGGAAAAAACGAACTTCTTAAATATTTTAATAATAGATTTGGGGAACTTTATGAAGAGAAAATTAGAAATATTGAGTTAATTCATGAACATAGAGATGTTTTTGAAGGAAAAGTGATTGTAGCTAATGCTTTGTTTATGTACAAAAATTCTATTAGAGGATTTTTTATGAATAGGATTATGAATGCTAAAAGTTTGGAAGTTCTAATAAATAATAAAAGTATTTTTTTTAAAGATAAATTAGAATTATTAAGAAAAGCTTACTCTCTTATAAAGCTAATTCATTCTAAAAACATAAATGGCAAAAGGATTTATGTGGGAGACGTGCATGAAGGTAATTTTGTGTATGCTCCTAAAAGTAATAAATTATATTTAGTTGATTCTAATGATATTCGAATAGAAGGAAATGTAACTTTCCCATCAAAGTATTTAATTCAGTCTCCAATGATTGTTTATTTTTCACAAAATTATAGCGTTAATAAATATGGTATTATTGAAAGTAATGAATATACTGATTTATTTAGTTATGCTATTATGATTATTAATTTAATGGCTGGAATAGATATATCCCCTACTAGTTATGCGGATATGTTAAAGTATTTTGCATATTTAGAAGATATTGGTTTTAATTCTCAATTCGTGAGTTCAATTGTAGATTTAATTAGTGGTAAAAGTATTGTTAATCCGCTTGATTATTTTAATGATGAAGATATTACTAAAATAAAGAATGCTAATGCTTTGGTTTGTAAAAGAAAAACAGGAATAGATTTATATATCTAACCCTGTTTTTTTAAGGTATTAAATTAATATTATTATCATATGTTTAAATGAAAAGAGGTTTTGTATGAAAAATTTAAAACTTTTAATAATATTATCTATATTTTGTTTATTTCCTATTATTGTTAATGCAAGTGATAATGGTATTTTTGAAGCAGCAAGTGAAAGTGAATTAAAGAAATGTTTAGAAACTGAAGCTTTTTGTAAATTAAAATCAGATATTAATGTGAAAAATGAACTCACTATTGATAAGGAAGTTCTAATAGATTTAAATGGTAAAACATTAAAACCTGCTGACACTTTAGAACTTCATAGAGGTTTTATACTTATTAATCGTGGAGGAAAATTAATAGTAAAGGATTCCTTAGGTACTGGAAAAATATCTACAGGTTCTAAAGAAAATTCAAAGGTGTGGGCTGCTATTCAACTTGCTCACGATAATAATACTGATAAACTTGCTGAATTAGTAGTTAATGGTGTGACTATTGAAGGATATTATTATGGTATAGTTGGTAATGGAAACTATGATAATACTAAAATCACAATAAATGGTGGAACAATAATTGGTTTAAATGAAGAAGACAGTGTTGGTATTTATCATCCACAAGAAGGAGAACTCGATATTCTTGGTGGGACTATTAAAGGTGGTACAGGAATTGAGATTCGCTCGGGTAATTTAAATGTAAGTAATGGCACTATTGAAGGCGTTTCTCCTAGATTTATAAAGGTTGTCAATGCTAATGGTTCAACAACTAATGGGGTTGGAATAGCAGTTGCACAACATACAACTAAAAAGGATATTAAAGTTAATATTAGTGGAGGAAATATAAGCGGACAATATGCATTTTATGAATGGAATCCACATGGTAATAATAAGGCAGATATTGATAAAGTTGTTATAAAAATTACTGGTGGAGAATTTACTGGAACGGCCGAAGGTGTACCAACAGTTTATAGTGAAGACTTTACAAAGTTTATAAGTGGAGGAAAATTTAATAAATCAGTAAGTAAATATCTTACTGATGACGCTCAAGTTACTAGTAAAGAAATAGAAGAAATAAAAACAGACGAAAATGAAAAAACTAATAAAACTAGTAGAACATGGATTATAATTATTGCATTTATTGTTATAGGTGGATTAGTAGGATATATTTTGATAAAAAAAGGATATTCCCGTAAAATTATTAGTTTAGGGTAATTTCCTTTTATATAAGAAAAAACAGGTGATTCAAATCAAGATTAGTTTGATTGACACCTGTTTTATTTTTTAAAAATCACAGTTTCCTGGTGTTCTTGGGAATGGTATTACATCTCTTATGTTTTCTACTCCAGTTAAATATATTAGTAATCTTTCAAATCCCATTCCAAATCCTGAATGGTAGCATCCTCCATATTTTCTTAAGTTACAAAACCAACTTACAGTATTATAATCAACACCCATTTCTTTACATCTTGCAAGTAATTTGTCATAGTCTTCTTCCCTTTGACTTCCACCCATTAATTCTCCTGCTCCTGGGACTTCTAAATCTACTGCGGCTACAGTTTTATTATCAGGATTTACTTTCATATACCAAGCTTTTATGTCTTTAGGCCAGTCTGTTATGAATACTGGTCCATTAAAATGTTCAGTTATGTATTTTTCATGTTCTTTTGCTATATCACTTTCATAGTCTGGAGTAAATTCCCAATTTATGTTAGCATTTTTTAATATATCTATTACTTCATGATGAGTAATTCTTGTGAACTTAGAATTTACTAATTTTGTTAATTTTTCTTTTAAACCATTTTCAACAAATTTATCACAAAAATTTATTTCATCAGGGCAATGTTCTAGCACATAATTTACTACAAATTTAAGCATATCTTCTTCTATATTCATTAATCCTTCTAAATCACAAAATGCAATTTCAGGTTCTATCATCCAAAACTCATTTGCGTGTGTTTTTGTGTTTGAGTTTTCTGTTCTAAAAGTTGGACCGAATGTGTAGATTTTTTTATAGGCCATGGCAAATGCTTCCCCATGAAGTTGACCTGTTCCTGTTACATATGCAGTTCTACCAAATAAGTCTTTAGTCATATCGGCTTTTCCATCTTTTTTTGGTATATTATTAAAATCAAGTGTAGTTATTTTAAACATTTGGTCAGAGCCTTCACAATCTGCAGTTGTTATTAGAGGAGTATGTACATATAAATAGTTATGACTTTGAAAATACTCGTGAATAGCGTGTGCTGCTATACTACGTACTCTAAATACTGCTTGGAAAAGGTTTGTTCTTGGACGAAGATAAGCAACTTCTCTTAAAAATTCTCTAGTGTGTCTTTTTGGTTGAATTGGAAAGTCTTCCGGACAATCTCCTAGCAATGTGATTTTTTTTGCTTTAATTTCATATTTTTGGTTTCCACCAGTAGACTCTACAATTTCTCCTTCTACTTCAATAGCACATCCTACTAAAAGTTTTTGTACATCTTTAAAGTTATCTAAAGTTTCGTCATATACTATTTGTAAGTGTTCCATACAAGTTCCATCGCTAAAATCAATAAAACCAAATTCTTTTTGGTCTCTATGGTTTCTTATCCATCCTTGTAATAATACAGTCTTTCCTTTATAATCTTCAATACTCTTTAGTAAATCTTTTAAGTCCATAATAGTTTCCTCTTTTCTTTTTAATATTCTTAATTATATCACTCTTGTGTATGATGCTCAAGAAAAAATAGTCTATGAATTAGACTACTATTTTAAGTATATATATGTTTATAATTCAGAAAAATCATTTATTAAAAAAGTGCTTATGCAACTTCATAAACACTTACTTGTTTCTTGTCTCTTCCTTTTCTTTCATATTTAACTATACCATCTACTAATGCAAATAATGTATGGTCTTTTCCCATTCCACAATTTACTCCAGGATATATTTTTGTTCCTCTTTGACGATAGATAATAGCACCTTTAGTAATATGTTGTCCATCACTTCTTTTAGCACCAAGTCTACGACCAGCAGAGTCTCTACCATTTTTAGTAGAACCAACACCTTTTTTAGATGCGAATAGTTGTAGATTTAATCTCATGAATTTCATGTTATTCCTCCTTAACTTTAATATTTTTGTTGTAATCACTTTCAATGTCTTTTAAAATATTTCCTAGATTTTCAAGAAGTTTATTTGTTATCTCATCTTTTTTAATGTTTTTTAAGATAAAAGTACCAGTTTCTTTATAATCTATAGAATTTTCATCAAATATTAAACATGCGTTTATAGTAGTTATAAGAGCACTACTAACACCAGCACATACTATATCTTTCCCATATTCATCATATTTAGCATGCCCTGTCATAGTAATATTGGTGATTACACTATTCTCTTTTTTTATATTAACTTTAATCATAGTTATTTCTCTATTTTTTTAATCACTATTTTAGTATAAGGTTGTCTATGACCTTGAGTTTTTCTAAATTTCTTTTTAGGTTTGTATTTGAATACTACTATTTTCTTTTGTTTTCCATGTTTTAATACTTCTGCAGTAACTTTTGCTCCTTCAACAGTTGGAGTTCCTACTACACCATCAACATAAAGAACTTCATTAAATACAACTTCAGTGTTAACTTCATTATCTAGTTTTTCTACATAAAGTTCAGTTCCTTCACTTACTAGATATTGTTTTCCACCTGTAACGAATATTGCTTTCATTTTTACCTCCTTCAATAAGACTCGCCTTTAAGGTAAGAATAATCTTTTATAACCTTTTCGGTGCGGTTGTAGAGAAAGACGTCTACAAACGAGTTAATTTTAGCATAAAACCTAGGATTAGTCAAATTCTTATTCACAGATTAGTCAAATTCTTATTTTTGCTTTTAACAAAACAATAATTCTTATATTATTTATGATATTAAAATTTATATTATTACTAAAACTCTATTAAATAATTTCTATTCATACAATACCTATTCAACTTATTAGAATTTTTTAGGGCAGCATACTCTTTTCATTTTTTCTAAAATTTTATATAATTAAACCAAATAGAGGTAATCATATGAAGAATAATATAATAATTAAAACAATAATTAGCATAATACTTTTACTAATTTTATCTTTTTTAAATATTGGAAATATTTTTAATTATATATTTAACATAGTTCTATTAATAATATTATTAATACTTACACTTAAAAAGAAAGATAGTTTTTTTATATTTGTTTTATTAATATACTCTATTAATTCTATAGGACTATTTATGAATGAAAAGAATGATTTTTTATTATTACTGTTTTATATTTGGACTATTTATTTAATGTACTCTTATTTCAAATATGCTTTTGATTTAAACAATAATAAAATGAATATTATATTTAAAAGTATTAAAATACCAAATGATAAAGAATATCTAGTTGTTAAATATATGAATGGGCCAATTAATAAAGCTAATAAAAATGCATTAGTTACTAAAGAACGCGAATCTTTTTTAATCAAAATTGAAAATAATGATATTATAGACGAAATTAATTTAAAATTTACTGATATAGAAAGTGTAAGTGTTAATATAAAGCCTTATATTTCTACTAAGGATAGTTTAAGTAATTATGAAGTAGACATATCTAAAAGTTTCTTTTCAGGTAAAGTTACTGG
Organism: uncultured Muribaculaceae bacterium; assembly: GCA_964457135.1. Classification (GTDB taxonomy): domain Bacteria; phylum Bacillota_I; class Bacilli_A; order RF39; family UBA660; genus MGBC139354. Next base: position 19,116 of record CAYWED010000008.1, read on the forward strand.
AGACTTTGATGTACATAAATCTAGCAAAATAATTAAGTCTTATGAAATATTAATTAAAACTAAAAAGAGTGAAACAATTAAACTTTTATCTTTTAATAATCCTAATATATTTAATATATAGAAAATACCACAAATAAAGTGGTATCTTTTTATTTTTCAATTCCTAAATATTCATAAGTTTTATCAGTTACTTGTCTACCTCTAGTTGTTCTTTTAATGAATCCCTCCTGTAATAAGAATGGCTCGATTACATCTTCTATTGTCGTTTGCTCTTCACCAATAGAAGCAGCTATACTTTCTATTCCTACTGGACCTCCATTAAATTTATTTATTAAACTATTTAAGTATTCAATGTCAGTACTATCTAAACCATACTCATCTACATGAAGCCTATCTAAACTACTATTAGTTATTTCTTTAGTAATAACTCCATCTCCATTTACTAAAGCAAAATCACTAACTCTTTTTAAAAGTCTATTTGCTATTCTTGGAGTTTTTCTACTTCTTCTAGCTATAATTGCGGCAGCCTCATCTTCTATAACTAAATCAAGTACTCTTGCACTTCTTTTTACAATCTCTGTTAATTCCTCATTAGTATAGTAATTTAGTTTACAAGTAATTCCAAATCTATCTCTAAGTGGACTAGATAAGTCTCCAGCACGAGTAGTAGCGCCTACTAAAGTAAATGGTGGCAAATCTATTTTTATATTTCTACTTTGTCCATCAGTCCCAACTATAATGTCTAGTTTAAAGTCTTCCATAGCACTATAAAGGATTTCCTCTATATATTTTGGTATTCTATGTATTTCATCAATAAATAAAACATCATATGGTTCTAGCGTACTTAATATTGCAGCTAAGTCTCCACTTTTTTCAATTGTAGGCCCACTTGCTGTTTTGATATTTACACCTAATTCGTTTGCAATTATATGTGAAAGTGTTGTCTTTCCAAGTCCAGGAGGACCATATAAAAGTACATGGTCTAAAGATACTTCTCTCATAACTGCTGCTTTTACGAATATTCTTATATTTTCTTTTACATCACTTTGACCTATATATTCTTCAAAACTTGTAGGTCTTATTGTTTTTTCAAATGAATCTCCTTCTTGAAATTCGCTTCTTATTATATTGTCCATAAAATTCTCCTATCTTACTAGTAATTTAAGTGCCTCTTTTATTTGATTTTCAATAGGTAGAGAACTATCAACGTCATTTACGATTTTCTTTATATCAGGTTTTTTATATCCTAGACTTTCTAACACTTCCACAAGTTCTTCATTAACTACTTGTGATTCTGGTTTTGATACAAGTTTTCCTTTTAAATCTAATATTATTTGTCTTGCTAATTTTTCTCCTACTTTTGGAAATTTTTGTAAATAAAGTATATTTTCTCTATCAATAGCATCTATAACTCCATTTACACTTCCTGTTGCAAGAATAGGAAGTGCTACTTTAGGTCCTAGACCTTTTACGTTTAATAATTTTAAATATAATTCTCTTTCTTCTAAAGTTTTAAACCCATATAGACTATATTCATCTTCTCTTATATGGTTATATAAATATACTCTATATATTTCGCCTTCTTTAAATACATAGGGGTTTGGAGTAAAAACTTTAAATCCTATTCCATTTGTCATTATTGTTATATGGTCGCTTCCATTACTAATTATTGTTCCTTCTATAAAATCTATCATTTTCCTCACCTATATTAATTTTATATCAAAACGGAATATAAAACAAGTGTTTTCTACTCTTTTTCTTTGAGATGTGGTAAATTGTAATATATGGAGGGTATATGAAGAAAAACAGAAGAAGAACTTTAGCATTACTACTTGCTTTGTCATTAGTACTACCAATTTATTAAAATCAAGTAGTTTCTCATGAAGCAAACGAATTAAGCGAGTATTGGAATGGACTTTCTAGTAATGAAGATACATTTAAGAAGAAAAGAAAAATGGCATAACAGTTAGTTTATGTCATTTTAAAATAGTTCTTTACTATCTAATATAATTGTTACTGGACCATCATTATAAATTTCAACTTTCATATCAGATCCAAATATTCCAGTTTGAGTATTTATTCCAAGTGAGATTAGTTTTTCGTTCATATAATCATATAATTTAGTTGCTTTTTCAGGTTTCATTGCATCTACAAAACTTGGTCTTCTTCCTTTTTTACAATTAGCATATAAAGTAAATTGACTAATATTTAATATGCTACCATTTACATCTAATAAACTTAAGTTCATTTTTTCATTTTCATCTTCAAATATTCTTAAATTTATTATTTTATCAATCATTTTATCAATAATTTCTTTATTATCTCCATCAGTGAAACTAGAAAGTAAAACTAGACCTTTATCTATTTTTCCATGCACACTACCATCTATTGTAACTTTACTTTCTTTACTTCTTTGCAGTATTACTTTCATATTTACCTCTCTACTTTACTTACAAAATTTAATGCGTTAAGTTCTTGCATAAATCTATTTAGTACTTCAATATTTTTAACTTTACATATTAGTTCATAAACTTCTTCATTCTTTACAATACCTTTATTATTTATAGAAGACACTACTACATCTTGTTTTGTTGCAAGAGTTAAAATATTTACTAGGTTATCATTTGATGAATCAAGATAAACTGTAATAGATGCCACAAATTTATCTACTAAACTATCATTCCATTTTACATCTATTATTCTGTCATTGTTTAAATCTACATTCTTGCAATTCTTTCTATGAATTAAAACACCATTTCCTTTAGTTATGAAGCCAACAATTTCATCACCTAATACTGGATTACAACAAGTTGCTAAATTGGTTAATATATTATCTTGCTCAGAAACTAATATTTGACTATTACCATCACTTTTTATTATATCTTCATTAGAAAGAAGTTTAGATATTGTTTCATCTTCTTTAGGATTAATTACATCTAATAATTTATTAACAATTATACTTGGTGTATATTTTAAAGAAGTTATAGCTAAATATAAGTCATCTTTACTTTCTATTTTTAATTCTTTTAAACACTGATTTAAAATCTCATCATTAAACAAGTCTTTTTCATTTAACTTACGTTTCTTTATTTCGTGTTCTAGTAATTCTTTTCCTGTAGTAATACTTTTTTCTTTTTCTTTTTTACTCCAATAAGATTTTATTCTACTTCTTGCACCTTCAGTTTTAACAAATTTTAACCAAGCTTTACTTGGAGATTTTCCTTTTTCAGTTTTTAAATCTACTATGTCTCCATCTTGTAATTTATAATCTAGACTTACCATTTTACCATTTACCAAAGCTCCAATAGTTGTGTCTCCCACTTGACTATGTATTTTATAGGCAAAATCTATAGGTGTACTATCTTTAGGTAATTCTATAATATCTCCTTTAGGAGTAAATATATACATATCTTCTTTTGTTAAATTGGACTCTAAGTTTTCGAAGAAATCTACGTTTCCATCCATATCATTAACTTCAATTAACGTTCTAAATGTAGCTAATTTATTTTCAAGTTCACTTACCTTAGAGCCATCAGTTTTTTCTTTATAACTCCAATGAGATGCTACACCATGTTCAGCAATTTCATTCATTTCATAAGTCCTAATTTGTATTTCATATATTCTTGAATCCACTCCAAAAACAGTAGTATGTAAACTTTGATACATATTGTTTTTAGGATTTGCTATATAGTCTTTAAATCTTTTAGGAATAGGTCTAAATTTAGAATGTATAAGTCCTACTATTAAATAACAATCCTCTACTTTTTCCACTAAAAGTCTAAGTCCTAATAAATCAAATATTTGATTCCATTTTTTGCCTGCTTTTAATTTATTGTATATTCCTCTTACACTTTTTACTCTATAAGTAATTTCAAACTGAATATTATGTTCATTTAGTAATTCTATTAATTCATCTCTCATCTTAAATAAAGAAGCTTCTAACTCATCTTTATCCGCATTAATTTTCTCTAATACGCTTTCATACTCAGTAGGATTTGCATTTCTTAAACACAAATCCTCTAGTTCACTTTTCATAGATTTTATTCCAAGTCTATGTGCGATTGGGATGTATATTTTTTCAGTTTCGTCTATTACATCTTTAATATGTTCTTCGTCATGTACTCCTATAGTTTTTAAGTTATCTAGTCTATCAGCAAGTTTAATAAATAAAATAATTGGATTTTCTGCTAAACCAACAACAATTTTTCTATATTTTTCTACTGTGTTAAAAGAAGAAAAATTAGTTTTTAAATGACTTAATTTACTAAGTGAATTCAATGTAATTGCAGTATTTTCTCCAAATTTTTCTAAAATTTCATCATAGGTTCTTATTCCTAATGTAATTGCTTCATGTATAAGAGCACATCCTATAGTAGTTGAATCCATTTTTAAATTAGCTAAAGTACAAGCCACTCTAATAGCGTGTAAGATATAATCTTCATCATTATGTCTTTTCATTCCTTTGTATATATCACATGCCTCTTTATAATATTTATTTACAATATTAAGATTTTCTTCATCTATATATGTTTTAAGTATATCAATTAAGTCGTTATATTCCATTATTTTTTTATGATTCCTTTCATGTTATAACTAATAATAGTTATTTTTCTCATTCAAAAGTTATAGTCTAATTTTTATATTCTCATGAAATGATATTTTATTCTTTATTTAAGAGTTAATTCCTTTTATTAATTTTTCTTCTATTTCTTTATCTTCATCATCTTTTTTAGGTTTTTTTAATCTATATATTTCTAATTTTAGCCATATGAAAGGAGCTATGAATAAAGAACTAAATGAACCTGCAACTAAACCTATTAGTACAGTTATATTAAATTCTTTAACACCTGTAGTTCCCATTATAAGTAAAACAATTATTGCTGTTAATGTAGTAATAGAAGTCAAAATGTTTCTCTTTAAAGATAAACTTATACTAGACTCAACAATTTTCTTTAATTTTTCTTCATTTATATTTTTTTCTTTATTTAATTTGTCTCTAATCATGTCAAATACAACTATAGTATCATTTATTGAATAACCTATTATTGTTAGTATTCCCGCAACGAATATGAAGTTAACTTCAACTCTAAGAGCAATAAATAAACCTATTGTTACCAATATATCACTTATTATTGCTAATATACTAGATATTGCAAATCTACTTGTAAAACGTACTGCAACATATATTAATACACAGACACTTGCAATTATTAATGATTTTATAGCGTTTTTAGTTAAATCTTTTTTTACTATATTGCTAATAACTGAAATATCAGTAATGTAGCCTGATTCTTCAAAATTATTCTTTAATGATTTAATTTCATTTTCTTCTAATGTATTAGATAATTTATAATATGTTTCAAAATCGCTTACTTTTTCACTTTCAACTATAGTATAATTTGCTAAAATTTCTTCTACTTTTTCATTATCTATTGTTTCTTCATTTCTAATAGTGATTGCACTTCCACCTTTAAAATCTATTCCAAAGTTTATTCCTCTTACAAATGCGCAAATGACACCAATTACTACTACTATTAAGACTAAAGCAATATTATATTTAGAGACTTTTAGATATTCTCTATTCTTTGGTTTTTTAACTTTTCCAATAAACTTAGTTACTTTTTCATCAAATATGTTACTTTTAATTATTCCACTCATAATTAATCTATTTAATATAATCATAGTGAAAGCTGTTACAATTATAGTTAACATTAGCATAGTTGCAAAACCTTTTACACTGCTTTCTCCAAAAATAAATAATACAAATGCAGCTATAAATGTAGTTATATTTGCATCTATTAATGAAACTAAACTTCTTTTATTGCCATCCATATATGCTCTTTCTAAAGTTTTTCCATTAGATAATTCTTCTTTTATTTTTTCTAAAGTAATTACACTTGAATCAATTGCCATTCCAATTCCTAATATAAGTGCTGCAATTCCTGTCAAGGTTAATACTCCATCTATAGAATTAAATATAACAAATACAATCATTGTGTAAGCAAATAAACAAATAGTACTTAATAAACCACTTATTCTATAAAAGGATATCATAATTAAAGCTATTATTACAAAAGTTACAATTCCAGCTATTCCTACATTTTTAAGAGTTCCTTCTCCAAAAGATGCATCTACAGTTTTAGTACTAATTTCAGTTAATTTTGTAGGTAAACTTCCCGAATTGATTAAGTCAACTAGTTCACTTGCTTCTTCAGGAGTAAAATTACCTTGAATTACAACATTATCCATAAATCCTTCACTAACAGTAGCTGCACTTATACATTTTTTATTTCCTTCACGACCACATTCATTAGCATTATAGGAGTCTCCTTCTTCATAATCTAGCCAAATAGTAATCAACTGATTACTGGATTCACTGATTTTTTTAGTAGCCCTATAAAATGTTTCATTATCTTTTATACTAAGCGCTACAACTGGCTTTCCTGTTGTTTTATCATAATCTAAACTTGCTCCAGGAGTATCTAAAACACTAGAGTTCATTATTTCTTCATTAGAAGTTGTTCTAAAAGTTAGAACGGCTGGAGTACTAAGTCTACTCCTAGCACTTTCCTCATCAGTTACCCCTGGGAGTTTTACTCTAATTTTATCTCCCTCTATAGAAATTTCAGGTTCACTTACTCCTAAAGTATCTATTCTGTTTTGAATAGATTTATATGTGCTTTCTACCTCACTTGAATTTACAGAGTCCCCATTTAAGTTCTCAACTAAATATAGAACTTCGAAACCACCTTTTAAGTCAAGTCCAAAATTCAAACCCTTAATCACTGGTTTAATAACTGCTGAACTTCCAATTAATAACACCAAGCTAATAATAATACTTGTATATATTTTTTTCTTTTTATTTTTCATAATAACGTACCCTCTTCATCTACTAATAATTCTCTTTTTTGTTTTTTAACCATATCTAAAACATAATTTTTAATTTCATCTTCTTGCAAATATAAAATGTCGCTCGTCATTTCAGCTATATCTAAGCTTTCACTTCTTTGCCATTTCTTTTTGCTAAGATAATTCCATATATCTACTTCTTTTATATATGATATACCATTTCTTTTAAGTTCTTGAACTCTCGAATATAAAGCAGGCTTGATTCTACTATATAATTCATCTAAATTTTTAAATTCCATATTGCTCATATGAATCACCTAATTCAATTATACTATATTTTTAGGCATTTGAAAAGGAAGTCTTACACTCCCCTTTCATCTATATCAAACGCATCTATAGCGTACGCTTTATTTTATGCTTTAAAAGTTTTTATATAACTATTTTTTTTAAATATATAATATTATACTAATCTATACTCTCTTGACATTATTCTACTATCACTACAATATTCAATTACATACTCATTATTTTTCTTACATATAATTATACCTATAGTCTTTTCTTGACTTATTTTCTTTAAATTATGATTGATATAATTCATATAAAACTCTATTTGCCCTATATGTTCTTTCTTAAGTTCTACTACTTTTAATTCTATAACAACATAACAATTAAATTCTATATTGAAAAGTAATAAGTCAATATAATTATATCTATTTCCAATTTTAATTTTATATTCATTACCAACATAAGTAAAACCATAGCCAAGTTCTTTTAAAAATTCATCTAAATTATTTAACACAGCTTGTTTTAATGCATATTCAGTAAGTATTTCATTTAATTTTTAGCTTCGTCGCTTAGTCTATCGTACTCTTGATTTTTAATTTTTTCTAATAATTCTCTTTTAGATAAATTATTCTTTTCACAAATATCAATATAATATCTTATTGCATCGATATTTTTTACAACAAGTAATTCTCTATAATGACTCCAACTCAATTTTGAACCCAGTGGGTTCAATTTTTCATTACTGAATACCTCATAAAACTTTCTCATTCCATATAAAGTTCTTTCATTATACTTTTTACCAACTTCAATCATCAGTTTTTCAGAATACTGTTTAATTATATTTTTACCATACATTTTACCTGCTTCATTTAATAATTTACCTATTTCAAAATATACTTTAACTTTATTTCTATCTTTAGAATAATCTTTTACTCTGTCATATATTTCACTTTTTAATAACTTTTCTTTTATTTCATTATAATAATTCAATACTTCTCCTTTCTATGGTGCATACGTTTTTATTACTAACTCATTGTTTTTTATTTTAAACATTATACTACCATTATAATCAGTTCTATATATACTACTATTTTTTAAAGTTTCTAATACATTATTACTTGGATGATTATATCTATTATTTTTACCTACACTAATAATTGAATATTTAGGCATGATTTTCTTTATAAATTCCTTCCCACTACTAGTAATACTCCCATGATGTCCTACTTTTAAAATATCTACAGCTGGTAAATTATAGTTTTTTAAAATACTTTCTTCGGTCTTTACACTAGCATCTCCCATAAACATTATTTTAGTAGAATCTACATTCATTAGAAAAACTAAAGAATCATCATTCTCATTATTAAATACTTGATTATTTAATGAATTTATTTCTATATTATCAATTTTTAAATATTCGCTATCTAATACTTTTTTATTCTTAATACTTTTTTCTATAGAATTTTCACTACCTTTATTTATATAAACATTGTCTACTCTAAAATTATTAATTAAACTAACTGCTTCTTTAGCATGGTCTGCGTCTCCATGAGATAAAAATAAATAGTCTATTTTTTCTATTCCTAATTTTCTCATAAAAGGAATTAGTGTATCGTTAGAAATGCTATAAGTTTTCTTTCTTTTTTTCCACTCATCCACTTCATAATTGATTTTTCCACCTGTATCAATCATAATAACCTTTTTATTATGAGGAGTAACTATAAGAGCTGAGTCTCCTTGCCCCACATCTATAAAATAAACATTGGTACTAAAATTAAATAAATATTGATATTTCCAAAATATTAGTAAAATGAGCATACAAATAATGATTTTTTTATTTTTAAATTTAATTAAAATAAATAAAAAGATATAATATAAAAATACTAAAAATAAGCTAATTTGAGGAAAATATACGGTTAATGAAAATTTTGATAAATTAATACTTAACCATTCCATAATTCCAGTCAAAAGGCCTAAAATACCACTAAAAAATGGGAATACAAATGTAATTAATGTTAGTGGAAAAACTAAAAAGGTAACTAATGGTACAAATAAAAGATTTAAAAGTACTCCAAGTGGATTTATATAATTAAAGTAGTATAAAGATAAGCCAATATTTGTTATAAATGATAATAGACTTACTTTAAATAAAGATATGATGTAATTTTTTCCATTTAACATATCTGTAGCTAATATTATAAAATATGTAGTTATAAATGACAAAATAAAGCTCATATTGTAAATTATAAAAGGATTTATTAGTGCAAGTATTATAAAAACAATATATAAAACATTTATAGTTTTAATTTCTAAATTATATATTTTATTGATTCCAAGTAAGAAAAATAATAAACTAGCTCTTAGAATTGATGGACTAAATCCTGAAATAAAAGAAAAAAATAATAGAAAAATAAACACGAGCACATATTTTTTTAGATTATTTACTTTTAATTTATTTAATAATTTCATAAGAATCAAACTAAATATAGAAACGTGTAATCCGGATAATGCAAATAAATGACTAATTCCATTAGTTCTATAACTGTCTATTACTTCTACATTTAACATATCAGTATTACCTAATATATAAGCATATATATACTCATTATTTTTAATATTACGTACCCTATTTAAAGTTAAGTTCTTAATCTTATAAAACACATTATTACTAGGCTTTATCTCATTTATCTTACTTACATTAAGAATATAATATATTTTTTTATAATATAAATACTTTTTATAATTAAATAAATAAGGAACAGTATTGTTAGAAGGAGATGAAAGCTCTCCTTCTAAACTAATACTACTTCCAACTAATAAACTACTCTCTAATTCTTTCTTTTCTTCTAAAGTCTTAATATAATAGTTAGAAACCAAATCTTCATCACAAGAAAGCTCAAGACTTAATTTATTTCCATCTATAGAAAAGTCTTTTATTATACAATTAAAATTTGTTTCATTTCCGTTATATTTGCTTTTATAATTAGGTATTAAAGTTACAAGTAAACAAAACATTAAAACTAATAAAGCAACAATATAAAATTTATTTGACTGTAATATAGTCTTTAATTTTTTCATACATAGCTTCTCCTATACCACTAACATTCATAATATCCTCTATATTTTGGAATTCTCCATTAGATGTTCTATACTCAATTATTTTAAGTGCTTTACTTTCTCCAATTCCTTTAAGAGTCATTAGTTCTTCTTTAGAAGCCTTATTAATATTCACAGATGTATTCAACGAATTATTAGTTTCTTCTTTAGATTCAATTAAATTGTTAGAAGTATTTTTTTCTTCATAATTATTAGTTATTATCTCATTAGTATGTAAACAATACGTATTAATATTTTCGCAAATAATCTCATTATTTTCTCCTTTCTTTATTTCTTCAATTTCTTCTTTGCTATTAACTACCAAAACCGTTTCATCCTCAAGTTTTTTGCTTAAATTTATATATCTGGTATAAGCATTATCTAAAAGTCCACCAGCTTTATTTATGGCATCAACTACTCTAGCACCTTCTATAAACTCATAAACACCTGGACTAGATACAAAACCTTTTATATCAATTTTGATAGTTTCACGTGCTACTTCTTTGTCTAAATTTGCACTAGTGTTTTTTTCTTCTACTTTTGCAATTATATGAGTATTGTCTTGTTCATTTATACTACTATATTTAGAATGAATAACAAAAAATGCTACACAACCAAGTAAAATAGTTATGATTATAGAAATACCCAAAATAACATAACGCCTATACACTGAATATAAATATTTTAACTTTTCCATCTTTCCACCTCCTTTCTAAATCAAGACTAACACATCATATAGTTCTTGTCAAAACCCCACAAAATTAAGAATTAACACTACAAATTTTAATGTTTTAAACAAAAATAAACGACTTTAAAAGAAATAATAGCTAGCAAAATTCATTATTGTATCTCCAATTTTAAAATTTAAGCAAAGAAAAAAATTACAAGAAATTTTTAATTCTCATAATTTTTTGTTTCAAACCGACATTATACATAATCACTTATATATTTTTACTGTACCTCATCTGCTGTCATTAATCCTATTGGATATTTTAATTTTCTATTTCCTACACTTGCTTCTTCATTTAATGTTATATTAAATTCATTAATACTTGCTTTTGTTTCTTTTGTTTCATCTAATATTGGTACTGCATTACTTATACTTATTTCTGTTTCACTTATACTTATTATTCCATCTGCTACTTTTACATTTATTTTTCCTGCTTCTCCGACCATTTTATTTGTGAAGTATGAGTAAGTTACTCCAAATATTGCTATTACACTTAATATTACTAATACTACACTTATTACTACTTTCTTTTTCATCTATTTTTCCCTTCTTCTTTTAGACACACAAAAAATACAAGAGAGAATTATCCCTTGTATATGTATGAAAAAAACTAGAAGGGTTAGTTAGTAACCCCCCTGATTTTGACGAATGATTGTTCGAGAGAGATTAGTTTCTTCATAGTTTTTGTTGTCTCCTTTTATTTTCTATATTTTGATTTTACCACCTAAATTATTTTCAGTCAACACTTGTTTTTATGTTCCTTAAATAAAATAGTAAGTTCCCGTATTATAACAAACGAGAAGTAAATCCTA
>CAYWED010000009.1:0-2863 GCA_964457135.1 uncultured Muribaculaceae bacterium
TGTTCACTAGTACCAATTAAGTATAAGTCCTCATTTTCTATCTTATACATCATTGCATCCATCTCAGCAAAACTCATTACACCTGTAACTACATCAGAACGAATCATGAAAGGTGGTATGCAATAAGTAAATCCTTTATCTATCATAAAGTCTCGAGCATAACTAATCATTGCAGAGTGAAGTCTAGCAATATCCCCCATTAGATAATAAAATCCATTTCCACTAGTCCTTCCAGAAGAAACTTTATCTAGTCCATTTAAACTTTCTAATATATCAGCGTGATATGGTACAACATACTCTGGTACCACGGGTTCCCCAAAGCGTTCATTTTCTACGTTTTCTGTATCGTCTTTTCCAATAGGGACTGAAGCGTCTATTATATTTGGTATAACCATCATACGTGATTTTATTTCTTTTTCTAGGTTTTCTTCATCTTTTTCAAGCTCAGTTATTCTACTTGCAATTTCTCCAACTTTGTCTTTTATAGTCATTGCCTCGTCTTTTTTACCTTCTCTCATAAGAGAACCTATTTGGTCACTTAAGCGATTTTTTTCTCCTCTTAAATCATCTGCTTCTTTTTTTGCAGTTCTGTATTTAATGTCAAAGTCATAAACCTCATCAACTAGTGGAAGTTTTTCATCTTGAAATTTCTTTTTAATATTTTTTTTTACTTTTTCTTTGTCATTTCTTATTAAATTAATATCTATCATTAATACTCTCCATTTCTTTTAATTTATTATATATTTTTTCATATGCAGGGGCATACCTTTTTTCTACTCTTTCGTAATCTTTCATAGTAGGATTTTTTATTCTAGATAAGTCTATGTTATTTTTTAAGTCTGCAAGTTTTACATTAAGTGCATCTACCGAGGCGCTTTCTAGAATGTCATTTATATAATCAGTGTATTCTTTTGGTTTTACTCTTGTTAATATTTCTACATCTTTTATAATACTCTCTTTAAAACCTAAAGCTTTCAAGTCTTCATGTGTTAAGTGTTTATCTTCAATTACATCATGAAGAAGCGCAATTACTTTTTGATTTTTAGTATGCACTCCTTTATATACACTTATTAAATGAACAATGTAAGGATGTCCTCCTTTGTCTGTTTCCTTATCAAATAATATTGTTACTAGTTCTAAAGCCTTATAAACTTCATCCTCAATATTTTTTATTTCTTCTATTTGTTCCTCACTTAAGTATTCTTTTAACATATAGTTTCCTCCTTAAAACTTTCTTCGTTCAATAATGGAATAATATCTATTGCCGGTTCTTCATAGGGATGCACTTGTCTTAATTTAGAAATTACTGTTTTAACTTTATCTATATCACAAATAAATTCTAATTTTTCTTCTTCTACAAACTCTAATTTATTTCTTTCACCAATATATGGTTTAGCATTATCATTTGGCATAAAAGTACCAACTGACTTAGTTGATGAAGTACAATAAGTATAATTTCCAATTATTCCTGCTCCAGCTTCACATACAGCATTTCTAACTTCCTCTACATTTTCTAACGGTATTGTTACAAATATTTTTACTTTATTAACATTTATATTCATTATAAATTATCCTTTCTAGTTAATCCGATATGATAATTATATTTTCATCACAATCTAAAATTGCAAATTCTGTAGTGCCATAATCTGTTTGCTTTAAAGCACTAAATATTTTTACATTTGCATTAATTACATTGTCATATATTTTTTGAACCTCATCTATATTATCATATTTAAATTTAATTAAATTACTTGATTTTACCTTTTGAGGAAAATCTAAAAACTCATTTCTAGCATTTTTATAATCTTCAATCATCAATTCTGCAGTATCATTTTTAAGCCTTACCCAATTTATAGGATTACCTGTTGTTTCAAGTATTTCAAAGTTTAGGAAATCCTTATAAAATTTAATAGACTCCCCGACATCATTAACTAAGAATTCATTAATTATTTTCATTTTGATTCTCCTCTCAAACTTTTAATTATGACAAATTTACCATAATTAGATTTGTTCATTTAATTCAAAATTCTTCTTTTCTTCCTCAACAGCACTAATTAATTCTTGTTCTGAAGGCAAATGTAATTTATAACTAGAAGCAAAAATATTTTTATTATCCTCTGGTAAGGTATATTTTACAACAGTCTTATTTTTTAATGTTGATAATAATATTCCAACAGTTGGATTTTCATCTTCTTGTTTAATTCCTCTATCATAGTAATTTACATACATTTGCATTTGTCCTATATCTTGATGACTTACTTTACCAATTTTTAAATCAATTATAACAAAACATTTTAAAAGTCTATTATAAAATACTAAATCCGGATAAAAATGCTCTTCTTCTAATGTTAATCTTACTTGAGAGCCTACAAACATAAATCCTTTTCCTAATTCCAATAAAAACTCCTTTAAATGTTCTAGTATATTTTTTTCTAAATCTGATTCTAAATAATCTGTATTTTCCTTAATATCTAAAAACTCTAGAACAAATGGATCTTTTACTAAATCTTTACTTGACTCTAAAACTTGACCTTTTTCGGCAAGTTCTAAAACTTTTTCTTTATTAGTAGATAGTACTAATCTTTCATATAATAAAGAACCAATTTGTCTTTATAATTCTCTAACACTCCATCTAGTATTTATGCATTCATTTAAATAAAAATTTCTTTTATTATCTTCTTCTATTTTTATTAATTCTAAATAGTGTGACCAACTCAATTTGGAAGACACTGTCTGCCAAATTGGATATATTAAATAGAATTTTCTCATAGTTCGCAGATTTCTTAAGGACAATCCTTTTCCAAATTCATCAGTTAATTTTTGTGATAACTTATCAAGTACTGCATCACCATAGCTTGCTCTT
>CAYWED010000009.1:2873-15621 GCA_964457135.1 uncultured Muribaculaceae bacterium
ATAGTTCGCAAATTTCTTGATGAAAAACCTTTACCAAATTCATTAGTTAATTTATCTGATAATTTATCTGATAATTTATCAAGCACTGCATCACCATAACTTGCTCTTTCATCACCTTGTTGTATTTCTATAATAGATTTTCCTATATTCCAATATAAATTAAGCATTTCAGTATTAACAGCACTATAAACTTTATTTGCTATTAATCACTAATTCTTTAATATTATCAAATATATTATTAATTTCGATATCATTTTTAATTAATTCATTTTTCATTTTCGCCTCCTTTAAACAAATAAAAGACCACCACTCGGAGCGCCTTAGTGCACGGTGCCATCCTAATAATCGTCTTAATTCTTTATAACGGGCTTTCCCGGGATATGTTTACATTCCACTTAGAAGTAGATTCATTAGTTTCTTTTGATAGTTTACACCTTCCACTATCTCTCTATAAAAAAAATTTCTAATTACTAGTCTTCCTCTTTGCTTTACATCTAATATTATATATTACTATACTTTTTTATTCAATGTTTTATTTTAAATATTTTTTTATTCTATCTAGGAAATTGTAACACTAACACTCTAGTTTCTTCGTTATTTTGTTGATTAATAGTTTTTTCCAGTTTTCTTTGTAATTCTATTGCCATTTCTTTTCTAATTGTTGGAGATAATTTATCACATTCTATTATAGATTCGGTTATAATCTTCCTATTTCTTATATGTCTTAATAAATACTGGGTTTGGATTACAATATTTACTATCTAAATATTCTATTTCTAACTCGGCATCTTTATCTAGTGTATCATAAGCAATGTCTTCTAAGTATCTATGGTATCCCATTGGAGTTCTTCTATATTTTAGATTTACTGATTCAGGTAAATGAACACACTCACATATTGCAATTAAAAATGGCTTGTGTTCTTCATTTGATTTTCTAATCATTAATTCAGTTGCTTCACAAGGAAAAGCGCCTACTATTAAGTCGTATGGTGTAAAACTTTCAGTAGTTAATTTTTTTCTATTATATTTTATTTTTCCTACTTGTGTAGGTATTAATTTGTCATCATATGCAGTTACAGTGCCACCACCTAAAATACTTTGTTCTTTATCAATTAGTGCTGCTAATGCTGGATAGTGCCCAGAGCCAATTTCGAGTATGTTTTTTTCTAAAGTAAAATATTTTTTAATTAGATTTAAAATACCTAGGTACATATTTTTTTCATCTTTATATAAATTTAAGGCACTTAGTACTTGTAACATATCTCCAGGACCTGCTTGCGTTTCATGAAAATAATCAAAATACTCTATTATATTGTTAACTTCCCCTCTTGTATAACTGCTTATGTTATCACGTAGGTAATTAAATAATTTCATTTTTATTTCATTATCCATTTTGACTCTCCCTTTAATAAGTCGTTATTGTATCATAAGGCGTATATGTAGTCAAATTTTGATGTTATTATTTTTTGTCACATATTATGTAGTTTTTTCATAAGATAAAAGTATGAGAGAAAAAAGTTTAATTGGAAATACTCCTCTTATAAAGATTAATTATTTATACGAAGGAAAAGAGGAGCATATGTATGCTAAACTCGAATATTATAATTTGACAGGTAGTATAAAAGATAGGCTTGTTTATTATGTTTTGACACAAGTTAATTTAAAAGAAGACACTCCTATTGTAACAGCAACTAGTGGTAACACTGGAATAGCACTTGCTGCTTATGGGGCAAGGTATAATCATCCTGTTCATATTTTTATGCCAGATTTTGTTTCTAGTGAAAGAGTTAATATTTTAAAAATATATGGGGCTAATGTAACTTTAGTAAGTCGTGAGGATGGAGGATTTGTAAGGTGTTTAGAAAAGGCAAAGGAATTTGCTAGTATAAATAATGCTTACCTTTTTGACCAATTTGGAGATATAGAGAACATAAATTGTCACTATAATACTACTGGATTAGAGATTCAAGATAAACTTAAATATGTAAGTAAATTTGTAAGTGGTGTTGGTACAGGTGGTACTTTAATTGGGGCTGGTAATAGATTAAAAGAAAAATATGGAACTAAAATTATTGCAATAGAACCAGATGGATTACCTATTCTATCTAATAGTGAAACAAAAGGCAGTCATAAGATTGATGGTATTGGAGATGATTTTGTTCCTGATATAGTAGACGTAAGTAAAATAGATGAAATAATTAAAATAAATGATATAGACGCGATTAATATGGCTAAAAAATTAGGACGAGAACTTGGACTTGGTGTTGGCGTTAGTAGTGGAGCAAACTTTTTAGGTTCAGTTTTAACTAATAAAGGTAATGAAGAGGTTGTAACTGTTTTTGCAGATGATAATAAGAAATATTTAAGTGTTCTTTGTGATGAAACTCTAAATAGTGATGACTTTATTTCAAACAAAATTAAACTAGTTAACTTTGAAATTATTAACTAGTTCTTTTTTATTGTCTAAAGAATAATAGATTTAATATTATTAAGTATGATATATTCGCAATATATGAAAATTCGTAGACTTGAACTTCTTTTATTGAAACTAAAAGGTCAGCAATACAAACGAGCCATCCTTCTTTACTTTTAGGTTTACTTGCTTTTATTTTGGCTTTTTCTGTCGGATTTATAAATGGTAATATTTTCTTTATTAATACATGGTGAAACATATGTGATTTAATTGCCTCTTCTTCTAGTGGTGTTATATTAAAATACCTCTTTGCATTTTCTGCAGCAGTCTTTGGGTGATTTAAGTAAGAGTTTTCAACTTTATCTTTTCTACCACCTAGAAAGAAATCATGTAGAAGTGCTGCTCTTGTTACACTTTTTATATCAGCTTTAAAAAATTTGCCTAACACAAAACTACATTTTGACACTCTAATTAGATGGTCGTATTTACTACCACCATGATGTAAATCATTTTTAGTTAGTTCAAAATATTCATTATTTATTATATCTTTTGTTATTTCATTATATTCTAATTTATATTCTTTTTTCATAATTCTCCTCGCCAAGCAACTTGGCAATAACATAATTATAATACATTTTTGATAATTTGAAAAGTCTTAACAAATAAAGTACAACATTTTTGAAATTATGTTTGTTATTATATTCTATGTAAAAAATGAAAGTTTAGAAAGAAAAAAAGCCTTAAGCTTTAGTCTTCTGTACTTAATTCAAACATTACGTCTCTAAGTTCCATAGCGCGCTCGAAATCAAGTTCTTGTGCTGCTTTTTTCATTTCAAGTTCTATATTGTGAATTAATTCTTTTTTATCTTGTTTAGTCATTTTTTCTTTTGGTTTTTCTTTTACCTCATTATTTGTTATTAAATCTCTTATTTCTTTCTTTATTGTTTGTGGTGTTATTCCATGTTCTTTATTGTAAGCGTCTTGTATGCTCCTTCTTCTCTTTGTTTCATTTATTGCAATTTCCATTGCTTCACTAGTTGTATCAGCATACATTATTACTTTACCATTTGCATTTCTTGCACATCTTCCTATAGTTTGTATTAGACTTCTTGAACTTCTTAAAAATCCTTGCTTATCTGCATCCATTATTGCAATTAGGCTAACTTCAGGTATGTCTATTCCTTCTCTTAAAAGATTAATTCCTACTACTACATCTATACCCCCTAGACGAAGATTTCTTATTATATTCATACGTTCTAGTGTTTTTATTTCGTTATGAAGATATGTTACTTTTATTCCAACTTCTTTTAAGTAATTTGTAAGTTCTTCAGCCATTCTTATTGTTAATGTTGTTATTAATACTCTTTCTTGTTTATTTATTCTGTCATTTATTTCACCTATAAGATCATCTATTTGTCCTTTTGTAGGTCTTACTTCTATAAGTGGGTCAAGTAGTCCTGTTGGTCTTATTATCTGTTCTATGTAATTATTGTTAACTTTCTCTAGTTCGTAATCTCCTGGGGTAGCTGAGACGTAAATTGCTTGATTGATTTTAGCCTCAAATTCAGAAAACTGTAGTGGTCTATTATCAAGAGCACTTGGAAGACGGAATCCATAATCTACTAAAGTAGTTTTTCTCATTCTGTCTCCATTATACATTCCTCTTACTTGTGGAAGAGTTACGTGAGACTCATCTACTACTAAAAGGTAATTATCTTTTGGAAAGAAATCCATTAGAGTTGTTGGAGTTTATCCTTCTTCCCTTAGTGATATATGTCTTGAGTAATTTTCAATACCATGACAAAAACCAGTTTCTCTTAACATTTCTATATCATACATAGTTCTTTGTTTTAGTCTTTCTTTTTCTACTATTTTACCTTCTTTGTCTAGTTCTTCTAAACGCTCTTTTAACTCTTTTTCTATACGGCTTATTGCAATTTTTAATTTTTCATCACTTGTTACAAAGTGAGATGCTGGAAATATTGATACATTCTTTTTATCATTTAGAATTACTCCTGTTAATGTATCAAATTCACTTATTCTTTCTACTTCATCTCCAAATAGTTCTATTCTTATACCATTTTTTCTTTCGTAAACAGGTATTATTTCAATAGTGTCTCCATTAACTCTAAATGTTCCACGTTTAAAGTCTAGTACACTTCTTTCATAAAGCATGCTTACTAGTTTTTCTAGGAGTTCATCTCTGTCTATAATGTCTCCTATACTTAGGTTTAGCATTTTATTTTTGTATTCTTCTACCTCACCTATACCATATATACATGAAACACTTGCAACTACTATTACATCATCTCTTTTTAATAATGAACTTGTTGCTGCATGACGTAGTTCATCTATTTCATCATTTATTGATGAGTCTTTTTCTATATATAAGTCTTTACTCGGAACGTATGCCTCTGGTTGATAATAATCATAATAACTTACAAAATATTCAACTCTATTTTCAGGGAATAATTCTTTAAATTCACTATAAAGTTGTCCTGCAAGAGTTTTGTTGTGAGCTAAAATTAATGTTGGCTTATTAACCTCGGCTATCACATTTGCTATTGTAAAAGTTTTCCCAGTTCCTGTCGCACCCAGTAAAACCTGCTCTTTCTTGCCATTTTTTATTCCTTCGACTAATGCTTCTATTGCCTTTGGCTGGTCGCCACTTGGCTTATATTTTGACACTAATTTAAACATTTTTTGACCTCTTTCATTTTTTATTTTGTTCACTATTAACCAATTATTCGTTCCCAAATTCGTTTCAATTCGTTCCCAAAGAGTAAAATCATGTGGTTAATATGTTACTTTTTGTTTTGGGAACGAATGAAAGTCACAAATTTTTATTTTTGGGACTAAATAATATTAGATAATAAAATTCTATTATATTTTACCATTTTTATGAAAAGTAAACAAGAAACTAGTATAATTAAATCTAAAGTAGCAATTTTACCACAAAGTACTTCGACAAAACATCACAAAGTACTTTATTAAAAAACAGCAAAGTACTTTAATCTTATTGATTCTTACGTATAAATATGCTATATTTATAATAGGAAGTGATAATTATGAATTATATAAAAAGAATAGTTGATGATGAACTAGCTCTTAAATTAGAAACTTTTGGTGCTATTCATATAGAAGGACCTAAATGGTGTGGTAAAACAACAACAGCTAAACAATATGCTAAAAGTGTTATTGAACTTCAAGATTCTGATAAAAAGGATGAATATATAAAAACAGCAGAAATTAAACCTTCAAATCTTTTGATAGGTGAAAATCCTAGGTTAATAGATGAATGGCAAATAATTCCTAAACTATGGGATGCTATAAGAGTTTCAGTTGATAGAAGAAACGAAGATGGATTATATATTTTAACTGGATCTAATTCAGTTGATAAAAATGAAATAATGCACACTGGTACTGGTAGGATAGACTCTTTAGTTATGTATCCAATGAGTTTATATGAAACAAGTGAATCAAATGGTAGTGTTTCTTTAAAAGATTTATTTAATAATAAAGTTAACTTAGAAGACGGGTGTAAGTCCAATTTAACTATTGATGATTTAATTTTTACTGCTTGTAGAGGTGGATGGCCATCTTCCATATCTAAAAAAAGTAAAGAAAGTAGTCTTTTAGTTTCAAGGAGTTATTATAATTCTTTATGTAGGGAAGATGTAAATAATGTTGATGGAGTACAAAGAGATGAAACTGCTACTAGATTACTTTTAAGATCTTATGCTAGAAATATTTCAACTATGGCTAAAAATACAACTATTTTAAAAGATATAAATGCTAATTTTGATATGAGTGAGTCAACTTTTTATGATTATGTTAAAGCTCTTAAAAGATTGTATGTTATACAAGATGTTCCGGCATGGTGCCCAGCTATTAGAAGTAAAAGCGCAATTAGCGCTATAGATAAAAAAGAATTTGTTGACCCATCGTTAGTTGTTCAAGCTCTAGGTGTAAATCCTGAATATTTTAATTTAGACTTAAAAACTTTTGGTTTTATTTTTGAAACTTTATGTATAAGAGATTTAAGAATTTATTCCAATAAAATGGGTGGTTCTATTTCGTATTATCATGATAGATATGGTTTAGAAGCAGATGCTGTTTTGCATTTAAGAGATGGAAGATATGCTTTAATAGAATTTAAATTAGGAAGTTCAGATATAGAAGAAGGAGCAAAACATCTAAATAAAATTGAAGAACTAGTTAAAGAATATAATAAAAAAGAAAAACAGGCAAAAATAAGAGTTCCAGATTTAAAAATTATAATAACTGGAACTGAATATGGTTATAAAAGAGAAGATAATGTTTTTGTTATACCAATAGGTTGCTTAAAGGATTAATATAAGAAACAAATAAACACTAATAAAAGTCACAAATTGATTTTTACTTTTTAGTATTGCTTAATCCATCTAATATTGTTTTGCCCGTAAATACCAGAATAAATAATACTATATAATACAAAACAATATCCATTTTTGTATTATATAGAAATTTTAGATTGTCGAATATAGATTAAGGCTTTATAATTTATTTATATAGTCTCAACTGTTTAGTTTGAGTGTTGAATTCTATCGTATCGGTTTGTCGGATATCTTTGAGATGGTCTCGTTCGATAGAATATACTTCGAATAAAATAACATTTTCATCTTGTTTGGAGGCGACGATAAATAGACGACAGTATCGTTGTTTGTATTTTTCGAAAATCGGACTTACAAGAACGTTTAATGTGTCTTTCGATGTCGCAGGCAAGTCTATTATTCTATAGTCTTCATGACAATCAAAGTAATGGTGGTGACCTTCTACTATGATGTCTGCCAATCCGTATCCATTTTCGGCCATGGTTAATTGTTTGATGGGATGGCTTATGAGTATGTTTGTTCCTTGCCAATTCATAAGTACTTGTTGCATACCCAAAACGTATATCTTAGATGTATTAAAATAGTATGGTATTATATCAGGATGAGTTCTTATTGCAGAATAATCGTGATTACCAAGGACAAATCCTGTTATGATTTCATTTGGCATGTGATAATAGGCATTCAATAGTTCCTGTAATACGACTTCGAATTTTTTATCGTGTTCGACTGGACAGGCTTCAGTGAGGTCCCCTGCGTGAACGACTGTTTTGATGTTCTTTTGAAGAGCCATCTCATATGGTGCATCTACTAGTCTCATGTTTTCTATTCTTACATTTCCCGAATGAGAGTCTGAAATGAACATAACCTTATCTCCTAAAGCAGTTATTCTACATAACGGATAAGATTTGCAAAAAGAGGCCTCTCTTTTTAATAGAAGCATTTGTAGTTCGGAGTATTCTTGGTTGTTTAACTGATTTAATTTCATTCTACCTAAAAGTTCTAGAATACGATTTTTTTCTCTTTCTATTTGTTCAATAGTTTCCATATAATCTTCCCCTTTTTTGAGGTATTATATAGTATTTTAGATATTTTGTCCAGTATTTTAAGATGTATGTTTTTTGTGTTACTTGTATAAAATTTTTCTAAATTAATATATTGAAAAAGCCAATATACTATAATGTAATTGGTTTTTATTCTTTTATAACTTCACATTTGTAATTACTTAGGGAACATTCTACCCTACTCGTTAAAGCATTAAAATAGCTAACTCTATATGTTTTAATAGTTAAATACATTTTATTATTATCTATTTCAAATGATTCAATTTCAATTTTATCACTTGTTTCGTGTAGTAGTTCTTCTTCTGGAAATGGCATATTTACATATTCTAGTTTATTTTGCTTTTTAGTTGTATTTTCTTTATCCAATGTGTATTCTAACAAACTATATTCATGGTTTAAAATATAAAGTTTATTATTTATAAATTTATGCCTAAATGGAGTATGAAATTTTTCTTCATCATCTAATAAGATATATTCATCATTACCTATATAATAATATATAGCAAAGTTTTCACACATTGGAAGGCTTATTTTTTCAATTATATACCTTTGTTCTTCTTTTCCGTCATAATATGAATAACCATCTATATAAGAGTTAGAATCGCTTATATCTTTTATATTATATTTTGTATATTCTTCATATTTATTTTTTACTTTACAACTACATAATATCAAACATAAAAACATAAATAAAGTATATCTTTTCATTAATTTCACCTAGTGATATTGTATCACTTTTTTATCCTAACACCAAACTCTTTCTATACTAACAAATTCTAATTCATTTTATATTATAAAATTTTTCTATATTATTTTCCAATAACCACCGTTATCTGGTCCAATTCTTTCAATAATGTTATTGCTAACTAATTTTTTTAAGTTATATTTAACACCATCAGATGTAATATTTAACTTATTTGCTAATTCGTTTCTAGTAATTTTAGAATTTTCCTTTATTAGTTCTATAATTTTTAATTGATTATCATTTAATTTTATTTTCTGGGTAGTTTTCTGGGTAGTTTTATTTAGCGAATTATTAATACTTGTTAGCATAAAATCAATAAACACATTAGCATTTCCATTAATATGACACTGTGCGATAGAGTCATAATATTTTTGTTGATTCAAATAAATTTCTTCTTCGATTGGAATATATTTGAATTTCCTGTTCCATTTAGTTAAAATTAAACTTACCCAAAATCTAGCCATTCTTCCATTACCATCACTAAAGGGATGAATATATACAAAGTAATAATGAAATATAGAGGATAAAATTAGAGGATGAATTTCATTTTCTTTATCATTCATAAATTTGAATAGACTTTTCATAAGAGATGGAACTAGTATTGATTCAGGTGCAGAATAAATAATCTCGTTCCCTTTTTTTACACCCTCACCGTGTTTTCTATAGTATCCATTATCATCATCAAAATATTTCATCATTAATGAATGTGCTTTTAAAAAATCTTTTTCATCTTTCCAATTATATTCATCTATATGTTCATATAATTCATTAGCATTTTTAACTTCTTGTATTTCTTTTCTATCTCCTAAAACTTGCTTTTTATCAATAATATCTTCGACAGATTCTAACGATAATGAATTTGCCTCAATTGCGAGTGAAGAATATATTGATCTAACTTTTGATTTTATTTGCAAGTTTATTTTCATAGAATTATTATTAATAACTATTGAATTAAGTTTATTTTCTATTTCATCAATAGTTTTTTTATTGCTATTAGTAATAAAAAATACTGGTTCTACTGCGTTTATATTCTTCATTCTCTTATTCACCTCTCTTTTATTCACTTGTTTTTTATTTCATTTCTTAATAATATCAAATTTTCTTTCCAAATAGAATCATTCAATTTTTGTGCTATAACTATATTATCATTTATGATTTGTAATATATGTTTTTTATTTTTATATTTTATAAGACGCTCCATTATAATTATAGCTCCAGGCCAATTCATGTCTTGTAGCCATTCAACTAAATCACTCAAATATTTATTTAATTCCTCATCTGTTTTATAATATAAAATTTTTGCACAATTTTCCCATATTGATTTTCCTTTATTTTTTGGTTGAATAAAAATATCAATGTGCTTTATTTGATTTGCTAATTTTAATCCTTCTTCTTGAATTTTTTCTTCATTATTCCAATCTAACATTTCTATTATTTCATCAATGTTTTTCATTTACATGCCACCATTCCATTTTATTACTATTAATTTTAAAGTTTGAATTCACATTAAGTCACTTCTAAAAATGCACTTATATGAAATTCTTTTTCAAAGAAATCACTTCAAATTGCATAGTCTGCCTTATTTATTTTCTCATTCATGTAATTTTATTATTCATTTTTATCATTGTTCCTTTCAATTTCCTATTTTAATAATCACATTATTAACTATTATTTCAAATTATTTTCTTTTTTAATTCTACTTTTATTCTCTTGTTTTTATTTCAATTCATTATTAATTATAGTATGTACAAATATGAATGTCAAACACTTTTTTGCGTCTATTTTATTGTATGAAAAAACGCCAGTTTATTATGGCGTCTTTCATTATTCAGCAGTTCTGTCTTTAATCCAAAATGGACCAAATTCAATAGCATTCATACTTGCTCTTTTATAATTAATTACTTTGTATCCAAGTCCTGTACAAGTTGTTACTGTACCATCACTATATTCAGTTGTTTTTTTATTAAACCAACAGAATTTTGGTTCTTTTTCGTTTTTAGTTTGTATAAAATCAGTTACTACAAGAGCCATCCATGCTAGTAAAACTACCCATAATATTATATTTAATATTCTTGATACTAAACTTTTTTTGTTTTTATCTTTCTTTAAGTCATTCTTTTTGATGTCTTTTGTTATTTCCTCATTATTATTTTCTTTTTCAATTACTTCTTCTTTCATATTTTATTTACCTTCCTTATCTTTCAAAGTTTTCTGTAGTTAATTTTTTTAGTATATCATTTGGAACTTTTCCACTACATATACAAGATGACATTGCATTATATAATAGTCTTAATTTATATTTATCAGTTTCATCCATGTTTACAAATTTAAGTAATAATGGATTACCTGTACTTAATAACAAATATATTTCACTAGAATTAGAATGAAACATTATAGAATGTGCGGTTACTGCTGTATAAGGTACTGTTGTTACTTCTTTTTTGTTTTTTAGTTTAATACTATTATCAAATAACATTATTTTTTTATCTGTTATTATACTTATATCTCTTCCGACTTTATATGCAGCAAGTATTGTTTCATTATCATATACGTAATCCTTACCATATGTTGGAATGTTTTCTAATTCGATTGAGTTAGAAAAATTAAAATCTCTTGTTACTGCTTTATATCTTATATAAGCCACTTATATCACTCCTTATAGAAATTATAACATATTTTAGAAAAGAGATGTTCAAAAATATATAGTTATTTTCTATCATCCCTTTATTCTATTTTAATAAGTTTAAAGAATCGTTCTCATTTACAAATGTTAGTATATGAGCTTTTCCTTCATGTATATAAGGAATTTCTACGTATTTAATTTCTTTCAATGGTTCAACCTCAATCATAAATCTAATATCATACCAAGCAGAATCTTTTAGAGTATGTAATTCATAATATCCATAATTCATATTATTTACATCTTTTTGTTCTTTCGTTCCATCGTTGTATGTTATTGTTGCTTTACCTTCTAATATGCTATTTACGATTTTATCATCTAATTTATGAACATATAATTCTAAAAATGGATTATTTATTTCTTGATTTTTTACTCCATCGAGTTTATGTTCTTTATTACATTCATATGTGTCACTTACACATTTTGACCATGTATATTTATAATCACTTGTAATAATATATTTACCAGGATTATTATATTTTAATGTAGAATTTTCAAGTCTACCATAAAGATTTTCATTATAAACTATATATGTTATTGGATAATTTCCTAATGTTCTATGATTTATGTAAGCAGTATGTACGCCTTCTGTATTAGAAAAACCACTTATAGTATAAGATAATTCTTCTTTGTCTAAATAGTTATATTCAGCAGTTTTGTATATAGGCGTAACATTTATAGTATTTTTTAAATCATTTTCACTAACTGTTGTATTAAATTTCCAATTATTTTGTTCAATTGATAAATCTATTATATTTTGTTTATATTTAGCAAAAATAGTTGTATTTTGAATGTAACTTCCTGGTAATGGTTTACTCCATCCATTGAATGTGAATCCTTCAATATTTTCTTCTACATTTATGTATTCAAAGTGGTTATATTCATTATTATTTTCATCAACTTCTACATTTTTAGTAATTTCATCTATTTTTCCATTAAGTCCTATATATGTTACGGTAGAGAGTTTTTGATATTTTGCTGTGTATGTTATATTTTCTGTTACTTCTGGTAAGTCTTCGTCTTTTGCAAATTCATTACCTTGATTATCAATCCATCCTTTAAATTCATAAGTATTTGTTTCAGTTATGATATCATTTGGTATTTCATAGTCTGTATCTTTTGTTCCTTCTATTACTTCATGTCTAACATCTGCTTTTTCTGTTCCAGTTTCATTTTTTAGTCCAGTATATGTTACCGTTAAGATTCTTTTATACATTGCTGTGTATGTTATATTTTCTGTTACTTCTGGTAAGTCTTCTGTGTCTATTAAATTTCCATTTTCATCTTGCCATCCTACAAATATGTATGTTGTATTATTTAAGTAATAATTACTTGGTGTAAATGTTTCTGGATCTTTTGTTCCTTCTATTACTTCATGTCTAACATCTGCTTTTTCTGTTCCAGTTTCATTTTTTAGTCCAGTATATGTTACCGTTAAGATTCTTTTATACATTGCTGTGTATGTTATATTTTCTG
>CAYWED010000009.1:15721-29238 GCA_964457135.1 uncultured Muribaculaceae bacterium
TATTTAAGTAATAATTACTTGGTGTAAATGTTTCTGGATCTTTTGTTCCTTCTATCACTTCATGTCTAACATCTGCTTTTTCTGTTCCAGTTCCATTTTTTAGTCCGGTATATGTTACCGTTAAGATTCTTTTATACATTGCTGTGTATGTTATATTTTCTGTTACTTCTGGTAAGTCTTCTGTGTCTATTAAATTTCCATTTTCATCTTGCCATCCTACAAATATGTATGTTGTATTATTTAAGTAATAATTACTTGGTGTAAATGTTTCTGGATCTTTTGTTCCTTCTATCACTTCATGTCTAACATCTGCTTTTTCTGTTCCAGTTTCATTTTTTAGTCCGGTATATGTTACCGTTAAGATTCTTTTATACATTGCTGTTATTGTTGTATCGCTTGTTATGTTTTCTAAACTTCTATCCCAAGTTAATGTGTATCCTTCTTTTTGTGCATCTAATGGTTCAGTAACAGACTCACCGTAATTTACAGTTGTTGTTGTAATTTTATTATCATATACAAATGTTACTGTATATGTTTTATCATAATCTGGAGTATTGTCATTTTCTCCATCTTTGTTATTTGCTATTCCCCATACTGCATAGTATGTTACATTTTCTGTTACTGTTGCTTCTGTGTTAGGTTTAACTAAATCTATATTGTTTTCTTGTGCTTTTGTTGTAACTATTTCTTTAGCATCATCTTCATTTGTTGTCCATCCTATGAATACTGCATTATCTAATTCAAATGTACTCTCTAATACTGTGTAAGTTTCATTAATTAAGAATGCATTGTCATATTTAGGAGCGTCATTTTTTGTTCCTTCAATTAATGATTCATAATTTATTACGAATGTTTCTTCAAGGGTGTCAACTTCTCCATTACCATTTCTATCAACACCGTAAGTTGCTGTTACTGTAGTGTTTTCAGTTATGTTATCTAAGTTTCCATTCCATCCAATGAAAACATATCCATCGTGTGTTGGTGCTACTGGAGTTGCTACAGTTAATCCTTCTTGTACTTCTGTTGTAGTGATTACACTATTATCGAAACCATCAATGAATGTTACAGTGTATGTATTTATAGTAGGTGTATTTGTTTCATTATTTTCGTTGTTTTCTTCTCCATTAGACCCTGGAGTTGTTGCTGTCGTACCTCCTGAAACTGTCCAAGTTGTATTTACTGTAGTGTCTCTTCTAATGTTTCTATATGAAGTACTCCACCCTACAAATGTCATGTTTTCATGTGTAGGTAAAACTGGTGCTTGTGCATCCATTCCTACTAGTACTTCTTGTGTTGAAATAACAGAACCGTCATAAGTATCAATGAATGTTACTGTATAACGAGTATCTTCATCATCTACTACTCCATTTCCGTTTAAGTCAGCACCATATAATGCTACTGCTCTTATGTTTTCAGTGATATTAGTAAAATCAGCGTCTTCTAGTCTTAATTCTCTATCACCATTTCTGTACCAACCTACAAATACTCTTCCATCATGTGTAGGACTATTAGGTAAGCTAGCATCTTCACCAACTATTATAGTTTGTGCATCTAGTTCCTCATTGTTGTAACCATCAATGAATGTTACCAATCTTGTTGCTATTGCTTGATTTTGCGGTGTTCCACCTGCAAATGTTATAAATAAAAACATTGACAAGAAAAATACCCCAAATACTACTATACGTTTTTTATTAAACATATAATTTTCCCTCCTTTTTCAAGCATTAAATTTGTTTAGATAATCTCACTCACAAATTTAATTAGATTATAACACCTTAATATACAAAATTCAATATTCGACATTTTTTTGTGAAATTATTGTGAAATCATCTTTAACCGAAATGCTCTCATGATATTTTATGTGTTTTCTTTTAGATTACTACTTTCATTAGAAAGAAATAAACAAGCAGTTATTTACTTGTTTATTCGGGCTTTCCAATATTACTAAGTGGCCAAATTCTAAAAAATATTTTACCCTTAATGTCACTTTTTTCTACTAGACCAAATGTAGCAGTTCTTGAATCTTCACTTTCAGGTCTATTATCTCCAAGAACTAGGTATTTTCCTTCTGGTATTACACCATTTGGACATTCGCCAACTTTACATACATCATCTAATGTGAAACCACTTGTTTCTACTCCTTCATCTAAGAAATTTTCTGTGTATGGTTGCCCATTAATGTATAAAATATTCTTTAAAAATTTAATATCTTCTCCAGGAAGTCCTATTACTCTTTTAACATAAGACTTACCATTTACTTTTAATGCTACTATGTCATTTCTTTTTACATCAGTAAATAAGTATGAAAATTTTGAAACCAATACTACATTACCTTCTTCTAGTGTAGGATACATTGAGTTACCTGAAATTGGGTGAAAAGCAACTACAAATATTAAAACGAATGCAATAATAGCAAATGTTATTATATATATAGAACAGTCACGTAAAAATTCTTTAATTTCTCTTGTGTCCATGTATTTCAACTCCTTTTAACTTAATTTATATACTACTATATTTTAACTCGAATTGCAATTAAAAAGAATATCTTATGGACATTCTATTTAGTTAACTTTTTTGTTTTTATATCTATTCCTAAAATTTCATTTATTTGGTCATATGCTAGGTTAAAGTCATCCATTGGTACTTTATATACTTGTGTATTTGGAAGACTTGCTATTTCTGGTATTAGATTTAAATATGTATCTTGCTGATTTAAACTAGATTCTAAACTAAATTTTTGATAGCCATGATGTGAAGGTCTATTTAATCTTTCTTCAAATAGATTTGTGTTTTCTAGATACAAAGTTATGTAATATATTTCATAATTAAGACTTCCTAATTTTTGTAAAAGTGTTTGATATACATCAGTAAAACTATAATCTTTATAACCAAGTGAAGCATATACTTGCTCGCTAAAGAATGTTCTATCAAATATTAAATTTACATCACAGTTTTCTAAGGCTTTCATATAGTCTAGTAGTGCATAATACATGTGTTTACTTTTCTCTTTACCTGTAAGTGTCTTGTCACTTTGACCTGTCAAACGAAATAAATTTGATGCTGCTATATTTTCTCTTAAATAATTTGTTAGAGTAGTTTTTCCACATCCTTGTGGTCCTTCTACTATTATACATTTTGGTTTCATTTTTAACCTCCCTATGTTCATTCTAATATAGTTTGTTATTTTTTTCAATGTTTTTTAGAAGCCTTTTATTTTTGTTTGTGATGGACTCGCGTATGGCTTTTTCTTTGGTTTTTCTAATTCCAGTAATTCCCTATTTTCTTCTATTAATAAGTTTGGAAAGTTTTTGTCTATTTTAGATAATATTTCTTTTTTTGTCTAGATATATGCCATATTCTCTTTTTTGTTTATTATGTCTATTATTTTTTTCTTGTTTTTCATTTAAGTTTTTTCCTATAAATTTAAGTAATTTTATTATTTTTATATTAATACAATTTTTATATATTTTTTTAACTTCTATAATTACTTCTTCTAAAGCTATGACAAATAGGCTATCACATTTTTTAGTGTTTAAAAGTGTATCTCTAAGTTTTCTAATTTAGTTAAAGCGCAAGTAAGTCCATAAGTTAGAATTAATTTATCTATAAGTTCTTTTTGTCTTTTTTCTATTTGATAAGATGAGTTATACCTAGGGAGTTTTGGATTTATTATTCTTGTTAAAGCACGTAATCTTAATGGATTTATTAAACATTTTCATATATTCATCATAATTATTAAATATTTCTTCAATTTTTTCGTAGTATTTTATCCTTACCATAGTTTACATCCTCTTTTTAGGGATATTATATACATCGCATGTTTTGTTGTAAAGGTTTTAAAAAAAATAATCTTCAAATGAAGACTATTTTATATCTTTATCATATTCTATATCACTTACTTCATAAGTACGCTTTTCGGCTATTGTTTTCATGATTTTGTTTACTGTCCATCCAATAGCGGCAAGTGCAAAGAAGTATAAGAAACCAAATATCGTAAATGTTGGTGCACTTTCAGTGAATAATCCGAGAAGTGATGCACCTACTCCCATAGACGTTACAATTGTTAAGTTATTGATTGATTGGTCTGTTACGTCGCTTTTAAGATTTTTATATAATGAACGTGCTGAGTTTACGTAGTTTTGTGTCATGTCCCAAAGATATTGAATGTAAGATAAAGTATTACCTAATGTTTCATATCTATATCCTATCATATCTAAAGACTCCTGTAGTTTTTCATCACTTTTTGCAATTCTTTCTCTAGTTTTTAAATAAGTGCTCATTTGATTTATACGTGCATCAATTAAGTTAACTGTTTTTTGGTATCCATCAATTTTGCTATTTACTTTAAGTATATCTTTTCCACTTACTTTTGCATTTTCTTTTACTTCGTCAATTCGTTCCCAAATTATTCTATGAAGATTTAGGTATCTATGCATTTGTGCTTTGAATTCTCTTATAAAAATTTGCTCTTCTATATATCTTTCAACTTGTGCTGATGTTTTCTTTTTGTTATTTATGAAATAATATTTGTCTCCTCTTAATACATCGTAGTCTTTGTTTTTGAATTCAAAGTATTTTTGATTTTCAGTTTTTGCAAGTAGTTCATTTATATGTTCTTTTGTTTCGTTATTTAAGACTATAAAATAAGGATAAACTGTTTCTATATTTGCGAGTTCTTTTGGTACTGGGGCACCTAGGCTAAACAAGTAACTTATTGCAGGTGATAATTTCTTTTCATAGTAATTTGCTAGTGCATCAATATCACTAAATAAAGAATATTCTTTCATTTGGTCGTAACTTAATACTATAAGTCCATCTTCAAATATTTTAATATCAATATTATCTTCTGTTTGAAATTTTAATATTTCTAGGCAGTCTATATCATATAATACACTTTTTACTCCTAAATTTTTATGTAATTTTAACAACTGTTTTTTATCTAATGCAAGTTTAGACGTTGCAAATCTTAAAAAATCATAAACTTCACTTAATTGTAGTGTTGTTCTTTGAAACCAACCACCTATATATACTTTTTCTATTTTCATAAATACACTCCTTACTACTTTAATTATCCTTGTATATCTAGTGAGAAAAATTTTGCATCATTTACTATAAATCCATATTTTTTGTAACAAGCATGTGCTGCTTCCCTAAAGTTATTTGACCATAATTTTATACTTGTGCAATTTTTGTCTTTACATATCTTTACTACAGCATCTAGCATATGAGTTGCTAGTTTATGTCTACGGTAATCTCCTCGCACACATACATGGTTTAGTATTGCATATGTATCCATTCCTTTAAACATTGTTTCTACTATTTGTATTCTTGTGTGTGCTATTATTGTTCCATTAACCTCGCCTATTAGATGAATTTGGTTTGGGTCATTTTTAGTTCCTTCGTATATTCTCATTGCTTCTTCAATATTTGTCCCGTCACCAAAACAGTCATTACATAGTTCTACTATGCCTTTTACATCACTTCTATTTGCTATTCTAAATCTTATCTCCATAAAATCACCCTTATCTATCCTAATAAAAATTATACTTTAATAAATATTTTATTTACAAGTGATATTCATAGTTATTTACACGCTTTGTGTAAAAAGAAAAAGACTATTTCAAGTCTTCTGTTATTTCTTTTACTACTTTGTCTACTTTTTTTATTCTTGATAATATTAGTAAACTATAAATTATATTTGATATTTCACTTACAAGAATTATAGCACCTGATGTGATTATTAGCACTTTTACGGAATCAAATGGATTTAATATAATTACTATCCCTAATATTATAGAAAGAGCTGATATTATTACTCCTACAAACCAGTTAGAATTTTCTATTTGTTTTAAATTAATAGAAAGTTGAAGTTTAAATATATTAATGAATATTATTACAAGCCCGATTATTATTGGGAATATGCTAGTTAGTACTTCAAACTTGAATATAAAAAGTATTCCAATACATATTTCCATTATTCCTTTAAATAATCCATAATCAAATAGTTTTTCCTCTTCACTTCTTTTAAAATAACTCATGAAGTCAATACATCCACATATTAATAATATTATTCCCATCGCTTGTATAAGAGTTTTAACTATTTCTAGTGGTTTCATCATTAAAAATACTGCTAATACTATTAGTAATAAAGATACAAATATTCCTTTTATTTCTTTCTTTTTTATTATTTCTTTCACTTTTGTTTCCTCCTAGTGATTCAATTATATCATAGACTTATTTGATTTTAAAATAGATATTAGTTTAAAACTACATACTTATTAAATATGTAGTTTTGTAATTGAATCATACCTTCTATGTCAGCTTCTTCTATTTTTTCTTAGAATAAGTCGCTATGTGAACCAGTCTCAACCAATAATAAAATAAGTTCATCATTATTAATTCTATATATAAGTAGCCAATCAGGCTCAATGTGGCATTCACGTGCATCTTTAAATCTTTTATTATTATTTAGTTTGTGGTCTTTATATTGTGCCTCTAAATTATTTCCACAGGCAAGCTCTTCTACAACAGTTCTAATCTTATTGAGATTCTTACCTTGTTTTTTTATTTTTTATATTCTTTTTTGAAATCACTTGTAAAATCTACTCTATACTTGTATGTCATTTATCTAATGCCTCAAATAAACTATCAGTGTCAGTATAACCGTGTCTTTTTCCTTCTTTTAGTTCTTGCATAATAATGTCAGATTCTTCTAATGCTTTCATAAGTTTTTGATTTGGCACATTTAATGCTGGTGTAAAAGGTAAACTTTGCATTCTTATGCTTTGTTTTATGAACATATTAATTGCTGCATTAGTTGTAATTCCCAATTTTTTAAAAAGATTATCTGCCTCGTTTTTATCATTATCTGATAGTCTTATACTCATTGTAGCCATATAGTATCACTCCATTTCTAAAATAACTTTATCACAAAAGTACATTATTTGCAACACTTTTGATATAATTATTATATGTATCTGTTAAAAATCAATACATTTAAAAAGACTATCTTTTAATAAAATAGATATTAGTTTAAAACTACATACTTATTAAATATGTAGTTTTGTTAATTAGTTAAATATACAAGAATCTTGTACTTGATCCATACCCTCTTTGTCAGTTTCTTCTATTTTTGTTATGATTTCTCTATAGTCTATACCATTACCATAAGTTGTATTTATACTATTGAAAGTTCGCCTATAAGTTATTTCATAATTTTTGCCTTTTTCAAAGTTTTTAGGAAAATCATTTTTATTTAATTCTAATATAATTGGACTGTATGCCTGATATGTATCAAAAACTATAAAGTAAACACTTGGTACTGTTCCTTCGTAATCATAATAATCTACAAATCTATAAGTTCTAGTGTATTCACATGTTTTACCTATAGGTAAGTCTTCATTTTCATTTTTGTTCTCAGTATTTTCTTTTGGTTTTTCTTCAATACATTTATTATTACATTCATAGTAGTAACCTTTATAACATAAGAACGCACCTATTAATATTAATACAAAACCCACTACTAATAAAATCACATTTTTATTTTTCATATAACTCCTCTTTTCTTAATTAGATTATACAATAAATTATATTTAGTTTATTTAAATTAAATTAACATTTACATTTTTATTGTATAGTTTCTCCATTATAGTCTTGAATATATTTTAGTCCTTCTACTTCTTTTACTTTTATGTCTTCTGTTTTTGTATTATAAGAAACTTCTATATCTATTTTTACTAGTATGTCTTCTGGTTTTGACTTACTAGAGTCTTCTAGATAAATGTATATATTGTCATCTATTTCTTCACTATAGGCATTTGTCCCTTGTTTAATGTTTGCAAAACTATAAGTGTCTTTTAAATCTAATAGTGGCGTGCTTGTAAATGAATTTAAGTTTAAAATTGAAAGTTTATTTTTAGATATATATATTCCATATTCATCTATTAAATATTTTATATTATAGTCTTGTAATGATTTGTTTGTAGTAATATTACCATCAAAGTCATATACTGTTAAAGTTTTGTTTGTTATAGTGTATATTTGATTTTCTTTATAACTGATTAATTCAATATTACTTGCTATTAACTCACCAGTTTCAGTGTATAAACTATTTAACTTAGATTCTTTATTATATAATACTAATACCTTTTTATTTCCATTAGAATAAACATATAATATATTTTCTAATCTATCGTAAGAAAGTATTTCTTTTTCTTCATTTATAGATAAAATATGTGAATTTGTTTCATCATATTTTGATGCTTCTAGAAAGTTTCCATCTATTAAAGTAATAACACTGTATGTATTATCATATAAGACTTTGTTAATTTTTAAATTATAAAATCCAGAGTGATTAGTTTCAAAAAAATCTTTATACTCTCTATAATAAACTATTCCTATTAGTTCTTGATTACTTGTAGATGTGTATAAGTAATAGTTTTCATAGTTCTTTTCTAAATTAACTGAAATTGTTTCATTTGTTTCTTCATTTAAAATTTTTAGAACATCATCTTTATATAATATATATTTTCCATCTTGTAAAACGTCTAAAAGCTCTGCATTTTCTGTGTTTGTTTTTATTATTTTATAAATCTTATTAGTGTGACAACACATTAGATGAGGGTTATGAGGGTTTCCATTTTCGTCTTCATATATGATTAATTCTAATTTACTCCTAGAAGAAGCTATTATATTTATTAATAAAGTTACTGATATAGTTAATAATGCGACTAATATAATTGTAATTATGAATTTATTATTTTTCATAAGAGCCTACTTTCTATGTTTATTATACAATAAATTATGTTTTTAATACTCAGTAAAGTTTATAAGTTTACATAGAAAAAGCACCAGTGTTTAAACTAACTAATGCTTTTTAAAATCATTTTTATGTCTTAAAATTTCAATTGCTTGATTTCTATGTAATTCTTTTATTATTTCTATTTTATTCTTAGAATATTTTGCTAATTTCAATAGCTATATCAATATATTCTTCATCACTCATTCTTTTACGCTTCTTTATTTTAAGTTATAAGTCTATATAAACTACTACTTTTCATCTTGTAATAGCCAATCTAATACATTCATTTTTCTTATTCCATCATAATCTACTTCAGGGTCTATATCCATAGTTAATATATATTTAGGATAGTGGTCACTTATACTTTGCAATGCTTTTAACTCTCTTTGTAGTGTACTTTCTTCTCTTGTTGTATAGGCAACTTGATAATATTTTAGCCCCTCTTTATTCTCTACTACAAAGTCAACTTCATTTTCTCCTATTTTTCCCACATAGACTTTATATCCTCTTCTTTTTAATTCCAAAAATACTATATTTTCTAAAATGTGTCCAGCATATATATTTTTTCTTCCTAATAATGTATATCTTAAAGTGACATCAGTAGCATAATATTTTTCTCCTGACGTTAAATATTGTTTTCCTTTAATATCATATCTTGAGGCTTTCATAACTATAAAACTTTCTACTAATGAATTCAAATAATTTTCAATTGTATGATAAGATACTCCTATACCATTTGAATTTAGTGTATCGGTGATTTTCTTTATTGATGTAATACTTCCAATATTAGATAACATAAATTTAGTTACATTTTGCAATATACCAGGGTCTCCAATTTTTTTTCTTGTGACTACATCTTTTAAAATTATGGTGTTATAAATATTTTCTAGGTAATCATCTATTTCATCTTCATTTTCAAAATTAATTGCATATGGAAAAGAACTTCTATTTATATATTGTAAATATAATTTTTCATAATTATCACTTTTAAAACAACTTGTATATTCTTTAAATGATAATGGGAGCATATTTATTTCGATATATCTTCCTGAAAGAAGTGTTGCAAGTTCTCCAGATAGTAAATAAGCATTTGAGCCAGTTATATATAAGTCTACATTTTTCATTATATATAATCCATCTATTGCTCGTTCGAATGAATCTATGATTTGAACTTCATCTAAAAAAACATAGTTTTGTTTATTTGGTATTAGGTGTTCTTTTATGTAATTATATAAGTCCATGTAATCTTTAAAATCATACTCAGGATTTTCAAGATTTATTTTGATTATCTGTTTTTCTTCTATACCTTCTTCTTTTAACTTTTCTATAAATAAATCAAATAAAGTGCTTTTTCCACATCTTCTTATACCTGTCACTACTTTAATTATATCTTTGTCTTTATAAGCCTCTAGTTTTTTTAGATAATTTTCTCTTTTTATCATTTTTATCACCTATTTATGATTATACCACATTTGTAAATAATTTGCAATGAAATGCAAACTTTTTGTATTTTTAGATAAAATTCGCATTCTATTAATATTCAACTGCATTTAGATATAACCCACATGATGGGGCTTTTATTCCTAGTGAAGTTCTGTCTTTGCTTTCTAAAATTATAGGTATGTCTTCTATTCTTTTTTTATTTTCATTTATTTCTAAAAATAATCCTATTATGTTTCTTACCATATATTTTAGAAAACCATTAGCACTTATATATATTTTTACTATATTATTTTCTTTTTCAAATCTTATGTAGTTTATTGTTCTTATGTAATTTTCTATTTCTTTATCACTTGTAAAACTTTTAAAGTTATGTGTTCCTAAAAGATAAGTTTTAGCTTTTTCTAATAATTCAATATCTATAGGCTTATTATATTCAAATTCAATATTTCTTTTAGTTGGAGAATAATCTCCAGTGTTAATAACATAAACATATTCTTTACTTTTTACATTAAATCTTGCGTGAAAGTCAGTATTAACTTGTGTTATATTTTTAATGTATATTTCTTCTGGTGTTAAATCATTTAAACTTTTTTTAAGTTTACTTATGTCTACTTGCTTTTCTATGTCAAAGTGAAAGTAATAATTATTTGCGTGTACTCCCCTGTCAGTTCTAGAACAACCTGTAACTTTTGTTTTTTCATTTAATATAGTAGAAAGTGCATCTTCTACACTACCATTTATTGTTCTTTTTGTAGGTTGGATTTGTGTTCCATAAAAGTTAGTTCCATCATATGAAATATTTACTAGATATCTCATATTAGTCCTCTTTCAAATATATAATATGCTATGAAAACTAAGTGTATAAGTAATATTAATAGTGCATAGAAATTCACTTTATTTGTTCTTAAGTTTGTTCTAAATTTAGTAACACTATACATTCTTAATTCACTTGCAAATTTTATTGTTTGTATTTTTTCTAAAGTTATTCTTAAAGTGTTTTTAAATGAACAGGCAAGTGCGCCTATTCTTGCTATTATATCGCTATGAAAATAGTCCATTCCTCTAGCTGAAGCACTTTTTAATACTTCATATTCAGTTGTGAATAAAAGAGGAAAAAAGTTAATAATTCCAACTATTTTATTAGATACATTCCCTAGATTAAAGTTAAATATATTAAATGGTTTTAATGTTTTTTCTATAGCATATTTAAGTTCACTAGGACTAGTAGTATAAAAAATTAATGCAAGATACTCTATTATACTAGATACTTTAATCAATATTACGATTGCTTCTTCTAAAGATAAGCCTTTACTTGCAAGTGCAAATAATATTACTATATATACATATCTAAGACCATAAAGCATATTAAAGTAAAATCTTAACGGTACATGACTTGAATATAAAAGCATTACTATAAAGAAAAGTATTACTACATGAAGTTTTATACTCATACTACCGATTATAGGTACTAGAAATAAAAGGAAACATAATAATTTTATTACTGGATTAAGTTTGTGTATGCTACTTTTTACTGGATAAAATGAACCAAAAAATCTATTACTTTGCATTTCTATACACCTCCTTAATTAAATCTAATATGTTGTCTGTATTACTAAGTTTTATTCCTTTTTTGTTTGCTTCTTTTATAAATTTAATGATTTCAGGAAGTTTTAAGTTATACATTTTCATTAAGTTTTCATTTGTCATTAGGTCTCTGTCCCCAGATGCTATTATAGAACCTCTAAACATTAAGTGACAATTGTCTGCTACACTATATGCAAAGTCTGTATCTTTAGTTATTATAATGATTGTTTTTTTGTATTTTTCTTTTAGTAGTAAAATTAATTTTTTAAGACTATCCTTTTCTTTTGTTCCAAGGCCTATAGTAGGTTCATCTAATATTATAATGTTTGGATTAAAAATCAAAACTGAAGACATACTTATTTTCTTTTGTTCAGTAAGGGTTAGTTCATTTATTTTTTTGTCTAGGTAACTTTCAGGTAGACCTACTAATTTAAGTGCTTCAGAACATCTTATACTTTTTTTATTTAATTTGTATTTAAAGTATTTCATGCCAAAAAATAATTCACTTTTTACAGTTTTGTTAAATAATATGTCTTTAGGATTCATTGGAACATATCCTACATTCATTCTAAGACGATTTATATTTTTAATTCTTCTTCCATCATTAATAAAGTCAAATATTTTAACAGAACCAAAAGTTGGAGAAACAACTGCATTTATTAGTTCTCCTATTTTTGTTTTTCCACTGTCACTATCGCCTATAATACAAGTGATTTCTTTTTCTTTAATAGAGAAAGTAAGTTTTTTTAAGTATGTTATTTCTAATGGAGTGTTTATATTTTCTTTATATGTTACATTATCGAATACTATTTCCATATTTCACCAACTAGCCTTTCATATGAGAAAGTGTAAAAATCTACTAGTCCATAATCTTTTAGATATTTATTTAAAAGTACAATAAAAGGTAAACTGTACCCTAATCTTTTCATTATTTTTTCTTCATTTAATACACTTAATGTGGTTCCACTTATGATTATTTTGTCTGTGTCAGTTATAATGATTTTAGTCCCTAGAATAGTTTCTTCTATTTCACTTGTAAAGTTTAAAATTAAACCACCGTTATCAACAAATTCTTTTAAGGCTTCTATTACTATTTTAAAGTCATTTACATCAAGAACTGATAAGATATTATCTAATACTAAAATTTTAGGTTTAGTTATAAGAGCTCTTGCAATTGAAAGTTTTGCTTTACTTGAAGCACCTAAACTTTTTGGACTACTTTCCATAAATGGAAGGAATTTGAATCTTCTTCCTAGGTTTTCTATTCTTTCAACCATTTCAGGCTTACTAGTTGCTAGGCTTTCAAGACCATATGCAAGTTCATCTTTTACTGTTTCACCTAAGAAAACATCAAACATAGAAAAAGACGAAAAAGCTATTAGTTTTCTATATTTATCTATTGTTTTATTTGTTACTTTTGAAGAGTTTATTGTTAAAAAATCATTAGGTGTTCTAAACATTAAATTGTTTAATATGTATGTATTTTTATCTCCTAGGAAAGTAACCCATTCACATTCTTTTATAGAAAAAGAGTTTTCTTCATTTTCTATATAATCAAAATAACTAAAGTTCATAATACCACCACCGAGGATATTATACCATATTTTGTACAAATAGCAAGTTTTTTTGTTGCTGACCTAAAATAAAATTCAAAGTGCCCGCATTTTTTATAATGGGCAATTAGTCTTTT
>CAYWED010000010.1:0-28178 GCA_964457135.1 uncultured Muribaculaceae bacterium
TTTGTACTTTCAATTTTTAATTTTAAACGTATTAATTTATTATAAAACTTTACATAATTTTACATTAATTTAGATTATTTTTCTTTGCATATGTCATTAATTATATAGTTTGTTATTAGTAGTCCTGCAACTCCTGGCACAAAGCTATTACTTCCAAGTGTTTCTAGTTTTTTAGGTTCCTCAGTACTAGAAATTACTACTACTTTGTTTTGTTTGTCTTTGTCTATAAGTCCTCTTAGTTTTTTTGCAAGTGGGTCATAACTAGTTTTGTTTAATGTAGTAATATCCAGTTTAAGTGCATTCATTTTTTTTGCAGTTCCCATAGATGATATGATTTTTACATTATTATTTAGGCATTCATTTATTAGTAGTGCTTTAGTAGTCAATGTATCACAGGCATCTATTACGTAATCATATTCAGTAAAGTCTATATCTTCTATAGTGTCTTTGTCTAAAAATATATTAGCTGTTTTTAAGTTAATAGATGGATTTATTTTAAGTGCTCGCTCTCGGGAGGCGTCTACTTTAAGTTTTCCTATATTAGTAGTGTCTGTAAGTATTTGTCTATTAAGGTTAGTTTCATCAATTATATCATGGTCTATTACAGTTATATTATTTACGCCTGTTCGGACAAGGCTTTCAAAAGTATATCCTCCTACTCCACCTATTCCAACTATAAGTATGTTTAAATTTACTATTTTAATTAAGTTTTCGTCTCCTACAAGACTTTTTAATCTATCTAAGTTCATTACTCCTCCATAATAAAAACCAAGATAAGTGCTAGTAATAAAACTCGCGCTCGCGAGGTGGTAGTCCACATAATAACCATTAGGATTCTTAAATTTTAATTTAAGCATTCGACACCGGCTATTAATTAGGTCTCCAAATTACTTATTTGTCGGTTTATTGTAAACACCTTACCTTGGTAACTTCATTATAACAAAAGTTAATATAATAATTCAACTGTTTTTTATTGATTATTCTTCACCCTTCTTTTTTATATAACTGATTACTGTGTTTAAGTTAACGTTTTTGGTTGCATTCATTATATTTTTGTCAGCTCCCCTGTAATAGGCGTTTAGTATATTTACTAGTTCTTTCATTTCTTTTCTCATACCTTTTTCTTTTTTTGTTACTTCACAAGCACAGTCGATAAATTTTAAATTATTATATTTGCAAAAACTTATGATGTCTTTTTCTCTTATATAATACAATGGTCTTATTAGTTCCATGTTTTCAAAGTTTGTTGATTTTAGTTTTGGAAGCATAGTTTTGAATTCTCCGTTAAAGATTAAACTCATTAGTACTGTTTCAATTACATCATCAAAGTGGTGTCCTAGTGCGATTTTGTTGCATCCTAATTCTTGTGCTTTTGCATATAGGGCTCCTCTTCTTTTTCTTGCACATAGGTAGCAGGGATTTTCTACATCTTTGATTTGTTCAAATATATTATAGTCAAAGTACTTAATATCTAGATTTAAAGTACTCGCATTTTCTTTAATTAAGTTCAAGTGTTGTTCTTGGTAACCTGGATTCATTAATATAAAACATAAATCAAATTTTATTTTTCCGTGGCGTTTTAATTCTTCTAAACATTTAGCTAGTAAGAATGAATCTTTTCCTCCACTTATACAAACTGCTATTTTATCTCCGTCTTTAACAAGTTCAAATTCGTTTACTGCTTTTGTAAAAAGCCTCCATATCTCACTTCTAAATCTTTTTATGATGCTTCTTTCTATTTCTCCCGTTTTATTCATTATTATTACCCCTATTCTATTTAATAGTTCTTTTTAGAGTAAAATCATTGTGATTTGTATCTATGTTTTCTCCAAAAATAACTGTTTCTATATCAGTTTGATTATCCATTAATTCAAATAAGACACTCTCAAATATGTTATCGATTATGGCGTTAAGGCCTCTTGCTCCTGTACCCATTTTATGTGCGAGTGTTGCTAGTTTTATAAGAACACTATCAGGTATTTCTAAATTAATGTTTTGTTCTTTAAATATTTTTTCGTAAGTTCTTAATATACTATTTTCGCCCTTTATAATTTGTAGTAGATTATCTATACTTAATGAATTTAATCTAATAATTGTAGGAAATCTTCCTATAAATTCTAAAGGAATTCCGTATTTAGTAAATTTTTCTATATCTATTTCATCACTTGAATTTTCATCTTTTTTGAGATTGCTATTAAATCCAATAGTTTTAGTTTTTGTATTTTCTTCATATAATTCACTAAATGCACCTGCAGCAATAATTATTAGTTTTGATGTATCAAATACTATTTCTTTATCTCTACTTACTTGTACATTAAAAGTTCCACCTTCAACTATTTTTAATAAACTTTTTAGTACATCTCCTTTATTAAAGTCAAGTGCACGACTGTCTTTGCTTGCTTTTTTGTCGATTTCATCTAGTACTAGTATAGAGTTTTCTGCTCTTTCAATGTCTTCATCAGCATTATAATATAGGTTAGATAATATGTCTTCTACTGAAGCACCAACATAGCCTGCTTCTGTATATCTAGTCATATCTTCTATTATTAAAGGAATATCAAATACTTTTGAGATACTTCTTGCAATTTCAGTTTTACCTACTCCTGATGGACCATACAGTAATATGTTGCTTTTTAATTTACCATTAGAGAATTTTTTCGCTTTATAGATTGAAATTAATACTTTCTTTACTGCTTCATCTTGGGCTATTACCATTGTTTTTATTTTGTTGTATGCTTCACTTATAGGTATATCTATTTTTAGTGTTTCTTTTGAAGCTACTTCACTTACATTAATTTCTCCTAGTGTTTCTCCATATATAGTTTGGCTAAATTCTTCTTTTGTTATATTACCTTTTATTAGGGCATCAGTTAGTTTATTTATAGTGCTTACATCTAATGTGTCAATTTCAATGTTGTGCATGGACTCAAAGTTTGTTTTTAGCATAGCATTTAGTTGCATTCCGTTTTCACTAAAATAGTAAATAAACATTTCATTATTTTGAAACACTTTTTTTATTAGATGTTTTGGGTTTGCTCCTCTTTCTTTTAAAGTTTTTCTA
Organism: uncultured Muribaculaceae bacterium; assembly: GCA_964457135.1. Classification (GTDB taxonomy): domain Bacteria; phylum Bacillota_I; class Bacilli_A; order RF39; family UBA660; genus MGBC139354. The sequence continues at coordinate 3,062 of CAYWED010000010.1, forward strand.
ACTTCGCTTATAGGTGCAGCGTGTAATACACCCATTGGAAGGTCCATGGCATTTGCTCGGTCAATAATAATGTGTTTTTCTCCACTTAAGATGTCGATAAATGCAAATGTTTTTTCTTTCCCTAGGTTAAATCCAATAAGTGGTCTAACTGGAATGTAGATTGGAAAATCTAACCCATTAATGTCCATTCTTTGTAGTAGAATGGTATATTCTAATTCTCTTTTTTTCATAATCCAAAACTCCCTTTATAGTTTATATGTTCATGTCTAGATATTCAATTAATTCACTAGATGATACTTTTGTTTCTTCTTTTGTAGTGTTATCTTTAAGTGTTACATAATTTCCTTTTACTTCATCTTCCCCAATTATTATTACATAACTTGGGTCGTGCTTGTCTACTAGTTTCCACATACCTTTCATGTTTTTGTTTGTGTAATCTATTTCACAAGAGAAACCACTACTTCTTAAATCATCTAATACTTGATATGCATATGGACTATTATCAAGATTCATTATGAATACATCTAATTTATTTTTAGGAATGTATGCTTCTAGTTCTTTTAGAATAATGATTAGTCTTTCTATTCCAAGAGCAAAACCTATTCCTGGAGTACTTGGTCCATCTAGTAGTTCTACTAGAGCGTCATATCTTCCTCCTGCACAAAGTGTATTTGCTTTACCAAGTTCCTCTAAGTCACTTACTATTTCAAAAACAGTATCACTATAATAGTCTAATCCTCTTACAAGACAAGGGTCTTCTTCAATAGGAATGTCTAAACTGATTAAAGCATTTTTAACCTCTTCATAGTATGCTTTTGAGCCATCACTCAAGTAATCTATAGTTTTAGGTGCGTTTTTTATGTAATCTCTTTCACTATCATATTTACAGTCTAATATACGTAGTGGATTTTTTTCTAGTCTTTCTTTACACGTTTCACAAAGATTTTCTTTATCTTTTTTTAGATAATCATATAAAACATCTCTATATTTTTTACGACTAGCTTTGTCTCCTAGAGTATTTATTTTTACGTGCATATTAGTTATTCCAAGACGACTTAGTAATCTATAAGCAATGCTTATGATTTCTGCATCAAGATAAGCGTTTCTTATTCCAAAAGTCTCTACTCCAAATTGTGTAAATTCACGTAGTCTTCCACTTTGAGGACGCTCGTAACGAAATGCACTGCCAAAGTAATATAGTTTTTTAGGACCTTCAGCGTACATTTTGTTTTCAATGTAACTTCTTACTACTCCAGCAGTAAACTCTGGTCTTAAAGTCATGTTTCTATTTCCTTTATCTATAAAGTCATATGTTTCTTTATTAACTATGTCAGTACCCTCTCCTACTCCTCTATAGAATAGATTTGTTTCTTCAAATGTTGGAATTTTTATAAATTCATAATTGTATAGTTCCATATAGTTTGATATGTAGTTATATAGGTAATTATATATATATCCATCTGTGCCATACATATCTAGTGTTCCTTTAGGTTTTTGTATCATAAAATCACTTCCTTATTTAATTTTTTAGCATTATTTTATTGTATTTAATGAAATGTATGAAAGCTAGATTTTTTTAAACCCGTCAAATTCGACGGTATTAAAATTTATATAGATTATTTATGATTTATCCGTGTTTCAAGAAATTCTAGCACTATTCATTTCTTCATAACCTTTATTATACATTAAATTAGGATTTTTTCATAGTATTAAATATGATAAAAGATTTAGCAAAAAACAAATTTGTAACTGGAACTTTGATATTGCTTACTGGTGGATTTTTGTCAAAGTTTTTGGGTTTTATTTTAAAGATTATAATTACTAGAGAAATTGGTACCACTGGAATTGGATTATATTCATTAATTACTCCTACTTTTAGTTTGTTTATTACAATAGCCACATTTAGTTTTCCAGTTGCTATTAGTAAGTTAGTTAGTGAGCCAAGGATGAGTAGTAAAAAAGTGATTTTTTCTATTATTCCAGTGTCACTACTTCTTAATTTAATAACTTTAGGAGTAATATTCTTGATTTCTGCACCACTTGCAAATGTGTTTTTGCATGAACCAAGACTTTATTATCCACTCTTGTCTATTGGTTTTACGCTTCCTTTTATTGGGTTATCTAGTATTATTAAAGGGTATTATTGGGGAAAACAAAGAATGGGTGTTTATATCCTTTCTAATATTGTCGAGCAAATTGTTAGAATTGGTATTCTTATTTATTTAATTCCTATTTTTATTGAAAAGAGTTTAGTTGCTACTATTTGCATAATTATACTTGTTAATATGATTAGTGAATCTTCTAGTATTGTCGTTATGCTTCTTGGACTTCCTAAGGGGGTAAGTATTGAAAGAAAAGATATTGTTCCAAGTGGAAGACATATAAGAAGCGTTTTAGGAATAAGTGTTCCATCTACGAGTAGTAAGATTGTTGGTAGTATTGCTCATTTTTTGGAGCCGATTATTCTTACTAATGTTTTAAGTTATGTTGGATATTCTAGTGATTTTATTGTAACCGAATATGGTATTATAAATGGATATGCTTTGTCACTACTTCTATTGCCTCAGTTTTTTACTATGAGTATTTCTACTGCTTTAATTCCAGAGCTTTCTAAAAATTTTGCTAAAAGAGATATAAAGATGTGCAAAAAAAGAGTGAAACAAATTGTTTTTCTTTCACTACTAATTGGAGTTGTTTCAACTAGTGTTATATTTTGTATACCAGAATTTTTCTTAAAACTTATTTATGATACAACTGCAGGTGTAGCTTATATAAAAGTTCTTGCTCCATTTTTACTTTTATATTTTGTAAATACTCCTATTTCAAATGCACTTCAGGCTTTAGATAAAGCTAAGGAAAGTATGGTAATTACAGTAATTACTAGCATAGTAAGATTAAGTACATTATTTATTTTATCTTTTCTTAAGATTGGAATGTACGGACTTATTGTTGCAATTATTGTAGGATTAATTTTGACTACTTATTTGGAAACTAAATGTTTGAAGAGAACTTTAGAAGAATAATTAACTTATGTTTTGAAGCAATAAACTTTTTACTTTTTCTTTATCGTTTTTAGATTTTATAATAGCGGTTTTTAGTTCTTCTTGCTCTTTATTTGTATTAAATATATAACCTTTTATTTCAAAATATTTGGTTAAATTAGGTATTCCTACTTCATTATATAAGTAATCAGGATTTATTCTAATTACGCGATTAGTTATAAATGGGGATTTAATTAATTCTCTATTTATAGTGTTATTAAAGTTAAACATATAGTCTTTTAAAAATGTTTCAATTTTTTCTTCACTTTGTAAAAATGTTTTAAATTCATTAAAACACAAAATATTTAATTGATTAAAATAAAATTCAAAATCTTCTTCTGAATAGTCATATCCAAATTCCAAAATATTTTCCATAGAGATTAGAAATTCTTTTGTTATTGTTTCCTTTTTATCATTATATTTTAAATCTTTAGTAGTAAAAATTTTAGTTCCAAAATCTTCTTTTTGTATAAATGTTTCTAAAAGTACTTTGGTACTTGTATATATTCCATAACCAAAATGTTTTAAAATAATTTCTAGTGGTATATCATATTCTAGAATTAGGAATGTATTTAAAAAATGATAGTGATAGTCATTTAAAAAACTGTACCCTATTTTAACTGCATCTTCAAAAAAAAGATAGAAATATTTTCCTATTGTTTGATTTAAGTCTTTATATATAGTATTTGTTGTATGCTTTACTGTGCTTGAAAGGGATGTGTATCCCATTTTATAAAATATTCCTTCAGTTGCTTTTGGAGGTATTTCTTCTATTCTACTATCAACTAGAAATGTATCTGGTATAACTCTATATACTTTCATGTTTTTTTTGCTCCTTATTAGCAAAATATTATATTAAAAATGAAAAAGAAAATCAACATCTCACATCACTTTTTTTAATTATGTATGCTTTGTTGTTTTTATAGAATGCATAGAATACATCACTTACTTCACAGTTTTCTTTTTTGATTAATTCTTTAAGCCATTCTTCTGTCTTATTTATATATTTGAGTGCACTTCTTTGTATTATTCCATCTAATATTAAAGGAAATGGATTTTCACTTTTTATTTTTAAGAAATTATATTTAAAAACGTTTAATTTCCCATTGTTTTCTAGAACAGCATATTCAACATCAGTTAAGTTTTTAATGTTGTTACTTCTTAATTCTAGGAGTAAATCATCTAGTGTATATCTTTGTCTTACCATTTCTTTAAAGTTTATTACTCCTTTATTTATTATAAGTACAGGTTTACCTTCTATAACATTTCTAAATCTATTGAATTTTAGGGATGCAAATGCTGCTACTACTTCAAGTATTACTAATACTATTATAGGTATTATTGTAAGCCACAATGTGTCTTTGGTGTTTTCGATACTTATTGCTACCATTTCTGCAATAAGAATACTTACTACTAAATCTTGAATACTTAGTTGGCCTATTTCTCTTTTACCCATTATTCTATAAATAATTAATATAAATACATAGAAAAATATTGTTCTATATACAACTGTAAACATTTCCATAATCTCACCTATAATTATTATGTATTTTATTCTAAAATTTTAAACAATAAATATAATTAATTAGGGGGAAATGATGAAAGATTATAAAAATATATTAATTAGTATTAGTGAATTTTTAGTAGCATTACTTGTTTATTTACTTATTGTAACAACTTTGGCACATTTTAATGTAATATCATATAAAACTGTTAGTGTGATGAGTTTTATATATATGTGTTTATTATTTATGTATAATGGATTTAAATTAGGTAAAAAAAGTCAAAAAAGAGGATATTTAAGTGGGTTATTTATAGGAGTAGTAAATATAGTATTAGTTCTCTTCCTTGCTTTGATTTTTAGGAGTATGCCTGAATTTAAGTCGCTTATATATTTTGCAACACTGCTTTTGTCTTCTACTTTAGGTGGAATGTTTGGTATTAATTTTAAGAAAAATTAAAAATGTATGAGCTTAGCAGTATTTCATACATTTTTTTTGGTCTTTTCTATTAGTTCTACATCATATTCAGGATATGACACATATGTTTCTTCCTTGTAGTTTTCTATTTCAAGCATAAAGTATCTATCAATGTAACCTTTGTTTACTAAATCTTCAATAGTGATGTTTTCAGTAGTGCATTTTTCTTCTCTTACGCATTTTTTTGCAAGTTCTGTTAGATTTTCTTTTATGTATCTAACTCTATTTTCCTCGCTTTCATTATCGATGCTTATAAGAGTTTGTGCAGTGATTATAGTTATAACACCAACTATAGTTAGTGCAAAACATGCTTTTCTTTTTCCCATAATTTTTGCTCCCTATTTATTATAATAAATTTCTTTGAAAGTATCCCTAAATTCTTCTAAAGTATCAGTTTCTATATTTTCTCTTATGTCTTCAACTAGTTTGGTTAAAAATCTTATGTTATGAATTGATAGTAATCTTTGGCCTAATGTTTCTTCACTTATTATTAGATGTCTTATATAACTTTTTGTAAAATTTTTGCATGCATAGCAGTCACAATTTTCTTCTATAGGTGTGAAATCAGTTTTATATTTGTTATTTCTTAAATTAATTTTGCCATGTCTAGTGTAGGCATTTCCATGACGAGCAATTCTAGTTGGGGCTACACAGTCAAATATGTCTACTCCTCTTATAACTCCTTCTATTATGTCGATTGGGTCTCCTACACCCATTAGGTATCTAATTTTATCTTCTGGCAAATATTTAGTAGCATACTCTACTTCTTTATATTGGATTTCTTTTGTTTCTCCTACTGCGGCTCCTCCAATACTATAACCATCAAATCCTATTTTTACTGTTTCTTCAGCACTTATACGTCTTAAATCTTCATATTCTCCACCTTGAACTATTCCAAAAAGTGCTTGCTCAGGGTTATTATGGACTTCTTTTCCACGACGAGCCCATCTTAAGGTTCTTTCAATACTATTTTTCATGTAATCATGAGTTGCAGGGTATGGAGGACATTCATCAAAACTCATTATGATATCAGCTCCAAGACTGTTTTGTATTTCTATACTTTTTTCAGGACTTAGGAAAAGTTTTGAACCATCAATATGACTTTTAAAATATACTCCCTCTTCTTTTATGTCTTTCTTTTTTGCGAGACTAAATACTTGAAATCCTCCACTGTCAGTTAGAATAGGCCCACTTTTATAATTCATAAATTCGTGTAGTCCTCCAGCCATTTTGACAATATCTTCTCCAGGTCTTAGCCATAAGTGATAAGTGTTAGATAGGACTACATTTGCATGGGCATTAGCAAGTTCTTCGGGATTTAGTGTTTTAACTGTCGCTTGCGTACCTACTGGCATGAACATAGGAGTTTTGCTTACACCCCATTTTGTAGTAAATTCACCAAGTCTTGATGAGTTTCTATTACTTTTTTTTAGCACCTTGAAATTTAGATCCATCTCTAACACCTCCTACGATGTCATTGTACCACATTTACTTCTTTCTTTAAAGGCTATATTGTTATATTTTGAACATTTTGATTATGTTTTATTTCTTTAATGAATATTGATGGATTATTTTCAGTAGTTAATATATAAGTAATGCTTTTTGTTCTAGTTATTGCTACATAAAATAGTCTTCTTTCTTCTTCATAAGGGAATATATCACTGTTTTTTACTAGTGAGAGAATAGTTTCATCTTTTTGTTTTGATGGAAGTCCATATACATCATTTATGACATTTAGGATAATAACTACGTCGCTTTCTAAGCCTTTTGAAGAATGAATTGTCATGAATCTAATTCTTCTATTTTTGAATTTTTCAAATAAAATATAATAGTTTTCTAAAACAGTATATTTTAATTTTTTTGTGTATTTAAGTAAGTCAAAATTATTTCTTCCTATTATAAGTATTTCTTTATTTTCTGGTATTTTTGTAATTATTTTTTCAAGGGCACTATCTATGTTTTTGTAGTAGGCTATTATGATTGGTTTATTTAAGCGTTTTTGACTTTTTAATTCTTTTTTCATTTGAAATTTATTTTTTTGTATAAACTTGCCTGCAACATCAATAAGTTCTTGGCTGTTTCTGTAAGTCATTTCAAGTTTATATATTTTTGCAAGTGGGTAATGGTCTTTAAAGTGAAGGAATAGGTATAAATCACAACCTGAAAACCTGTAAATTGATTGGTAGTCATCTCCTACTACACAAAGGGATGCATCATTCATTTTGATTATTTCTTTGATTAGATTAAATCTAGAAAGTGATGTATCTTGAAATTCATCTATTATAATTAATTTGTATGGAAGAGGAGTTTTATTATTTTTTATAATGTTAGTAGAAATGCTCATCATATCATCAAAGTCTATACTATTATTACTATTTTTTTCCGTTTCGTATATTGTGTAAATTGCATATATGATAATTAGAGTTTTCTTGTATCTTTTATGTTTGAAGAATCTTGTGAATTCACTTTTTTTGTATCCACTACTTTGCATTAATTTAATGAATGTTATTATTGTTTTTTTATATGTATTAAATGATTTTGAGTTTAAGATGTTTTCCCACTTTTTATCGTTTTTAAAGAAATATACTTTAAATTTTTTATATATTATATTTGTTAGTTTAATACTACCAAAACATTTACTTTTAAAGAATTCTTCAACTATTCTTTCTAATAAGTCAGATGGGGCTATTTTATATTCTTTGTTTTCGCTTTTTATAATGTTTAGTGCAAGTTTATGAAATGTAAGTGTATCAATTTCTACACCACAGTTTTTAATTATATTGTCGCTTAAACTTTTTACTGATGCATTTGTGAATGATATGCAACAAATTTCTTTTGGCTTATATAGATTATTTTTTAGTAAATATTTAACTTTACCTACTAAAGTCAGACTTTTTCCACTACCCGCTCCTGCATTAATTAGAGAGTATTTTGCATTTTCTATAACTATTTTATTTTGTATTTCATCTAATTCGTAACCGTTTACTGTAATTTTTTCCATAAGATTAGGATATCACATATAATTACTATTGTCTATAAATTTTTGTATATTATAAAATACATAAAATTGAATTTTGTATAGTTCTCACTAGAAAAAAAGGAGTTTTAATCCCCTAATAATATGATTTAGTTTTTGATAATCTAAGTGAAAGTGTATCATTTATGCTTCTTAATTCGTCAAATTTTCTTATTATATTTTTTTCTTCAGTTGATGCACATCCTATTTCTGCTATTTTTGTTAATTCCTCAATAAGTACTGTACTAAATTCAACAAGTTCTACATTTTCATCTATCATATCATTACAATTCACTAATGTAAAATTTAATTTGTAATATAAACTCTCTATACTTTTGTTCTCTTTTCTTGCTTCTTCTACTAAATGTATAAGTTTATTTAGTAAGTATATTGGACCACATGGAGGAAATAACGAAATTATTAGTGCAATAATGATTATATATATTTCTGGATTTATTTTATTTTCATTATTAGATACAGTTGTACTTTCACTTATTTCTTTATTTATTATTGTATTAGTGCCTATACTTATAGATAAAAATAAAGATAGTGATAAAGCTAAAGATATTATTTTCCTTTTGATAACTTCTATATGTCTTTTTTTATTTTTAGATTTATTAGGTAATTCTTTTAATAATACTTCATAATTTTTAAGTTCTTGTATAACGAGATTGTTATTTTTTTCAATATCTTCATTAGCTTGAGTAAGTTTTTTTCTTATACATGATTTAAATCTTTCATCTTTATAACAATTTATTATTTTTCTTATTATATTTATGTTTAAAAATGAGTAATTTTCATCACTTATTCTTTTTTCAAGTTCTTCTTCTAAAATATTTTTATCATTATCTTCCATAAATATAGATTTTTTTATAATTTCAATATCTTCTATTACTAATTCTTCTAATATTTTTTTATCATTTTCATCTTTTAACATATGTTCTATAATGTAGCTCTTATTATAGCATGCTATTTCTAGCTTTATAATATTATAAATTATTCTATATATTAGAGTTCTATTTTCTATTTCTTCATCACTAAAAAATTCTTTTTGTTCTTTTAGTTTATTTAATAGTTCTATTGATAATGTTACGTAGTCATTAATTTTTATATTAAAATTTTGATCACTACTAATACTTTTATATAGCTTTTTATATTCTTTAATTAGTTTTTCATATTCTTCATTATTTTCTATATTTTTCATATTCTCCCCCCTATATAATAGTGCCATTATAACACTTTTAGTTATTTATATCGAATTGATTTTTAATATTAATAAGTTATTTTTTCTTTATATCATTTGTTATAAACATTGCATCTCCAAATGAAAAGAATCTATATTTATTTTCTACTGCATATTCATATGCAGTCATTATATTATCTCTTCCAGCCAGTGCACTAACTAGCATCACAAGTGTACTTTTAGGTAGATGAAAATTAGTAATAAGTGCGTCTATCCCTTTAAATTTATACCCTGGATATATAAAAATATTAGTTGATTCAGTACATTCTCTAAATTCTCTATATTTTGTAATTACACTTTCTAGTGTTCTTGTACTAGTTGTGCCTACTGCAATTATTCTTCTATTTTCTTTTTTTGCTAAATTTAAAATATCTGCAGTTTTTTTACTCATCATATAGATTTCACTATGCATATCATGTTCTTTTATATTGTCTACACTCACAGGTCTAAAAGTACCAAGTCCAACATGTAATGTTACATATGTAATAATTACACCAATACTCTCTAATTCTTCTAGTAAATCTTTAGTAAAATGTAGCCCTGCTGTAGGTGCTGCTGCACTTCCAGGCGATTTTGCATACACAGTTTGATATCTATTGGGTTCTTCTAATTTTTCATGTATATAAGGTGGAAGTGGCATACTTCCAAGACTTTCTAATATTTCATATAATATTCCTTCATATATAAGTTCAATTGTATGAATACCTTCATCTTTTTTTTCTATTACTTTTGCTTTTAACTCACCATCACCAAAAGTAACTATAGTTCCAACTTGTAACCTTTTTCCTGGTTTTGCTAAACACTCCCAAGTATCTCTTTCTATATTTTTTAAAAGTAAAATTTCAATAACAGCACCAGTACTCTCTTTAACACCAATAAGTCTAGCAGGAATTACTTTAGTATCATTAAGTACTAATACATCTCCTTTTTTTAAATATTTTACTATATCACTAAACTTACTATCTACTATTTCTCCACTATTTTTATCAAGCACTAGCATTTTAGATGAACTACGGTTCTTTAAAGGTGTCTGGGCTATTAACTCTTCTGGTAAATCATAATCATAATAATTTACATCATATATATTAGTCATCTAATCTTCCACCTAATTCAAGTACAAGTTTTTTTCTTTTTTCAACTATCTCTCTAGTTTCTCTTTCTAATTCATTATCATAATACATTTTATCATTACGCTCATAGACACAATAATACGAATTTTGTGAATTCCAACTTTTTTTAATAATATCTAAGCATTCTTTTTGAACATCTAAAAATTCTTCTTTAATACTTTCATATTGGGCACTATCTGTACTTAATTCTTTAAAAGATACGATAAGTTTTTTTATTCTTTCAATTAATCCTTTTGGTAAAACTGCTTCTAGTACACATAATATACCAGTTAATACTCTAATACCATAAAATGCAAAGAGATTTTCTCCATCTTTAGAAATATTTAAATCTTGATTAATTAGTAAAAGTTCTCTATATTCTTCTCCTAATTCTATAAGATAAGTATTTTCTTCTTCATAATGGACTCCTGTATATTTAAAACCATAATGTTTTACATCGAAAGAAAGGTAATCTTCTATACTATCTAATTCAATATCGTTAAGTCTATATTCTTTTATATCAACTAGACTATTACTATATATACTAGAACAATTTACTATTCTAAGTATTTTATCTTCTTGATATTCTCTCTTTGGTAAGTATTCAGTAATTGGCTCTTTAGAGCCTTTTCCTTCTACATAAGTTTGTGTAGTAGTAAGATATAACTTTTGTTTAGAAAGAGATTTTGAAACAAGTGTTCCACCTACTGCTACTCCACCAAATAATAACCCTGCTAAACTAGCAGATACAAGTCTTTTCTTAAATTCTTTTTTACTAGCGTATCTTCTGTTGCTGGCTTTTTCCTTTGCTATTTTAATCTCATTCATTTTATCTGTAACTATAGCAATATCGCTTTCTAATGTACTTTTAACTGTTTCAAGTGTTTCATTATTTTCTTCTACTTTAGTTAATGTTTCATCACACTCTATTATTTTTTCTATAAGTTCTTGGCACAAATACCTATTTTCTTTTTTTCTACATCTTGCAAACTCCAAATTCATGTCACTTACTTCAGGAAAATCTCTACCCAACTTATCATTTATATTATCTACTACTCTTATAATTACTTTATTAAGTTCTTTTACGTCATATTTGAATGTAGATAATGTATTTAAAATTTCACTACTTTGATTTTCTTTTATTTCATATTTAATAATTTCATATAACACTCCATATATTTCATTAAATTTAGGAAAAGATGAATAATATGCCTTTAAAGCATAAAAGGAGGCTAAAATACCTTTTACCATACTACTAATTTCTTCAGGAGTATGCTCACTCTTTTTGAATGTATCAAAACTAAAAAATACTTCTCTTAATCTAATATAATCTTCATATTGCTCTATTTTTTTTATTAAACTATCTTCACTGTTTTCTACAGGAATAATAGTATCTTCTTCTTGGACTTCATAATCTCCTTCTATTAAATCATTTAATATATCAAATAAACCACTAACCTCAAAACCTTTACTCTCTATTCTTTTTATTCTATTTTCTAACTCTTCTATTTGCGTATCATCTAATTTCATAATGTCCTCCGTGAATAATATTATACTATTCTTATTTTATAAAAGAAAGGAAAAGAACACTAATTATCTAATAGTGTCCCTATATCTACTCTCTCACCATGTTATCTCTCTAGTCTTTTTTAATTTTAGTGTATAATAATCTTTATGTTTTGAAGTATCAATTGGCACATTCAATCCTAAAGATAAACTAATGTCTCTCATTTTATAATATAAAATTCTTGCCTCTTCTAAATTTATATTGACTCTTTCTAATTCTTTTAACAACTCATCTAAATAAGTCATAATTTCTTCTATATCTTCTTTATTCTTTTTCTTCTTATTTAATAAGTCTATAATAGTCTCTATGTCATCAATAGGAAAATAAGGAGAAACTATACCTATAATACCAAAAATAATTAATATTAATGCATCAAGAAAATATCTAACTCCTAAATCTTCTTCTATATATGGATTTTCCAAATCTTGACTATAAACTGTAATATCTCTCATTACATCATTGTCTATACTTGGTCTGTTTTTAGCACTAAATCTGCCAGACTTATTAACTAAAGGCTCTAACTCTTTTACATCTAAATCTATATAATCTTCTAATGGTGTTCCTAAAACATATGGAAGAATATAAGCATTCTCATATCTAAATGCGCCATCTTTATCATAAAATATTTTAGAATAATCACTATAAATATATAACTCTTCTTCTGGCCTCTTCACGCCATTATATTCATTATGAAATCTATCGACAATTTCTCCGTCCTCTACAAATGTAATTCTATCAATTGTAGTTTTATATGTAGTGTTAGTAGTCAAATATTTTATCCCTTTAAATGAATAAACAATACCACCAGTTAATACACCAAGAGAGAGCGCCAAAGCAGCAATTCTTTTAGTAATGCCAAAATTAAATTTTTTCGTATTTTTATTAATTCCTTTTACAATCTCATTATAGTAAGTTACATCTTCGTTTGCTCCATCATAATGTTTGTCTAAAAAGTCTGTATTTACTTTCATAGTATTTAAAGTCTTTTCATAATGCTTTTCTAAGGCTACTTTAACCTTCTCTTTATTTTGTAAATATGCTACTGATAAAAGTATCTTTTTACTAAGTAAATCATTGCCATCAAGAAAATCATTATAATTAAAAGACAACATTTTATAGTCTTCATTTGACAATTTCTTACTATTTAACAACTCCTCTATTTCTGACACAAGAAGAGAATTAATTTCTAAAATATCATCTTTGTTTTGCATTATATCTTCAAGTAACTTACTATTAATTACTTCTCTTGCTAATTCTTCTTTGACAACTCTATATATTAACTTGTATAAGTTTTTATATAATTCCTTGTCTTCTTGAATAAAATAGGTTCTCATATCAGGCATTCTTACACTAGCTAAACTTTTTCTCAAAATATTTATAACATCATCTAAAGAGTCACTATCTAAAAGCCTTTCTAAATCTAAATATTTTATAAAATTTCTTATTACATTTATTTTTTTATCATAACTATTATCCATTCTTTTACATCTCCTAAATTTCTTTTACTTTATAAAATTGAATTTATTTCTCTTTTTATTTTTTCTAGTTTTAATGTATTATCTTGTTCTATAACTGCTTTACTATCAATATTTAAATTTAAATCTACTACTTTAGCTAATTCTAAAATTTTACTATATAAATCTTTTGTTTCCTGAGTAGCAATATTAGCTTCTTCTAGTTTTTCTAACATACTACCTAAATCCGTAACAATTCTTTGGTAATCTTCCTCATTCTTTTTTCTTTTTGTTGTTAATTCTTTTATAGCCTTAATATCGTCTAATGGTAAATAAGGCACCCATATAGCAAGTAATGATATTAAAGATAAAATAGCTACATCAAGGCCATATCTACTTTCTAAATTTTCTTTCACATCTGGTTTATCTAAGTCTTGTGTATAAACGGAAATTTCTCTTATATAGTTTTCACTACTTTTCCAAGGATAAGCAACAACCCAATATTTTTCTGGCTTTTTTGTAATAGGCTCTAGTGTTTTGGTTTCTAAAGAAATATAATCTTCTAAAGGAGTTCCTGGAGTATATGGTAATTCATAATCAATTTTGTATCTAAAAGTCTTTTCTTCATCATAAAATTGCATAGAATAATCACTTAAAATATATAACTCTTCTTCAGGAATTAAATCACTAAGATATTCGCGATGAAAATCATCTAATACTTTTCCGTCCCCCGTAACTACAATTTCATTAACTGTAGTTGGATAATCAACTATTGTAGTATTTTTCTTTGAAAACCTAAATCCTAGTTTAGCACCACCAGCAAGTATGACTATAGAAAGTGCTAAAGCAGAAAATCTTAAACTTAAATCAGATTTTATTTTTTTCTTTTCTTCTTTTGTCTCACTAATATCATAAACATAATCCTTTTTATTTTGGATAAGATTATCATAAATTTGAGTAAAAAGTTCGCTATTAAATTTAATATCGTCTACACTTTTCTTATAATGTTCTTTTATAGTATTGCTTACTAAATCTCTGTTTTTTAAATAAACTATCATTAATATATTCTCTTCATTTACAAAATAGTTATTATTATTACATTCGTTATACTTAAAATACAAATTTTGCTCTTCTTCCCTATTTAAATCTCCTTTACTAAGTAAATCTTCCATATCGCTCTTAATAAAATTGTTTATAATAGCATAATCTTCAGTACCATTTAAGTCTTGTAACAATTCACTTTTTAAATTATAAGACATTTCTTCTTTAATGACGAAATATAATGTTTCATAAAAATCATAATATAATTTTGCATCTTCTCTTAATATTTCTTCTCTTTCACTAATTACTACTTGAAGATTTTCTTTTAAAACTTTCACTATTTTATCTAAAGAATTAGTATTCATTATTTTCTCTAATTTTAAATATTTCATACTACTTGCTAACTTTTCTATTTTTTCATTCATTTCCAAAACTCACCTCTACATTTTTTGTCAACTACTTAATTCTACCACGAAACTTAAAAAAATACACTAAAAAAGAGCATTTAAGCCCTTACATATTTTTAACTTCTTCTATTTTTTCTAGCAGTGATTCTTTATCCATAAAGCCAACAGTATAAGTTATTTCTTTACCATCTTTAAAATACACTAAATGAGGTATGCTCATTACTTTAAACTTACTAGCTAAATCACCATAAATATCTGTATTAACTTTAACGATATTAACCTCACTATCAATTTCTTCTAAAACCATTCCTAGCATTTTGCATGGCCCACACCAGTCTGCATAAAAGTCTACTATTGTAACTCCTTCTTTAACTAATGAATCTAAATCTTCTCCTTTATAATATGTCATAATTATTCTCCCTTCTTAAGTAACTTATTCATATTTTCTTCAGTTATTATATTATTTTCAAATAAAACTACTAAAGCCTCTTCTATATTACTTGCTTCATATACTCCCTTAACACTATCCCAAGTATTCTTCACCATTGGTGCTAAAAGTGGAGTTTTATCAAGTACAAACTTATTAATTCTACTACTATTCATGAAACTAAAGTTAAATATACTAAGTACAAATAGAACTATAAATAAAATAATATAAGTCTTTATTACTCCAAATACACCACCTAACATTTTAGATACAAATCCAAGTATTATAGTAGCATTCATTATTTTTTCTAACACATTTGTTATTTTTAATACTATCTTATATAACAAACTAAATATAATAAGTAAAATTACAAATGATATTATATGGTAAATTAGCACTGAAACAGCACTGTTACCTCCAAGTTGTGGAAATATATTTATAAGAGCATTTGCAAGTGGTGTTTTTAATACCCAAGATAAGAAAAATACTATAATACTTCCAAAAAATCCTGCTACACTTCTAATAACTCCTAACCTATACCCATCTAAAAATCCTATAATTAATATAACAATTATAATCGCATCTACTAAATTCATTTTCTACCTACTTTCTTTATTATTATATCTAAATTATACTATATATATGCTTAGAAATCAAAGAGAAACTATTATTCTTGAACTAACTTTTTAACATTATCTTTTTCTCTTTCATTTAAAATATCTAATACTTGCTCTCTCATTAAATTCCAAATTTTATCAGATTCTTCATAATTCAATTTTTCTAATCTTTTCTCCATCTCACTCCAGTAATCTATCCTATAACTTATAAATTCTAGCTTCCCTAAATCAAGACTTATCAAGTTACCATTTACTGTTACGCTAATCTTTTTTACAATTGGCCTTATTTTATATTCTACATACTCATAATATCTATCAAATAAATCACTATCCGCAAATGAACTATATCTTCCCTCTCTATAAGCATTTTGCTTTTCGATTGAATACCTAGATGGATGATGTGTTTCTCTTTTACCAGTTGGAATAACTTCAAATAATGATTGTAACAAGTTGCCACGACTAAAACTTTCTAACTTTGATTCTAAAAAATCTTCAAATATTATTTCTCCTATTTTTGTCTCACTTACAGCCATACTAGAAATATTTTCTAAAGAACAAGGCACATGGAATTTAGAAATAGTGGCATTTTTAAACATTGGTCCTAATAAAGATTTAAGGCCATTATTTAATATAAGTTCAGTTATACAAGCACCAAAATAAAAGTCGGCATTAATACTTTCTAAACTAGATGGAAACCTTACAATTACATAATTTAAATATTTTTTTAACATATCAAAAAAAGCCTGATCTTCTTTCGCCATATATACCATATTAGGTATATTATCTTCACTTCTTTTAGGCTGCAAATTCAAATCTATTATTTTTATTCCCTCTAATATATCCCCTTTTTCAGCATAATATTTAAATAAATCATAATATGGATTATTCAAATTTATTTTGTTAAAACGGGCAACTGTACAAATTGATTCAAAAGGCATTTTTTCTTCCCATTTTATAAAAGAATTATGAAAATTAACTTTTTTATCATAATCTTTTTTGTCTTTAATAATATCCCTAAAAAAGTACGAAAGCCTATGCTCTTCCACATACAATAGCAACGAAAGACTCTCTCTATCTCCTAAAATATCATAAAAAGAATAATAATCTTTTCCTTGCTTTAAAATTTTTACAACTTTTTCTATTATATTCATATCATAATAATATTTACCATTTATTAGATTATTTACTTTCTTAAAAATTATATCCATAAATATTTCTACTTCTATTTTGCTTATATTATCTAATATATTAAAATCTTCAGGTAATGGTAACACTTGTGTAAGAATATCAAATTTCAAACTATATAATTTATATATATCATCAAAACTTATTTCTTTTTTTCCATACATAGAAAAGATTTTAAATTTTAGTTCTAACTGATTAAAAAACTCCATATTTTCTTTTACAGTATTTGTTTCATTATTAACCTTATCATCAAGCAAATCTAATTCACTTTTTAATTCTTCTATCTTTTCTTTATGAGTATATACATATTTTTCTAATTCACTTTCCATTAAACTTATAGCGAGCATTTCATTCTTTACTGTTTGTAATACTTTTAATTTCTCTGGCATGACTAGTTTAAACATACCCTCTAGTTCTTTTCTCTTACTTTGCTTTAATTGAGATAAGTTTAACTCTCCTGTCTTCATACTATTTAAACTATAGTTTATTTTATAACTTTCTATTTCTTTAGTTAATCCCATTATTATGTTTTGCATTGACAAATATAAACTCTCTAAATTATTTATTTCTTCATTTAAAGCCTGTTTTTTATTTGGAGATAAAAATACTTTTTCACGTTTAATTTCATTAAGCGCTGTTAATTTAATTAATACATTTTCCCATATTAATTCTATGTTTTGAATATATATTTTAAATTTCTCCATTTTACATAAGTAGTCTAATTCTTTTGTTTCTTCTTCTAGATTTATTTGAACAAATGAAATTTCCGCCTCTTCATCATCTAGTAAATTCATTATTAAAGTCTGGTCCATCTTAATTTCTTCATGAATGTCATTATTACCAAAATGAGTACTTACTATTGTTCTTTTTGATGCGAGAATTCGTAAGTATTTAGTCTTTATGTCATCTAATTCCTTTAATACAAGACTACTACTATCTAAACTATTTCGATTTATTAAAGGTATATGACTATTTAAATTAGATAAATTAGTGTCTTTTACCACACTCTTTTTTAAAAGGTTTTTAAGTTTATTTAATATATCCATGATTACACTCCAAATAAAATATACAACTTATTATATCAAACTACTTATCAAAAGCAACTAAATTGTTAAAATTGAATATATGTAGTATTTATGATAAAATTTTCTTATAAAAGAGGTGCAAAAATGACTATAGTTTTTAAAGTAAGTGATAATATAAAAGAAAAGATGATTGAATACTATCAAGATAAAAGAAAAGAGAAAACTCCTCCATATGCAATATTTCAAGCAGTTGAAGCAGATACTGTAATAACTTTATATGAAAGTGGAAAAGCAATGTTTCAAGGAATAAGTGCTGATATTGATGCTTATATGTGGAAAGATTTAGAGAAACATTATAATAATATTGATGTAGATGTCCGTTCTAGCGAAGAAAAGAAAAAAGACGAAGTCGATAAAACAAACTACTACTTTAATGCTATTGGTAGTGATGAGGTTGGTACAGGAGATTATTTTTTACCTATTATTGTAACTGCTTCATTTATAACAAAAGAAGATATAAAATTTTTAGAAGAATTGGGGGTACATGACTCTAAAAAATTAACTGATGAAAAAATAAAAAGATGTGCTCCACTTATTATGAAAAGAATTCCATATGAATCATTAATTTTAACAAATAAAGAATATAATGAATATCATTCTAAAGGATACAATATGAATAAGATTAAGGCTATTATGCACAATAAAGTACTATATAAGATGAAAAATAAGAATTATCCTTATGAAAAAATTATAGTTGACCAGTTTGCTTTACCAGGAGTATATTACAATTACTTAAGGGATGCTAAAGAAAAAGTAACTAATATAACTTTTCTAACAAAAGCAGAAGACAAAAACCTAAGTGTTGCTTGCTCTTCAATTATAAGTAGATACATATTTCTAAAAGAACAAAAAACTTTAGAAGAAAAATTAGGATGTCCTATTCCTAAAGGTGCAGGAGTAAACGTAGATACTGCTGGAAAAGAATTAGTTAAAAAACATGGAAAAAATATACTTAATGAAATAAGTAAAATAAGTTTTAAAAATACTGATAGAATATTAAATTAACCTATCAGTTTTTAATTATTTATGTATTCAAAAAGGTGCAAATTTAAGCACCTAATTTTCTATTTACTATTTCACTTACTAGTTTAAAGTCTGCTCTACCTTTTAGTGTAGCATTTGCTTCCTTCATTATTTTACCCATGTCTTTTTTACCCTCAGGTTTAACAGTTTCAAATATTTTATCAATTTCTACTTCTATTTCACTTTCACTTAATTGTTCAGGTAAATATTCACTAATAATTTCTATTTCTTTTTCTAATGCTACTGCTAAATCTTCTCTTCCAGCATTTCTAAATTCTTCTATGCTTTCTTTATGAGTTTTAACTTGCTTACTTGCTACTTCTATAACCAAATCATCTGAACACTCATCATTCCTAGTTTTACCATTTATTCTAGCTAAATCAATAGCACTTTTAAGTAATCTTATTGTACTTAATGTTTCTTTATCTTTAGCACGCATAGCTTCTTTCATATTTTCATTTAGTTTTTCATATAAAGTCATAAACTAACCTCCTTAGTTATAATTATGTCTTTTGTTGTTTCTTCTTGCATTTTTTATTGCTTCTTTTTTTGCTTCTCTTCTAACTACTCCAGGTTTAGAATATTCTTTTCTTTTTTTCATTTCAGAAGGGACACCACTACGTTGAACTTTAATTTTAAATCTTTTTAAAGCATTCTCTATGTTACCATTCTTTACTTCTACACGAGTCATTTTCCACCCTCCCTTCGTCTCTACGACAAATTATAACACTTTATTTACGCATTTTCAAGTAGTGCATTTTTGACTAAGCATAATGTGTTTTTGTGGCATATATTACTATATTTTTAATAACAAAATTCAAAATTGTAAATTAAGTAGTTTATTATTTACATTACTTTCTACAATCTCTCTATTTTATTTGCAACTAATTGATATGAACTCATTCTTCTTTCTACTCTTCCAGTTATTTTTATGATATCTCCTTTTTTGATTCCAAAAGCATTTATATAAGTATTAGGAAATGCAACAACTGTAACTTTGTCATATTCATCACTTACTGTAAGAAAAGCCATTTTTTCATGTTTTTTAGTTTGTGTTTCTTTAATTACATCAATTAGTACGACTACATTTATTATTTTATCAAAGTATTTTGGTATATCTATGAGTTTGCATGTATTATCTCTTTTATATCTAGTTACTGGATGATTTTTTATATAGAATCCAAATATGTCATATTCATTTTTTAGAAGCTCGTTATCAGTATATTCTTCATAATATATGATTTCTGGTTTTTCTACTAATGATTCATCAATTTGTGAACATAGGGTTGCATATTCTATTCCTGATTTTAGATTTTCGAACATTGTTTTTCTATTTAAACCAAAAGTATCTAAAGCACCTGATAATATTAGGTTTTCTATTGCTTTTGAATTTGTTTTAGAACTATAAGTTCTTCTTAAAAAATCAAAATAATCTTTAAATAATCCATTTTTTCTTTCTTCAATTATATGGCTTACTGTCTCTTTGCCAATGTTTTTAATAACTGAAAGTGGTAATAATATTTTTCCTTCTTTTACAATGTAGTGTTCTATACTTAAGTTAATGTCTACTCCATATACATTTAAATTAAATCTTCTTGCTTCATCTATGTATTCTTTTGTTTTAACACTGCTTCCTATTACCATATCTAATTCTGTAGTCATGTAATATTCAGGAAAGTGTGCTTTTAGAAATCCCATTTGAAATGCTATTAGAGAATATGCTACTGAGTGAGACTTATTAAATCCATAGTTTGCGAATTTTAAAACTAAATCATATATTTCAATTGCATTTTCTTTTTTGTAACCGTTTTTAATGGCTCCATTTATGAAATCTTCTTTGTAAGCAATTATTACATTTTCTTTTTTCTTACTCATTGCGCGTCTTATGTTGTCTGCAGTGCTATATGAAAATCCTCCTATACGTTTTAATATTTCTAGGATTTGCTCTTGATAAACTATTATTCCATTAGTTTCTTTTAGAATAGGTTCTAACTCTGGTATTATGTAATGAGGTTTCTTTTTTCCTTCTCGTACAGCAATAAATTCAGGAATACTTTCTCTTGGACCTGGTCTATATAATGCTATAGCACTAATTAAGTCATTAAAAGAAGTAACTTTTAAGCTCCTTAGAAAAGACATCATACCATCGCTTTCAAATTGAAATATACCTATTGTGTCTACATTGTAGAATAGTTTTAGAGTTTTAGAATCATTTAGAGGTATTTTATTTAAATCTATATATAGAGATTTTTCTTCTTTTATTTTTTCTAGTATTGTACCTATTATTGTGAAATTTTTGATTGCAAGGAAATCCATTTTTAGAAGACCTATGGATTCTAGGTATTCCATTGTATATCCTGTTAATAATGTATCTCCACTTTTATAAAGAGGTACCCTATTCATTAGAGGAGTATCACTTATAATTACACCTGCTGCATGAATACTTGTATGTCTTTTTAATCCTTCAAGCCTTTTAGATATTCTAACTAATCGTTCATATTCAGGGTTACTTTTTAAAACACTCATAAATAATTCATTGTTTTTTAATTCTTCAAATGTTTCTTTATCTTTAATAGTTTTAGTTAGTTTATCTACCATTTCTATAGGTAACTCGAGAATACGCCCTACATCTCTTAAAACTTGTTTTGATAGAAGTGTTCCAAATGTTATAATGTTTGCTACTTTGTCATGTCCGTATTTATTTTTAACATAATCTATTAGTTCGTCTCGCCTTAAATATTCTATGTCTATATCTATATCAGGAAGTGTAATTCTTTCTGGATTTAGGAATCTTTCAAATATTAAATTATATTTAATCGGGTCTATTTCAGTTATTCCTAATGTGTAGCTTACTAAGCTTCCTGCTGCACTTCCACGACCAGGGCCAACTATGATTTTATGTTTTTTAGCATATAGAATAAAATCATATACAATTAGAAAATAATCTGTAAAATCCATATCTATTATAACTTTTAATTCGTAATCAAGTCTTTTTTTGTAATTTTCAGGTACTACTCCATTAAGTCTTTTATTTAGACCTTTTTCACAAAGTGAAGTTATCAATTCGATTTTATTTTCACTATATTCTGGAAGTTTAAAATGAATTTCAGGTATTTCTATATTTATAAGGTTTGCAAATTTTCTTGTAGTATCTGCGTCATATTCATCTATATCCATATTTATATGATAATCTAATTCATCAATTTTTGCTGTGCTTATGGTTGTGCCTTCTTTGATTATTTTTAAATATTTAAGATATTCTTTATCTTCGGCATTTATATATAGTCCAGTATTTATATAAACTATTTTATCGCAAGTTATTAATGCCTCTTTTTTTTCTTCTTCAGTTTCATATTGTAAATAAACGTCAGTATATAGTTCTTTATAGTTTAAGTAGTGTTCATAGTCTTTTGTAACACATATTATATTTTCATTGTGGGACTTTAGGTCTTCAAATTTTAGAGTATTAGTATTTCTTATACTTACTAAATTTAATAAGTTTATATATCCATTATAATTTTTAGCATATAATAACATATTTAGCTCATCTAATATTACAGGTATTCCAATTATAGGTTTTATATTATATTTCTTGGAAGTATTTATAAATTCCATACTTCCAAACATATTAGAATCAGTTATTCCAACACTTGTAAGTTCTTGACTTTTAATAAAAGCTACTAACTCTTCAACTTTTATTAAACTTGATAGTAATTCATAATGTGTTTTTACGTTTAATGGTATATAATTCATAACTACTCCTTTTTATGTATTTATTATATATCATGTTAGGGGTTTATGCTAGCAAACAAAAAATAAAAAAAGAAGATTTCTCTTCTTATATGTTTTAATTTATTCAGTTGGACTAAGGTGCAGGTGTTGTTGAACATGTTATTTTTGATGCATCAGTATCAGCACTGTAATCATTTACTGTTTTTTCACTTATATCTGTAATTCTGATTGTATCTTTACTGGCATCAGTAATGGATTTTTCAAAAATGTATGTTCCATCAGTTGCTATTAGTTTTGTGATATGTCCATTTGATGGGCTTATTTCAACTTTATAAGACATAATATCATCAAAGTTTAAATTTAATGATGTTGTTTCATGTTCTCCTTTAATATGACAAAAACTATTTGTTGGTGTACCACCTGGAAGTTGCCCTGCTAAAAATTTTTCATCAGCTTGTTTTACTATACTTTGTACTTCTAATACAAAGCCATTCTTTTTACTTTGTGTAAATAATGTAAGAATTTGTGGTGTTATTAATAACATCAAAATTGCCAAGATTGCTATAACAGCTAATAATTCAATTAAAGTAAAACCCTTTTTATTTGATTTAGTCATTTAAAATCATCCTCTCCTTTAAAGATATATTAGGCTTCTATATCTTTACCTTGATTCGATTATATCAAAAATGTTCGTCATTAGTCAATTGATATAAAGAACAATTTTAAAAAAATGTAAAATAGGACACTAAAAACAGTAAATTTATTCTTTCGTAACATTTAAAAATGCATTTATTAAGTCCATTCCTGTACTTACTTTTTCTACTTTGTCTTTGAATCTTAAACCATATCTTTCTTTCATTTCATTTATCATATTTTCTATTGGTTCTCTTCTCGAAAGACGTTTATACCAAGCAGAATTTTCTCTTAAGTATCTTATATTATTTGGATCACTATATAATTTTTCTCTAATAACATATCTCATTAATCATCAAAAAACCTTTCAATTGTAGTGTTTTTCTTTTTCCTTTCTCTTTTTTCTTCTTTTTTCTCTTCTCTAGATAAAACTATTTCTTCTAAAAATCCTAATGCTTTTTGTAGTGAGCCTATATTTTCTTCAAGTTTGTCCATGTCTATGTTTTTAAGGTTATTTAATATGCTTTTTACTCCATCACTAGTTTTTGATTCAGTAGATTTTTGTTCTTTAAATTTTTCCCATATATCACTTTCAGCACCATAAATATCAAATGTTTCATACAGTTTTTGCCAAGTTGTTTTGCCACTGTTTACTAGTGATGAAAATTGTTTGTTAGTGCGCGCGAATTCTTTAAATTCATCTTTTTTACTCATAGTTTCACCTAATATATTTTATGTTTAAAGTTAATTTTTAAAACTATTTTCATAAAAACTATAGTATGATTCACTGCTTATTATTATATGGTCTAAAAGTTTTATTCCTATTAATTCTCCTGCTTCTATGAGCCTATTTGTTATTTCTTTATCTTCTTCGCTTGGAGTAGTGTCTCCTGATGGGTGGTTGTGCATTACTATAAGAAATGATGCACTTTCTTTTATAGCTTCCTTGAATATTTCACGAGGGTGTACGTTTACACTGTCTATTGTACCTTTATATATTTCTTTTTTTAGAATTAGATTCATTTTTGTGTCATATAAAAGTATATGAAAACTTTCTTGTTTAGCATTTGTAAATTCATATCTATAATAGTTAAATATTTCTTCTGTACTGTTTAATTTTAATTTCTTTTCAGTTTTCTTGTGCACTCTTTTTCCTAGTTCAAATGCTGACATAATGATAGATGCTTTTGATAATTTTATTCCTTTTATTTTTAGTAACATACTAAGACTCATTTGGCTAAGATTATTAAGACCACCTATTTCTTTTAATATTCTAGTAGATAAATCCATTACTGATTCATTTTTACTGCCAGTTCTAAGTAGTATTGCTAATAGTTCACTATCAGTTAAAGTAGATACTCCAAAGTTACTTAGTTTTTCTCTTGGTTTATCATATTCTAATCGTTCTTTTAATTTCATGTTTCCTCTTTCTTTAGAAAACATATATTTAACCTAATAATTATAATACTCTAAAACCTAATAATTATCTAGTGTATTTTTTTAATACCTAAAATAAAATTCAAAGTGCCCGCATTTTTTATAATGGGCAATTAGTCTT
>CAYWED010000011.1:0-27879 GCA_964457135.1 uncultured Muribaculaceae bacterium
GGATATTTTAACATATTCTAAAAGTAATGGAAATTGTCTATTAAAGATATAAATAATTATTTGTTGATATATATTCTAAAAGTAATGGAAAGCTCTTTTCTAAAAGTAATGGAAACTTATTTTTAAAAGTGTCCATTACTTTTAGAAGTAAGACTTAGCAATTTATTTTATAACTAATAGTAGAATTTTAACTATAAAAAAGATATAATAAAAATATATTTCATTTCCTAGGGGCTCAAAATGAAAAATCAAACTAAGTCAAATAATGATTTAATATGTAGTATATGCGGTAATATTTATCCTATAAAAGTAAATAGACAAGTTACAAAAATCAAAGGATTCAAATATGCATATTGTTTTAATTGTCAAAAAGTAACAAGACATCAAACAGTAAAAGACGCTGACATTTATAAAAGTGAACTAGAAAGAAAAGATCCAAAAGACTACACTAAAAAAGATAAAATACTAAAAAGAGCACTTAAAATATAAAAATTATTTCTAAAATAAAATCACTGGCGTATAATTTTGTAGGTGGTTATTTTGAAAAAATACTTTGAATATATAGGATTAATCGCATTAACATGCTTTAGTTTTTATTACACTGAAAAAGTAACAAAAATAATGAATAGTAAAGATCCAGTAATGATAAATATTGAAAAATACAAAGAAAAAGTAAACACTGGATGCAAAGAAGGATATATAACAAGTGATGGAGTGGTATTAGGTGTAAGTGGAATTGAGGTAAATGTAACTGAATCTTATTCTGCCATGCAAGGAGTGGGATATAATGAAGATTTAATGGTATATAGCCCAGTAGAATGTAAAGTAAATTTAAGTACTACTTTAGACAATTATATAATAAGAGGAAATGATTCTAAAAAAAATGTTAGTTTATTTATAAATATTAATGATGGTTCACTACTAGACCAAATAACTAAAATTTCTGAACAAAAAAAAGTAAAACTCAATATGATTGTTACAGGTAGTGTTTTAGAAACACATAAAGACTTAATGAATAAACTCTATAAAAATGGTTATGAAATAATCTATGGTGGAGTAGAAGAAAATGATTTTAAAAAATACTTAAAAATCATGAAAAATTTTGAAAGTAACCCTAGAAAATATTGTATAAACTTAGGTATTAAAGATATACTTCCTATGTGTAAAAAAGAAAATGTTAATAGTTTAAAAACAAAGAATATTTATACAAAAGATATATTATTAAATACTAAAAACAGTCTAGAAAAAGGCGAATTCTATGTATATAAAGAAAACAATAGCACATTAAAAGAGTTAAGTGCGACTATTAATTTTATAGAAGGAAAAGAATTAAAAATAATAAGCATAACTGAAATGCTAAGCTAATAAAATAGTATCGTACAAAATAAATTACAAAAATTAGTCAAAATATGTTGACTTTTTTTGTTTTGTATTATATAATACACTCGTATTTCACAAAGGGGGTAATAAATATGAATAGTGAAATGGAAACAAAATTACAAAATTATAAAGATGAATTAGAAGCAAAAATTACATCTTTAAACGTTGAACTTAAAACAATTGTAGGAAATCCAAGTAAATCAAAGGAAGAAGAGAAACAAGCAAAAAAAATAAACAAAAAATTAAATAATCTAAATGCTAAATATCAAAAAGCGGTAGATTATTTAGGACAAATAAAAAATTCAAATACTAATCTTGATAAGTTAAATGACTCTTTAAATAGAGCTACAAGTGAAAGTAGAAAACAAAATTTACAAAATAGAATAGATAAAGAAAATGAAAATTTAAAAGAACTAATAAAATCTATTGAAAAGAATTGTGATTTTAGTCTAGAAGATAAATTTAACTTAGGAGAATTTATTTCAAGTCATAAAAAGGAAACAGCATTAACTTTAGCAGGGTTAGCAGGAGTTGGTGTATTAAGTTTTAGTGGAGTTAAAATGGCAGCTTCAGCTATGAATAAAAATAACACAGTTGATAAGAATCCTGATGCAAGTAATTCATTAGATTTAAAAGAAACTCCTAGTATTGACCCTTCATTAGGTATAATTGAAAGTGCTGAACCAACAATTAGTGAAAATATCGACCAAAATTCAAATAATAACAATAATACTAATTCAAATAACAACGATAATAACAATAATACTAATTCAAATAGCAATGATAATAACAATAGCCAAAATAATATCAATTCAAATATACCTGCATTAACAGATATTAATGATGAAGAACAAGTAGCTAGAAGAGCTAATTACATAGTAGAAAATTATTATAATGTATTAGCACCTAACTCAGGTAAAACAGTTGATGATGTTATAGAAGATTTAAAACAGCTAAATGGTGGAATAGTTGAAGATGCATCACTTGACAGAGCTTCATTTACAATAGACACAATAAATGATTTAATGTTTTGTGAAATGGCTGCTTCAGTAGATATATTAAATGAAGTAAAAACAACAAGAGAGAAAAGTGAAGTATTAGTAGATTATAGTGTATTCTTTATAGATGAAAGTTTAGGACAAAAATTAGCTTCAAAAATTACTTCATTAAGAAGTTCAATGATAATAAATGCAGCAGGGGATGTATCTAAATATAGAAAAGAATTTGTAGAGTTATTTATGCAGTCTTGGATATTACATGGTAATACTGGTAGAGAAATAAATGCCTACACTTTAGAAACTCCAGGAATGGAAGCAATGATAGACTTAATGTTTTTGAATACTAGTCCATTAGTAGGTGATAGTGATAAATTAGTAATAGAAAATCCATTAACTATGGAAAATATAACATTTACTGAAATATTAAACATGGCAAACTATGAAGATTGTCCTACAACACTAGAAGATGGAACAAAAATAACTTTAGATAAATCAAGCAGTGATTTATATGCAATGTATCAGACAAATGCTATAAATAAAAGAGACGCAAATAGTCTTACATTAAAATAGTTAGGGGGAAAAGAAAATGTATAGTAGTGAAAAAAATCCAGGAATGAACTGGAAAGATATAATAATTAAAGCTATATTTCTAGTAGTATTTGTACTACTTCTAATGTGGTTATTTCCAAAAGTCCCAAATATGAAACCATTCTATAGTAATGTATTTAGGGAAAATATAAAATATATGCAAGATGCAGCAGAAAGTTATTATACAGATGAAAGATTACCAAAAAATATTGGTGATACATCTGAAATGACTTTACAAGAAATGATAAATAAAAATATCATTTTACCATTCGTAGACCAAGATGGTAATGACTGTGATACATCTGCCTCTTACGTACAAGTAAAGAAAAATAAAGATGATTACACATTAAAAGTGAATCTAGTATGTCCAACAGAAAAGAATTATGTTGAAAAAACATTAGGATGTTATACATACTGTGAAGAATGTGAACAAGCCAAAGAAACACTAGAATATCAATTTAAAAAACCAGTAACTTCAAATAAAACTACATATAGTTGTCCAAAAGGTGGAGAACTAAAAGACGGAACTTGCTATATTTACAAAACTAATAGCTATAAAGCAACTGAAACAACTGAAAAAGGACAATTATATTGTCCAAAAGGTGGAGAACTAAGAAATGATGGTAAATGTTATGTAACAGATATATCATCATATCCAGCATCCATGTCAATTGGTGGAGACTATTGCTTAAATGGTACAAAACCAGTAAATGGAATATGTTATTCAACAACATCAAGACCAAATATTTATAATGCATCAGTAAGAAGTTATACATGTCCAAATGGAACAGTTCAAAATAGCCCAATATGCACAACAACAACACAAGGAACTAAATATATTAAAAATTATACTTGTCCAAATGGAACAGTTCAAAGTTCGGCTACTTGTACAGTAGCAGGTACTGCTAAAACAAAAACTAATACAATTAAAACAACAGCAACAAAAGGTTCAGGTTATACTTTAATAAGTTCAGGATATGAATACACATGTAGTAACCATGCTTTATGTCCAAAGAGAGTTTATTATAACACATATTCTTATAAAACAACTACTTATACTTGTCCAAAAGGATATAGTGGTTCTAAAACATGTACAGCACAAGGAACACCAAATTATGTTACAACAGCTGGAAATACAACTACAGTACAAGGAACACCAAACTATTATTGTTTAAATGGTGAAACACCAACAAGAGATGGTAAATGTTATGGAACAACATTAACATTAGATTCATATTTA
This sequence comes from uncultured Muribaculaceae bacterium, assembly GCA_964457135.1. GTDB lineage: Bacteria > Bacillota_I > Bacilli_A > RF39 > UBA660 > MGBC139354. Next base: position 4,207 of record CAYWED010000011.1, read on the forward strand.
GCTTACAAAGATACTAATACAAAGTATTGTCCAAAAGGCGGAAATATAACATCAGATGGAAAATGTACAATTAATAATTCATACAGTTACTTAGCTTCAAAAACTGATGGAACAACAGTATTGACTTGTCCAAATGGAGGAGAATTAAAGGATAAATCTTGCTACACAACAGTAGTAGAAAGTTCTTACAAAGCTGAAGCAAAAAATAAAAAAGTAACTTCATATCAATACAAATGGAGTACTGAAGAAAAATTAGATGGATGGACTCCTACAGGACAAACAAGAAAAGTAACAGAAAATAAATAAATTAAATATATAAGGTATTCTAATCATTAAGACTGTTGACAATGTTAACAGTCTTTAATATTGAAGAAAATGTATTGTAATTAAACATAAATAAAAAGTTCTAAAATATTTTGCATTAATAGACACATTATGTTATCATATGTTTATATTAAGTGGGGTAATATGATGAAAAAGAAAGTTGTCAACAGATATACATTAGTTTCTTTAGAAGAAACAGTAGAAGTGCATTTTAGAAATAAATATACATTATATGAAATACGCAAAGAAATAAGTGAAAATAACAAAAATAATAAATCAAAGTATTTTCTAGGAGATTTAATAGTTGATGAACCAAATAAAACAATAAGATATAAAAAATATAAAAAACTAGCTAGTCCTTCAACATTAGAAAAAATTGATAAACTTACCACTTCTTTTGAAGATGAGAAAACTTTATTAAAACATATTAATTCAAATTTAAATTTAAATAAAATAATTTCTCCTATGATTGTTTACCGTGCGAATGGACAAATAAGGTTTTTAAAAGTAATCTATAAAGAATATGAAAATTATATAAATAAAAAAGAAGCATTATCTAAATTTATTAAAGTAGGAGATGAAATCGAATTCTTAAACAGTGTTCTAAAAAATAAACAAATTATTTCACACACAAGAAATTGTATTAACGAACTAGATAATTTGTATGTTTATAGAGATAACTTAAAATATTCTGAATACAAAGTTTCTAAAGAACCACTAACATCATTCTACTATGCATTTATATATGATGAAGGACACTTTAATTACTTTAAATTTAGATTACTTATGAGTGCAGTTATAAATTATGAAGAATGGTGGAAAGAATTATTAGACGAACTAGGTGAATTAGAAAAAGAAGCAGAAGTTTTAGAAGAAATAGTTTCTAGTCCTAAAGAATTAAAACAAGAAACTGAAATGGAACAACTAATATTACCAGAATTTCAAAGAGACTTAATGAGAAGTCAATTAGAAGAAGAAAAAATAGCAATCACACAAGGAAAAAAATATATAAAAAAATTATAAAACAAGTACACAAAACGACAAAATAACAGTCGTTTTTTTTCTATACTAAACTTGGTGATACTATGAAAATATATTTAGACTTAGTATTATTTCTTAATTTTGCTTTTGACTTTATATTACTATTAACCGTCTCGGTAGTCCTAAAAAGAAATGTAAAGTTACTAAGAATCACTTTAGGAGCCCTTATAGGAAGCATTACAATAATTGTTTTGTTTATACCTTTTACAACACTCACATTATTTCTAGTAAAAATTATTTTAAGTATAATAATAATATTAGCAACATTTGGTATAAAAGATATAAAATACATACTTACAAATTTATTTTATTTCTATATTACAAGCATAATTTTAGGAGGATTTTTGTATTATTTAAATATAGAATTAAGTTACAAAAATATAGGCATGGTTTTCTATCATAAAGGAATGGGAATAAACTACTTATTTGTACTAATTGCTTCTCCTATAATCTTGTTAATATACACCAAAGAAATGAAAAAAATAAAAGAGGTAAATAGTTATAATTATAAAGTTGATGTGTACTTAAAAAACAAAAAGATTGTAAGGCTAAATGGTTTTCTAGACACAGGGAATACACTTTTAGACCCCTACAAAAAAAGAAAAGTAATAATAACTAATTCACGAGTTTTAGCCTCCTACATGGATGAAACAAATTATTTTCTTGTCCCTTATGAAAGTGTAAGTACCCACGGACTTCTAAAATGTATTAACGTAGACAAACTTTATATTGAAGGACTTGGAATTAAAACTGATGTAGTAGTAGGAGTAACAAAAGACAAAATTAAGATGAATGGAATTGATTGTATTTTAAATTATTTACTATTGGAGGAATAAATGAAAAAAATATTTGAATTATTAAAAAAACTATTTAAGGATGAAAACAAATGCTTCTACTTAGGAAGCACTGACCTCTTACCACCACCCTTACCAAAAGAAGAGGAAGAAAGTCTTGTTTTAAAAAGTCAAAATGGAGATATATCTGCTAGAAACAAACTAATCGAGCACAACATTAGACTAGTTGTATTCTTAGCAAAAAAATATGATAACACTATGTACGATTTAGAAGACTTAGTAAGTATAGGCACTATTGGATTAATAAAAGGAGTAAAGACATATAAACTCGATAAAAATATAAAACTTGCTACATATGCTAGCCGTTGTATAGATAATGAAATCTTAATGTTTTTAAGAAAAAACAAAAGAAGAAAAGTAGAAATAAGTTTTGAAGACTCGATTAACTTAGATGGAGATGGGAATGAATTACACTTAGAAGATGTTCTTGGAACTGACGGGAACATAGTTGAAAAAGAATATGAAGATGTTGTAGATAAAGAAGTACTATCTAAAGAAATAGAAAAACTTAGTGATAGAGACAAAGAAATAATAACTCTTCGCTATGGCTTAAATGGAAGTGAAGAATACACTCAAAAAGAAGTTGCTGATATGTTAGGAATAAGTCAGTCTTACATCTCAAGAATAGAAAAAAAAGCAATAAAAAAACTAAAAGAATTAATGAAAATATAAATGTATAAAATAGGGTCCTTTCTAACAATATAGATTAGAAAGGAGCTTTTTAAATGGCAAAAAACAAAGTAGAAATTACAGGAATAAATACAAGTAAACTAAAAGTATTAAAAAAAGATGAAATGTTTGAATTATTTAAAAGATATCAGCAAGGCGAAAAAGAAGTAAAAGATGAACTAGTAAATGGAAACTTAAAATTAGTTTTATCTATTCTTAAAAAATATCAAAATAAAACAGATAATATGGACGACTTATTCCAAATAGGTTGTATTGGTCTTATAAAAGCAATAGAAAATTTTGATTTAAGTCATGAAGTGATGTTTAGTACTTATGCAGTATTGATGATAGAAGGAGAAATAAAAAGATATATAAGAGATAATAACTCAGTAAGAATAAGTAGAAGTATAAAAGATTTATCTTATAAAATAATGAAATTTAAAGAAGAGTATCTAATTGAACACGGGAAAGAGCCATCTACTAGCACAATTAGCAAACATTTAGGTGCAAGTGAGTATGAAGTAAGAGAAGCCTTAATGAGCCTAAAAGAACCAATGAGTTTATTTGACCCAATTTATAATGATGGAGGAGATACAATCTATCTTATGGACCAAATAGAAGACAAGACAGAAAACAAAGATATAGATGCTCTTATAAGTATGAGAAGGGCATTACAAAAAATAAAAGAAAGAGAAAAAAATATATTAATAAGTAGATTTATAATAGGTAAAACACAAATGGAAATAGCAAATGAATTAAATATAAGTCAAGCACAAGTATCAAGATTAGAGAAAAATGCTATTAAAAATGTAAAAAGATTAATAAAATAGTGCAAAAAATGTTTAGTTTCTTTATAAGGAACATTTATGAATAATGTAATTGAAAAAGAAAATATAAATTATTTTATTTACGAAATAAGAGGAAAGCTCGTAATTTTAGATAGCGACTTAGCAACTTTATATAAAATTGAAACTAAAAGAATTAACGAAGGCACAATAAGTAAGTATTATCTTCTAGTTCTATTAGTTGTGGGAAATCATATTTATTTGTAAGTACAACTATTATGATATTATTTAAAAAAATACAATTGATTTTAATTGTATTACATGGTACTATATTTAATAATTTTTAGGGGTAATTATTATGAATATAAAAGAAATGTTAAAAAGACTATTTGTAAAAGAAAAAATAATAACTAGCATTGCAAATATAAGTGATAATGTTGTTGTTTTAAATAGAAAAGATTTAAATGAGGATGACTATAGATTAAAAATGCTAGACGCTTATAAAAAAGAATACTCTAAAGTACTATCACTAAAGAAAACTATATTTAGTGGAGATTTTGGAAATAATAATATACATGAAGAAATAGAAATGTATAGAAGCCTTATAATGAATCTAATCGAGCCTAAAGACAGTGGAATATCATTTGAAAAAATATATGGAATAGAAGAACCAAAAGAATTTGAATATAATTGTAAAATGTCAAAAATAAAAGTATATATAGAAAGTCTTTTAATGAATGGAAGTCACAAATTGTGATGTCCAAAAATGAAAAAATGGGTTTAAGAAGAACACCTTATGCTTTAACAAAAGAAGGATTTCAAATTTTATTAACTGTTTTAAATACAAAAAATCAATTAGAAATAAGTAGTAAAATAATTGAAAGTTTTGAAAGAAAAGAAGAGATTACGACACCAAGAAAAGTAGTTTCAAATCCAAGAATTATAGGAAAAAATATAGAAGATTTAATTTATGAAATTAGAGGAGTCCAAGTAATTTTAGATAGTGATTTGGCATATCTTTTTGGTTGTAAAAATGGTACTAAAGAAATTAATCAGGCTGTAAAAAATAATATAGAAAAGTTTCCTGAAAGATTTTCATGGATATTAAATGATGAAGAAAGCCAAAATTTTTTGGTCAAAAATTTTGACCAAAAAAATATAGAAACTCGTGGTGGAAAATTTAAAAATCCTAGAGTTTTTACAGAACAGGGTGTTGCTATGATAGCAACAATATTAAAGTCAAAAACTGCAGTAGAAGTTAGTATTAGAATAATGGACGCTTTTGTATCTATGAGAAAATATATCTCTACAAGTTTAATTGAACAAAAATATGTAAATGACTTAGTATTCAAAGATAGCAAAAGACTTGATATGCTAGAAATTGCTTTTTCTAAGTTTGAAGAAAAGAAAATAATTAACGAAATATATTTTAAAGGACAAATATATGATGCGTATTCTAAAATAATAAGTATATTTAAAGAAGCAAAGCAAAACTTAGTTATAATAGATGGATATGCCGACAAGTCAGTGTTAGATATGATTAGAGGATTAGATGTTAATGTAATATTAATTGTAAAAAAATGTGGTTTATTAACAAAAACGGATATAAAAAAATACAATGAGCAATATAACAATTTAACTGTTTTTTGTGATAACTCATTTCATGATAGGTATATAATAATAGATAAAAACGTAGTTTATCATTGTGGAGCAAGTATCAATTATGCAGGAAGTAAGACATTCAGTATAAATATATTAGAGGACAAGTATATTATAAATAGTTTATTTAATGCAATTAATGATATTATAAATAAATGAAAATTCTTTCTTTTTATTTGCTTATAAAATACTCTCGTGTTAAAATAGACTGTAGTTAGGGGGAACTTTTATGGAATATATTCATCAAGATGAAAAACTATTAGAAATAAATAAAATTAAAAATATAAAAGCAATATCTCTTACAAGTTTAATGATGACAAAAGATACCAATGTCGGAGTACCTACTATAGTATGTGTGTATGATGATGGAGTAAAAACACTTTGTTATTCTGGAATTGATAAAGAATTTTTGCACTTTTATGAAATTGTAAGAAGAGTGTATGAAACTGAATCAAAGACAAGAGATATTTTAATAGATAATGAAACATTAAGTTTTTTAACTACAAAAGTGGAAGATTTAAAGTTAGACGAATTAAAAAAAGAAATAGGTAGTATATCTACTAAAAATAGAAAAATAAATTACAAAATAAAAGAAAATGAAATGTACTTTAAAATGCTTAAGTATGTATTAGAAGATATATTAAAATTTATAAATAGAAATGTAGAATTAAAAACTCTTAAAGGTATAAATAAAACATTTGCTTTAATTGGTACTGAAGACGGGTTAAGTAAAAATTTTCCATTTGAGTATTCTTATGACGAAGACTTTAATAAAAGAATATTTATATTTCCTGGAATATTTAATCAGTTTCATGAACTTGTAATAAATATTATAGAAGATAATCCTTTGAAGATAGAATTTTCCTCACCACAAGAAAAACTAGTAGGTGATATTGAATATATAGTTAATGGTAATAAGGGATTTAGTAGTACTACTCTATATGTTGATGGCGAGTGCATTTATAAAAAACAAAAAGACTTAAAAATATTAGAAAATAATCCATATGAAGAAATATTTAAACTCATGGGTATAAATGGTAAATGTGTAGTGCTCCCTTGGGGTGATGCAAGAGTTGTAACAAATACACTAACGACAAATGAAATTGAACAGAGTGTTACTAAAATTACTGACTTTAAAATAAACACAAGTGGTACGCATATAAGTATTACTGAAACTATGGTAGAAACTTTATCAAAAGATAATTACCGAGGAATTAAAGGTAAATTAAACATTACATCTTTGGAAGAAAAGAAAATAACTAATCTTTATTTAGTAAGATGTGAAGAAGAAAATTATATAATTAGAGAAACTTCATTTATCCCATCGCTTTTAGGTAGAGGACTATACAAAAGTGAATTAGCAGGTAATCATTTCTATAAAATATATAAAGTAAATGCTAATACTTTGGAAAATTTAGAACCAAATAGCATACAAGAAGTTTTAAATGAAGTAGAGGAAAATGACAAAGGATATCAACTATTAAATGAATTTGAATTAAAATTATTATTAAGGAGGACAAAATAATGGCAATTTTTAAAAAAGAAGAAAGAGAAAAAACTAAGTTAGAATTAGCCTGTGATGAAGTATTAAAAATGAAAGATACAATATGTGATTACAGGGCAAAAGAACAAGTAATAGATTATATAAATAGAATAATATTAGGAGAAACTAAAAATCCTTTTTATGAAGAAGAATTACTAATAGAAGTATTAAAAAAATATTTAGACTTAAATGTTGAATATAATGAAATGCTATCAGATTTTATAATTAGAGTAAAAGACGTGTTTGACCAAGTATATATTGATGGAAAAACGAAAGGTTATTCTAATTTTGATTTATTCTTAAGTCTATTTAATTATGATGGATTAATTGAAAAAGAATTGTTTAATTTAAATTTTTATCGTATGTTTTTAGATAGTACAAACTTTTACACAACAATGGAAACTATCACTAGTTTAAATTTAAGTAAAGAAAATTTCGAAAAAATAATTAATTTTCTAATTAGTATTAGAAGTAGATATACAAGTGAAATAAATTATAACTTTGCTCTTATAGATTTTCTAAACAAAATAGTTTTTGAGAAAGATATAGATAAATTAATAAAAACTACAACTGAATTTCTAAATAAAAAGGACGGAATATATGATATAGATGAAACAACTCTTGATATGCTTCATGAAAAAGTAAGAGGTGCTGAAGGATTTATTCAAAATCTTGAAGGTTTAACAAAAAGAGCTAATAAATTGTCTTCTTCTCTTAAAGCCAAAGTAGATAGTTATAGAAGCGACCTTATAAGTGTGAATAATGATTCACTAAAAAAATATTTGCAATCTATAGAAGAAGAAACTAATAGTTTAAAAAATTATGTTGAGGAAGTTAAGACAGAAATAGATACCTATAAGATATTAAAGAGAAAAGAAATAGATAGTGAAACGAGTACAGAAATTCAAGTTATTTTATCTACGTTAAATGAAGAAAAAAATAGAATAGTTTCAAGTTTAATGAATTTAGAAACTTCTATTTCATCAGTAGCATTAGCTAAAAGTACAGAAATTAGCAAATTAGGTCAAGAACAATTATCTAAACTTGATACATTTGTTAAAGACCAACCCCATTTACAAGAATTAGTAAATAATATGGCACCTACAAAAGAGGTGTTGAATATGATTAGTGAAGCTTCAAAACAACTTGCTAAAATAAAGATGACTAGTCCTAATCCTGATGTACAAGTAACTGCTTCTAGTCTTTTTACTGCAGGCTCTGGTGCACCTACAATATATAAATCTTTTGAAAATGTAGACTACACAGTTAATAGATTTTTTGATAGAAAAAGAAGTTTTACTTCTAGAATAAATGAACTAAAAGAAAAGATGCAAAGAAATATTGAAGAAAAAGGAATGCTTTACCATAGTGAAACAATAAAAATTGTATCAGCCTTAATAGAAGAGTGTCCACCTTACTTATATGGGCCATCTGGTGGTGGTAAATCAATGCTAGTAGCTCTTTTATCAGATTTATTAGAGTTACCATACATAAACACTGGTTATATAAATGAAGAATATCAAGTAACAGGTGCTGAACCATTTTTGGGAAACTTTAAACCTAGTAGTATGCATGAGTGCTATCAACTTGGGAAACTTGCTTTTATAGATGAAATGGATAACGGAAATGCAAAAGCAAATATTGTTTTAAACCCTTTCTTAAGACACAGTGAAGACTATTACACTTTTGCAAATGGAGAAAGAGTACTTAGACACCCTAACTTTAGAGTAATCGCAGCAGGAAATACAAATGGACGTGGTGGAACAAGAAATCATGGAACGAGAGAAGCAATTGAAGGTTCAGTTCTTCAAAGATTAGTACCATTTTATGTAGGGTATGATCCTAATGTAGAAAAGGCTATTTTAAAAAATTATCCAGAGTGGTATAACTTTATACTTGCATTTAGAACTGCTCAGGCTACATATGGAGGAAATGAAGGAGAACTAACGGTAATTGATGCAGTAACTACAAGTGATGCAACGAAAATAAGAAATTATTTGAATGACAAAGTTTATACTCCAGAAGTAATTCTTGACTTAGATTTTGTACAAGCAAAAGATTATGAATACCTAGAACATATTAGAACTGCACTACAAGAATATTATAGTAATAATGGCACTAGAAAAGAAAGACAAATATACGAAACATTTGAAACTGCTGCAAAAAAATATTATAAGAGAATGGGTTTTAGAAACTAATGACTACAGAAGAAAAAAAACAACAACTTTTAAAATATAAAAGTGTATTAACTGAGCCTTATAAAAAAGATAATTCTATTTGGTATGAAGCTAGCTTTAGAAATCTATTTGAACTTAAAGATTACATACAAAGTGGACCAGCAATAAACTATGACTGTTTTGGCGGTGTTTCTAGTATGAAAGTAGGCGATGAATCTTTTTACACTATGAGTTTTGAAAAAGCCAAAAGATATTTAATAAGTGGGTATAATGAAAATATTAGTCAAATGTTTGAACTTAGAAATGAATTAAGAAGAGGAATAACTTTTCCTAGTGTAACTAGAAAAGTAATAAAGTCAGTAACAGGTTCTAGAATATGTCCGAATAGTTTTGTAACAAATAATCCTAAAAGATACTACAAATTAGAAAGAAATGAAGAAAGAAAATTCATAACAATTCACGTTAATCTGGCTTATTCTTGTGCGCACGACCATACTCAAGTTTTAAATAGAGGTGCACTTATATATAATTTAATTGATATTTTAGAAAAAAATAATTATAGTGTTAAATTAAATACATTCTTTTTGGTTGAAGAAAATAATGAATTAATATATATTAAGATAAAATTAAAAGACATTAATAGTCCTCTTGGAGTAAGTGGTTCAATATTTCCACTAACTTCCCCTGGATTTTTTAGAAGAATAATCTTTAGAGTTATGGAAAGTATGCCTGTAGACTATTATGGTTGGGATAATGGATATGGTCATCCAGTTGACGGGAGTGATTCAAAAAAATTATTAGAACTTCCAGAAAATGATATATACATAGGTTCTCCTAGAGAAATAGGCATTTGGGGTAATGATTTAAAAGAAGATACACAAAAATTCTTAAAATATATAGATATGGATAAATATGTAAGAGTAAAGGTTAAAAAATAACTTTTACTCTTTTTGTAAAGTACTTGTCAAAATTATTAATTTTGAACATATAATATGGTAAAATAACTATAAAGAAGGTGATTCTATATGAAAGTTATAGTAAGTGCTGGAGGTACTGGGGGACATATTTATCCCGCTTTAGGAGTAGTAGAAAAACTACTTGAAGATAAAAATAATGAAGTGCTATATATAGGTACTAAAAATAGAATGGAAAGTGAAATAGTGCCATCACTTGGAATACCTTATAAAAGTGTAGAAATATATGGTCTTTCTAAAAATATATTAAGAGACATCAAAAATATAAAATGTATAATTTCATCTTATAGGGAATGCAAAAAAATAATGAAAGAGTTTAAACCAGATTATGTAATAGGATTTGGAGGTTACGTTACATTTCCAGTTTTAATGGCAGCTAACAAATATAAAATAAAAACTGCTATACATGAACAAAATAAGCTCCCAGGAAAAACTAACAAACTATTATCAAAATATGCGAGTGTTACTTTTGTATCATTTGAAGAAAGTAAAAAAGAATTTAAGAGTAAAGTGATATTATCAGGAAATCCATGTGCTGAAAAAACAATAAATACACCTGCTCATGACAAAACAAAACTTGGATTTTCTAAAGATAAAAAATTAATGCTTATAGTAATGGGGAGTTTAGGTAGTGAGGTTATAAATAAAATGTTAAGTGATTTTCTAGAAAACTATAAAAACGAGAATTATGAAGTATTACTTATTACAGGCAAATCTAGTTATGAAGAGTTTAAAAATCTTAAAGTTCCAAAAAGTGTAAAAATAGTTCCATTTTATAATGAATTAAGTGGACTTATGAAATCAAGTGATTTAATAATCTCTCGTGCAGGGGCAAGTACAATTAGTGAAATAATTGCATGTGAAATTCCTTCAATTTTAATACCATCACCATATGTAGCAAATAATCATCAATACTATAATGCATTAGATTTAAAGGAAAAAGGAGTAAGTGTGATGTTAGAACAAAAAGACTTAAATACAGAAAACTTAAATAAAGCAATAGATAAGGTTATTAAAAATGAAAAAGAAATTAAACTGAAACTTTCATTAATACCGAAATTAAATGCGTCAACAATAATAGTTGAAGAAATGAAAAAATAGATTTATAATTTATTTATAGTAGGGAGCACTTATGAAGATAAAAAGGGTGAAAAGAAGAAAATTTAATTTTAAAAAATTCTTTAAATTTTTACTTTTTTTGTGTGTATTAATTTTTATAATATATTATATATCACAAGTGCCTATAAAAAATATTGTAATTAAAGGAACAAATTATTTGACAGATGAAGAGATAATAGAAACTGCAAAACTTGAAAATTATCCATCATTTGTTAAAACTTTGTCTTCAAAAACAGAAAAGAAAATCAAATCTTTATCTTTAGTAAAAAATGCTCTGGTAAAGAAGAAATGGGGATTTAAATTAGAAATAATAATTGAAGAATATAAAGTTTTGTTTCAAATAAGAAGCAGCGGAGAATATGTTTTAGATACACTAGAAAAAGTAACAGATTTAGATATAAATAGATGTGTGCCTGTGTTAATCAATTATGTCCCAGATGAAACACTTGATAAAATGCTCAAAAGATTTTCAAGGCTTGATGAAGATGTAATAGTAAAAATAAGTGAGATAGAATATACTCCTACTACATTTGATAATGATAGATTTTTGTTGTATATGAATGATGGAAATGAAGTATATATTACTTTAACTAAAGTTAATGAACTGGATAATTATAATAAAATAAGAAATCAATTGGGAGATAAAAAAGGGATTTTGTATTTAGATAGTGGAAATTATTTTGAAATTAAAGAATGAAACATTATTGTTACTTTCTTATTTTTGTGGTAATATATTTATGAGGTTTTGATTATGGCAAAAAAAATTAAAAAAAGTGTAAATGATGAAGTGGATATTAAAGGGGCTATAATAGTTGTTTTGAGTATTGTTATTATAATATTAGTTATGTATGCTCTTACATTGGGTGCTAAAAAGCTTGGATGGTTTGATTTAGGATATACTAAACCTAGTGTTGGTAATGCTACTATTAGTTATGATAATATTTTAGCTGGTATGACTTTTAATAGAGCAGATAGTGAATATTATGTGTTATTAGCTGATTTTGATAGTGAAGATAGTATTTATTTAAGAAGTTTAGAAAATTTATATAATGATAAAAAAGATGGTAAGTTACCTATATATGCAGTTAATTTAGGAAATGATATGAATAAAAGTGTAGTGAGTGAAGAAGATAATCCATCTGCACAAAGTCCAAGTGAGTTAAAGATAAGTGATGCGACTTTAATTAAAATTAGTAATGGAAGAAATGTTAAATATGTTAAAGGCGTAGATGATATTAAAACTGAGCTTGGAGTATAATAAAGGAAGACTTTTGAGGTCTTCTTTTAGTTAATATTAAAATTTTCTAAGTAAGTGTTATATGCTTTTATTTCTGTGGTTCTGTTGTACATTTTAAATTTGTATTTTTTATTTTTTTGTTTTATTACATTCTTTATTATGTAATTAGTAAAGTATGGATTTCTTATAAAAAGTGGACCTAAAAGATAAGTTGCATAAAAATTCATATATTTATATCCTTCTTTGTCTACATTTAAATTGCCTGATGAACCATTTAACACTTTAAATAAGGGTCTATCTAAATTATAAATTAGTCCACATCTATTTTGAAATCCTATTATTTTTTCTTTTATTAATTTAGTTTTTGCAACTGTACTTCCGACTATTCTAATGTCTTGATGAATAGTGTAATATGGAAATATATTTAGTGCGTCATATTTTTCTTTATTTTGGTTTATTATGTAGCTACCAAAGAGTTCCATGGAATTTCCAGTTATTAAAAAGTGTTTTCCTTTTTTTATTGATTCTTGTATTTGTTCTTTGTATTTTAGTATGTCTTTTAGGACAAGTAGTTCACTTTTTTCAGTACCCATACCCATATAGAATATGTCATAATCATTAAAGTCAATTTTATCTCCTATTGTAAGAAAGTGTATTTCACATTTTATATCTTGTCTTTCAGCAAATCTTTTTAATGCTCTTACATTTCCATTTTCACCATATAAATTCATTAAGTCGTAATAGAGATGGGCAATTTTAATTTTTTGCATTAGTGTAACCGCCTTTCTTTAGTAGTTCTTTTAGTTCTATTTCTTTGTCAAAACATACACAACTGTAGATATTTCCTTTTGTTTTGTTTTTTAGTGCAGATAATAAGTCTGTTTGTAAATCGTTAATTAATATTATTTTCTTTTTGTCAATATTTGTGTATTCTAGTCTAGTTAATAGGTCGTACTTAAATCTTCCTATTAAAAGTATTTTGTCTATTGATTTATGTGCAAGTTCTTCAAATTCAATATCCCAAAGCCAAGATATATCATTTTCAGTGTAGCGTCTACTTGAGTTATCGAATCCTAATATTACAGTTTTCTTTCCAGGTTCATTTACTATAAAATCTAGTGATTGTTTGTAACTTAGGTTGTTTTCATTTTTACTTGCTAACATTTGCCATAATCTATTTTCAAAATTGTATATATTTAGTCTTTTAGGTTTAAATGATTCGTCATTTATTGTATTTAATACTTTTTCTTTTTCTAAACCTAAAGTTATACTTAGTGCATAAGCAGCAGTTACAAAGTACACTGAGTATAAAAAGTTAGATGGGAGCATTACTTTGTTTTTGTTTATATAAATAGTTCCTTTTACAACGTTAATGTTATGTGCTAGAAAGTCAGGTTCAGTTCTTTTAAAATCACAATTAGGGCAAGTATAAGAGCCTAAATGTCCATAGTGATAGTATTTATAATTTAATTTTGTGTTACATAGTGGGCAGTATGCACCATCTAAGTTATTTAAATCTACTTTTTTAGAGTAGTTATTTTTGGCTATTCCATAAGTTGTTACTTTACCTTTATGATTTATAGCAAGTGCTTTTACTAGAGGGTCATCTTCATTAATTATTAGATGGTAGGAGTCTTTTATGACTTTTTTTATTGCATCTTGAATAAATTCTGGATGTGCATTTCTAGGTGGTTGGTCTCTTGTAATATTAGTAATTAGCATATGTGTTAAGTCAAAATACTTTAAACTATTTGCCATGTGGCGCTCATCTAATTCCATAAGTAGAACATCACAGTTAAATTTAGCAGTAAATGTAGAGTTAGTAAGAATTAGACTTGTTATTCCATTTACTACATTACTACCATTTTTATTATATACAACTTTTAGTCCGTTTTGTGTGAGTATTCTTGCAACTAATTCAGTAGTGCTTCCTTTTCCACTAGAGCCAGTAATACCAATTACATATTTGGGCATTTTTATTTTAGATAAAACTTTAGGATATATCGCTAGTGCTACTTTACCTCCAATAACACTTCCATCTTTTCCAGTAAGTAATCTACTTAGACGGCTTGCAAGTTTACAGAGTATAATAGCAAGATAAGTTCTCATTTTAATCACCTTGATTTAATTATATAATATCTTGGTTTTATTTTAAATCTTTTGAATGTAAAATAATGTCAAAATAAAACGATGTGTTCAATAGAAAACTGAAATTATTATCTAGTTTTGTCGAATTTAATGAAAATGTTATAAATCTATTTATAATAGGTATTAGGTGATATGTTATGAATATGATTTATCAAGATGAAACTCTTTTTGTAGATTTAAGTGGGAATGTGGATATTACACAGGTGCGTGCTCGACTTTTTAATGTGGCTAGTTCGTACAATATAAAAGTGGTTGTAGTTGATACTACTGATGTGTTTAATTATAAGAGAAGTGTTTTTAATGAACTTAAAAATGATTATTCTAGAATGTATGGTGGGAATATTGTTATAAGAAGATAAATAAAAAAACTCACTAGGAGTTATTTCATTGTTAAAGTTTTTGCTTTGACTTCTTCAAGGCGAGAATTTAATAATTTTTGTGTTTTTTCTAATGTATCAATTTTAGTTATAGTAATTATTTCTTTTAATTCTTGTAGTTCGCTTTCTTTACTATCATTCATATTTCTCATATGTCTATTTATAGGTAGAACTTGATAATATGCTTTAAAGTAATGTAGTAAATCTTCTAAAATAATACTTCTTTCTTTTAAATAGTTATAATATTCATTGTTAAAATTACCATCAACTACCATTGGTGTTATTAAATCAAATGTTTTATCTATATATTCATGCATATGTTTTTTAGTAATTCTACTCTCAAAATCTACATTAGTTTCATCTTTTGTTTTTCCATTATAGTCAATTTTTAAGTTTGTTTCAAAACAATCTTCAGTGTAGTCACTATAGTCCGTCTGGAATATTATGCCTTTATTTATGTTGTAAATTACACTAAAGTCGATTCCTAAGCATCTTCTTATTATGTCAAAATATTCTTCAGATTTTTGTAAGTTAATTTCTTTATGTTCTAGTGCTAAGTCAAGTATAGAATGAAAGCATTCTCTTATAGATACATCATTTACTATATCGTTATTATACATTTTTGTTCCTCCTTGTTAAGTTATTTTATAATAATAGGGTGGTTTGTGCAAGAGGTTTAAAACAGAAACTCGTTTTGTTTAATTATTCTTGAATTAAGACTCTCTTTAATATACAATTAAGTTATGGTGGTTTTATGAAGAGTGTAACTTTACTTCCAGCTGATATGTATCAAGTGGTTAATAAGAGTTTATTAAATGAAAATGATAAACTTGTTTTATCTATGCTTTATATGCCTATTATAGGAAATACTGCTGTTACTCTTTATAATACTTTATATAATGAACTTAAGAGTAATAATTTTATTAGTGAAGAGTTAACTCATCACCATTTGATGACTAATTTAGGAGATAATCTTTCTAATATAAAAGATGCTAGAATAAAACTAGAAGGTGTAGGGCTTATGAAGACGTATTATATGGAAGGTAGTGTTAACTCTTATGTGTATGAACTTTATAGTCCAATGCAAGTGAATGAATTTTTTAATCATCCTATTTTTAATATGGTTTTTTATAATAATGTTGGTAAGGAAGAATACTCGCGAATAAAGAATTATTTTAAAGTACCTAGTGTTAGTTTGGCAGGATACACTGATATTACTAGTCCATTTGATATGACTTTTAAGAGTAAAAGTTATAGTAATTTTGAGTTAGAAAATGAAGAGGATATTGTTAAAAAAGTGAAGCTACCTCTATCATATGAGATGATGTTTGATTTTGATGCTTTAGTTAGTAGTATGCCTAAAGGGTTATTTAATGAGAAGGCTCTTACTAAAAGTGCACGTGAACTCATTACTCATTTAGCTTTTCTATATAATATGGACCCTTTAACTATGGCTGATATGGTTAAAATAAGCATTAATGAAAAAGGGTTAATTGATAGGGAAGAGTTAAAAACAAATACAAGAAAGTATTATGAGTTTAATAATAATGGAAGGCTTCCTAGTTTGATTTTTAAAAGTCAACCAGAGCATTTGAGAAGTCCTAATGGAGATAATAGTTTGGTAGGGCGTATGATTAATGTTTTTGAGACTACTAAACCTTATGATTTTTTGAAGAGTAAGTATAAAGGTGTTAGGCCAACTGAAAGAGATATGAAAATTTTGGAGATGTTGATAGTAGATTTGAAATTTAATCCTGCAGTTTGTAATGTTTTAATTGATTATGTTTTAAAGACACAAAATAATAGATTAGTTAAAAGTTATGTTGAAGTAATTGCTGGAGAGTGGAAGAGAGCTAATTTGGAAACAGCAAAAGAGGCAATGGAGTATGCAGAAAAAGCACATAAGAGGCTTAAGAAAATTAAAGATACTAAAAAAACAGTAGTAAAAAAAGAAGAAACTATTCCTGAATGGTTTAATAAAGCTCAAGAAAAAGTTCAGATGGATGATGATACAAAGGCAGAACTTGAAGGATTTCTTAAGGAGTTTGTATGAAAAAAGTGGATGAATATATTCCAAATAAAAAAGATTTGGATAGTATAAATAGGAAAAATTTTAAGTTGGCTATGGAAAACACTGATTTTGCTAATTTATGTTATAGATTAGGTGTTAGTGAAGAAGTTATGCAGAAATATACAAGTCGGCTAGAAAATACTGTTAGTGAACTTAAAAATTGTAAGGGATGTCCTAGTATAGATGCTTGTAAAAATAAAGTTAGGGGTTGTGTTGATTATCCTTTAGTGGAAGGGGATACTTTGATATTTTCTTTAACACCATGCAAGTATAAAAAAGAAAAAGATAAGTATAAGAGTAATGTAACATTTTATGAAACTCCTAAGTTTTTAAGAGAAGCAAGAATCTCAGATATTTATTTAGATGATAAGGCTCGTACTGAGGTTTTAAAGTATATAAAAGATTTTATGAAGGAGTTTCCTAAAAAACGTGGCATATATCTTCATGGTTCTTTTGGTAGTGGTAAGAGTTATATATTAAATGCAGTTTTAAATGAACTTAGTAGAAAGGGAGTAAGTTCAGTTAGTATATATTATCCAACATTACTTAAAAAATTAAAGGATTCATTTAGTAATAAGACGAGTAGTTATGAGCAAATTTATAATGAGTTAGTTATGTGTGATGTATTATTAATTGATGATATTGGTGCTGAAAATAATAGCCCTTGGGCAAGAGATGAGGTACTTGGTGGAATTTTACAAAGTAGAATGGATAATGGGCGTATTACCTTTTTTACATCTAACTTTAATTTGAGTGAGTTAGAGGAGCATTTAGGAGAAACTAGTGTTAGTAGTGATAAGATTAAGGCTAGAAGAATAATAGAGAGAATTAAACAACTTTGTGTACCTCTTGAATTAGTTGGTGAAAATAAGAGAATATAGTTACAATATGTTGGTTTTGTTATTAATATGATTTGAGTTTAGTAATTGTAGATTATTTATAAAAGATGTAGAATAGCATTTTGGGGAGGTAGTTATGGAAAAAATAGATTTATGGGAAGGAACACAAGCAGCATTTGAAAAATGGCCAAATTCAAAAAAATATTGGTATGAAGTTGTAGGAGAGGAAGAACAATATTTAGAAGATTTCTATTATTTTATAGAATGCCTTAATAATTCTTCTGTTAAGACTTTAGTTAATCGTATAAAGCAAGAGGCACCATCTTCATTTAAAGGAAAATTAGCAGTTTGTTTATCTAAGATAGTAGGTAAAAATGAAGACTATCTAGCATATTTTGGAAATCAATCTAAAGTTTTATATTTTATAGAGAATATTAGAATATTATTGGGAGGTGCGGATTATTCATATGATTTGACATTAATTGATGTAGCATTTATGAAAGTTATGAAAAGTCCGCGTGAATTTCAATCTATTAGTACTTTAATGTCAAAGCGTATAGTCAATATAATTCAGTCTAGAGGAATAAATGGGACTAGTTTACAATCAACTATTATAAATGGAATTCTAAATGCTCCTTTATTTGATATTGAAAATTCTTATCAATGTGATTTATTTTTAAACTATTTAGTAAAAGCATTAAATAAAGATTATATTTTATATCAAAATGAAATTATGGTAGAAGTTGAATATTTACTTGAATGCCCTACATTAAAGCATTGTGAATTGATACATGCTATTGTTAATAGTCCAAGCATTGTAGAAAGTAATCTTATGTTTGAATTTTGTGATGAGGCATTAACTATAGAGGAAAGTCAAATAGATGAAATGTTATTACATATTCAAAATAAATTAGTTAAAAAGGAAATGTCTTTTGCTGAAGCAATGTTAAATTATAATAAAGAAGCGATGAAAATTTTAGAAACTAGTAAAGAAAGATTGATGCCAAATACAATTGTTACAATAAATACTTATGAAAGTGAAATTCCTAATTTTAAAAAGACACTTAGAATGGAATAATTGTAGATTTTGTAAGTTAATAGTTTTCTTGACTAAATGATAGACGCTGAAATTTATTATTGAATTAGGCGTTTTCTTATTTAATCTTATTTTATTAACTTAATTTCGCTTGCTTTTTATTTTTTCTATGATATCATATTGTTAGTAGGAGGAGTAAAATGAAAAAGTTAGTTTATGTGTTTTGTACTATAGCATTATGTTTTATGTTAACAGGGTGTAAAGAGGCAAATATTGAAGGTACTTTACCAGAAATAATGGATAAATTATATGAAGGTATTAGTGAAGAAGAAAAGCCTATGATGCTTGAAAATGTTGAATTAACTGATGAAAATTTTAAATATTATGCATTTTCTGATGTAAATTATAAGGAAGCTATAGCCAGTGAATCTATGACAGGTTCTATTGCACATTCAGTTGTTCTTATAAGACTTAATGATAGTAAAGATGCTGAAAAAGTAGTTGCAGATATAGAAAAAAATGCAGACCCAAGAAAATGGATTTGTGTTGAAGCAGAAAATACATATGTTTTATCTAAGGGAGATTTAGTTGTACTTATTATGTCAAACAATGATCTTGCTTCAAAGATAAAGAAAAATTTTGAAGATTTAAAATAATAGAAAGGAGAGGAGATTATGGTTTTTTCTAGTATAAGTTTTCTCTTCTTTTTTTTGCCATTAATTTTGCTGTTTTATTTTTTAGTTCCTAAAAAATTTAGAAATAGTGTTTTACTTTTATTTAGTTTATTTTTCTATTTTTGTGGAGAAAAATGGTATGTAATTTTGTTATTAATCTCTTGTTTAGTAAATTATATAATAGGAATATTAATTGGCAATACTGGTAAGAAGAGATATTTAATTGTTGGATTAATATTTAATATAGGATTACTTGTTTATTTTAAATATACTAATTTCTTTATAGAAAATTTTAATAATTTATTTAATTTGAATATTGGGTTTATTAAGGTAGTTTTGCCTTTAGGTATTAGTTTCTTTACTTTTCAAAATATAAGTTATTTAATAGATGTATATAGGGGCGATGTTAGAAGTGAAGTAAATTTATTAAATTATACTACTTATATAACTTTGTTTCCTCAGTTAGTGGCTGGTCCGATTGTTAGATATAAAGATGTAAGTGAAGAGTTAAAAAATAGAAAGACGAGTTATTCTAAGTTTTATGAGGGAGTTATTAGATTTACTTTAGGTTTAGGAAAGAAAGTGTTAATTGCGGATACTTTATATAAAATGTGTGAAGTTGTAATGAAAAGTGAGATGTCAGTTTTGTCTTATTGGGTAGTTGCAATTGGATTTACTTTACAGATTTATTATGATTTTTCAGGTTACAGTGATATGGCTATTGGACTTGGACGCATGTTTGGATTTAATTTTAAGGAAAACTTTAATTATCCTTTAATTTCTAAAAGTATTACAGATTTTTGGAGAAGGTGGCATATGTCTTTGTCTAGTTTTTTTAAGGATTATGTGTATATACCTTTAGGAGGAAATCGCACTACTAAATTAAAAACATTTAGAAATATCTTTATAGTATGGTTTTTGACAGGATTTTGGCATGGAGCTAGTTGGAATTTTATTTTATGGGGTTTATACTTTTTTGTATTTTTGATGTTAGAAAAGTTATTTTTGAAAAAGTATTTGAATGATGGCTTTATTTCTCATATTTATACTTTTGTAGTTATAGTTATAAGTTTTGTTATTTTTAATATTACAGATTTTGGAGAGTTGACAGAATTTCTTAAAGGAATGTTTGGAGTAGGGGCATCTTTATCTAATTTTGAAAGTTTGTATTATTTAAATATTTATTTTGTAGTTTTGGTTATATCTTTTGCCTTTATAGGACCTTATTTAAAAGAAAAAATAAAATTATTAAAGAAAGGAAAATATAGTAAATTGGTTAATGTTTTAGAAATAGTTTGGTTTTTAGTAGTGTTTATACTTTCTATATGTGTGACTATTAGTAGTACATTTAATCCATTTATTTATTTTAGGTTTTGATATGAAAGAAAGAATTGGTATATTTTTATTTGTATTTATTTTGTTTTCTATTTCAATTTTAGGTTTATTTATTAAGGATAGAGATGTTTCTTCTTTTGAGAGAAGAAAACTTATGAGTGCAAGTGAGTTAGATGATGATTTTTTTGGAAATATAGATGAGTATATGACAGACCAGTTTCCATTTAGAGATTTGGCTATTTCTGTGAGTTCTATATATAATAGATATATTCTTAATAATTATGAAAGTAATGATGTGTATGTTGTAAATGATTATATGATAGAAAAAAATGAACAATTAGATGAGGCAAGTGTTAATGGATTTGTAGAGAAAATTAATTATATTAATAATAATTATTTAATGGATAGTAATAATGTTTATTACACAATTATTCCTGATAAAGGTTATTTTTTGGATGGTAATAAGTATTTAAAAATTGATTATGATGAGTTATTTAGTAGAGTTAATAATGGACTTAATTTGAATTATATAGATATGTTAGGAATTTTGAAGTTAGAAGATTATTATAAAACCGATATTCATATAAAGCAGGATTCTTATTTTAAAGTTTTGGATGAACTTGATAAACATTTAGATTTTGGTTATATAAGTCAAGATTATGAAAGAAAAGTGTATGATAAGTTTTATGGAGGAACATATTCTAAAGTTTCTTTGGGTGAAGGTGATATTTTGCTGTATTTAACTAATGAGGATATTGAAAATGCAAGAGTGTGGCATTTTGATTATGGAGAAAAAAGTGTATATGATGAAGATGAACTTTATGGAGTAGATGCTTATAATGTGTTTTTAAGTGGGCCTAGTGGATTAATAGAGATTACTAATGAAAATATTAGTGATGAACGTGAGTTAGTTGTTTTTAGAGATAGTTTTGCTAGTAGTTTAGTACCTTTATTAGTACCATATTATAGTAAAATTACCATGATAGATTTAAGATATATGAGTATCTCATATGTTTCTGATTATGTTAATTTTGAAGATAAAGATGTGATTTTTATATATAGTACTTTAAATATTAATAATAGTAATATTTTGAAAGTTAATTATAAGTAATTGTAAAAAAACAATAAAGATATTTATTGTAAAATATTCAGTCTTATGATAGAATATTATTCGTAAATTGATAAGAGAAGGACAAGACAATTTATTGCTTTTTATAGAGAGTTAACGATAGGTGTAAGTTAATATAAGTGATAAAGAATGTTACTACCTTTTTAGAGAGATTAATAATCTACGTAAAGTTGCGTTAAACTTAAAAAAGATAAACGGAGGATGGTACCGTGCAATAAAGCACTCCTTAATAAGGGTGTTTTTTTTATTAGTAAAGGGGGCAGTAAGACCTTATGGATAAGAAAGAAATAGATAAAGAAATAAATAGTTTAGTTACAGAAAAGCGTCTTTTAATGGCGAGTATGAAACGAACGGGAAATGAAGAAGAAAAAAAAGAAATGCATAAACGTATTATTATGATAAATGCAGAGATAAGAAAAGCAAAATTTAAATATGATACTATAGAGGAAGAGAAAAATTAATTTTTGGAGGTTTTGGGTTATGAATAAAAATTTATGGATTACAAATCAATTAAAGATGTTAAAAAGAATAGAAAGGTATGATGAACTTGAAAAGATTAAAGGAATTCTTTTAGGAATTCGACAAAATGAAAAGTTGAGACTAATTTATGTGAAAGGGAAGAGAAAATAATGATAAATTTTAAAGAAGATAAAGAGTTAAATATAATAAATCATAGTTGTGCTCATTTGATGGCACAGGCAGTAAAACACTTGTATCCTAATGCAATGTTTTGGGTAGGACCAGTTATTGAAGAAGGGTTTTACTATGATATTGATTTAGGAGAAGATGTTATTCACGAAGAGGATTTAGAGAAAATCGAACGTGAAATGAAGAAGATTAGTAAAGATGGAAAAAGGATTATTAGAGAAGAAATAAGTAAAGAAGAAGCATTAGAGAGATTTAAGAGTGACCCTTACAAAATTGATTTAATTAATAGAATGGACGAAGAAAATACTGTTATTTCTTGTTATACTCAAGGAGATTTTACTGACCTTTGTCGTGGACCTCATGTGGAGAGTGTGAAAGAACTTAAGTATTTTAAGTTAGTTAAGTTTAGTGGTGCTTATTGGAAAGGTGACTCTAAAAATAAGATGCTTCAAAGAATTTATGGTGTGTGTTTTAAGAGTCAGGAAGAGTTAGATAACTATTTAAAAGAGTTAGAAGATGCTAAAGAAAGAGACCATAGAAAGATTGGAAAAGACTTAGATTTATTTATGAGTGATGATTTAATTGGTAGAGGACTTCCAATGTTTTTACCTAATGGTTATATTATTTGGCAAGAATTAGAAGATTATATAAAAGATAAAGAAAGAAAGTTAGGATATAGTCATGTAATGAGTCCTTGTGTTGGAAATGTCGAGTTATATAAGACTAGTGGGCACTGGGAACATTATAAAGAGAATATGTTTCCTGCTATGGAAGTTGATGGAGAGTCTTTTGTTTTAAGACCTATGAATTGTCCTCATCATATGATGATTTATGCTAATAAGTTACATTCTTATAAGGATTTACCAATAAGGATTGCAGAGATTGCACATGATTTTAGATATGAAGCAAGTGGGGCTATTAAGGGAATAGAAAGAGGAAGACATTTTTGTCAAAATGATTCTCATATATTTGTAACACCTGAACAAATTAAGTCTGAGTTTAAAGGTGTAGTAGATTTAATTTTTGATGTTTAT
>CAYWED010000012.1:0-27059 GCA_964457135.1 uncultured Muribaculaceae bacterium
TTTCTAGTTTGAAGCATATAAAGTTTACCATGTTCTACAGTAAATTCCATATCTTGCATATCTTTATAATGATTTTCTAATATTTCACAAACCTCTTTAAATTGTTTAAATGCTTCTGGAAATTTATTTTCCATTTCACTTATATGCATAGGAGTTCTTACTCCAGCAACAACATCTTCTCCCTGTGCATTAGTTAAAAATTCTCCAAATAAACCTTTTTCTCCAGTAGCAGGGTCTCTTGTAAATGCAACCCCTGTTCCACAATCGTCTCCCATATTACCAAATGCCATAGATTGAACATTTACTGCAGTTCCCCAAGAATAAGGAATATCATTATCTCTTCTATAAACATTAGCGCGTGGATTATCCCAAGAACGGAATACTGCTTTTATAGCTCCCATCAATTGTTCTTTAGCATCTTCTGGAAAATCACTACCTATCTTAGATTTATACTCGCTCTTAAATTCTCTTGCTAGTTCTTTTAAATCTTCTGCTGTTAACTCTACGTCTTGTTTAACACCCTTACTTTCTTTCATTTTGTCTATTAATTCTTCAAAGTATTTCTTACCAACTTCCATTACAACATCAGAATACATTTGAATAAATCTTCTATAGCAGTCATATGCCCATCTAGGATTACCTGACTTTTCTGCTAAAGCCTCTACTACCTCTTCATTAAGTCCTAAATTCAAAATAGTATCCATCATACCAGGCATACTAGCTCTTGCACCACTTCTTACTGATACAAGTAATGGATTTTCAGGACTACCAAACTTTTTACCAGTAACACTCTCCAACTTAACTATATACTCATTAATTTGAGACATAATCTCTTCATTAATTTCACGTCCGTCTTCATAATATTTAGTACAAGCCTCTGTTGTAACAGTAAATCCATTTGGAACAGGAAGTCCAATATTAGTCATCTCTGCTAAATTTGCACCCTTTCCTCCAAGGATATCTCTCATGTCTTTGTTTCCTTCATTAAACATATAAACATATTTTGCCACACATTTCATCTCCTTTATTTAATATTTATGCAAAACATTTATAATATGAATTTACATATTTGTCCTTTTTCATAGTACCATTTCTTTTCTAGGAAAACAAGAATTTTACTCATAATTTTACTCATAATTTACTTCTTGGATGACTCCTAAAATAAACCTCTTTTAGTCTTTCACTAGTTATGTGAGTATATACTTCAGTTGAATTAATACTCTTATGTCCGAGCATTTCTTGTACACTCCTTAAATCACATCCATTATCAAGTAGGTGTGTTGCAAATGTATGTCTTAAAGTATGAGGACTCACTTTTGTTTTAATTGACGTTTGATTAATAATATTGTCAATTATTTTTGCAATACCTCTAGTCGTAATTTTACTACCATTTTTATTTAAAAACAAAAACTCACTCACTTTTCCATTAAGAAGTTCTATTCTTTTATTATTTATATATTTATCCATTACTTCACTAGCATAATCTCCATAAAAAACAAACCTCTCATAAGAACCTTTTCCCATTATTCTTATTCTTTTATTTTGAAAATCTATATCGCTTAATTTTATATTAACAAGTTCACTTACCCTAACCCCTGTAGAATACATAAGTTCTATAATCAAATTATTTCTTTCACCCAATTCTCCATTCTTACTAACCTCAAGCATATCTTCAAGTTCATTATATTGTACAAACTTAGGTAAACCTTTTTCTCTTTTTGGATATCTTATACTACTCATTGGATTAATTTTTATATATCCTTTTTCCTTCATATACTTATAAAAACTCTTTAAAGAACTTATTTTTCTACTAACTGTAGAAGACTTATTATCATGGTCAAATAATGTTTTTAAATATAATCTAATATTATCTTTACTAACTAAAACCAAATCAGTTTTGGCAAAACTAAGAAATTCCATCAAATCTTTTCTATAATTTACAATAGTTAACTCTGAATAATTCTTTTCATTTTCTAAATAAGTTAAAAATTCATCTATATAATTCATATTATCATCACACTTAAAGTTTACCAAAAACAAATAAAAAAGACTAGTCTTATAATCAAACTAATCTTGTAATTTTAGTGTTTTAGTATTACTATTTTTATATTTTTCTAGAGCAAAGAAACCATACTCATCATAATATTCTATTCCTAAATCAGCAATATATTCTCCTTTTACATTCTCATCTTTTAGTTCTAATTGTTCTAAAGTTTCTGTTTCACAATATGTAACTTTATGCCCATCACTCACTCTACATACTAATTTATATTCTTCTTTTCCATTTATTTCATATGTTACAAAATCATAATTTCCTTCTATTATAGATAAAATATCATCATAAGGAACATTTAGAACACCACATTTATTGTTTTTAATTAATTCATCGTGTACACTTGATGCCACAGCACTTTCTAATGTTTTTTGCTCACTTTCATACATTTCTATAAATTCCTTGTTTCCTAAATTTATTTGTTTCAAAATAAATCCATTTTCTATAGAATACACTAACATTTCATAAATATCTTTTCTTGTTTTTCCATCACTTACATAAGTGCGAACAGCATCTCTCATAAAAGATTCATAAGCCTTCATTCTAATAATATTATTTTTGTAATTTTTTTCATTCTTTTGTAACTCTAAATATTCATCTAATGCACTAACTGTAATTTTTAAATCATGAATTCCAGCATTATACATATTTTCATAAAAATATATTGGTCCTACATCGTATATATTTGTTACACTATCTAAACTATATGTTAAAAATAAATTCATAATATCACTGTACTCTTCATAAGAACTAATCAAAACATTCTTTAACATATTATTTTCCATTAAAAATAAATCAACACTTCCTTCAAATAAACTAGTTCCATAATCATTTATATAAATATTACTCTCTTCTTCTTTATATACAGGTACTTTGATTTTATTAGTCCTTATAATTTCTTGATTCTCTAGTTTTAAATTTGCTTCAGTTAATAAATGTGTAAGTTCATGTTCAAACAAAGTTTTTTTGTCTCCATCATAATCACTTGAAAGATATATTTTATGTTGTTTTGGACTAAAATAAGCAAGTACATTTTTAGAATTTGTTCCCTCATTTATATCTTTTAAACTTAAATTATCTACAAAACCTAAAAAAGTTTTTATATTATAGTAAAAAACACTTAAATCAATATTTGGATTACTAACAGCTAACCTAGAGACATAACTATTTAACCACTCTTCATATATTCCATTTATATTAGTGTTTTCTTCTATTGCCTTTTTTACATCATTAAAAGTAGGTTTACTTGTCCCAGTAATTTCTCTAAATTCTAGGTTAGAATAAGCATACATTACATTTTCATCTTTATATGAATAACTTGTAACATAATAAGTTCCATCACTTAACTTTTTAACATTTACCCCATTTTCTTTATAAAACCTCATAGTATTATCAACATCGTCTTCTAACATATAACTAACAACTGGATTTGGAATATCATCTTTTCTTCCCTTATTTATACCACAAGAGGAAAGTAAATTTAAAACTAAAGAAAGTGCAGTAACATCTAACACTAAAGACTTGTAATTTTTATATATATTTTTTATCGCATTTTTTATGTTTTTATTATTCATTTATTATCACGTCTCCCTTTTTAAGCGCACGAGATGGTATTCTACCACAAAAAAACAAAAAAGGCAAAACTATTTAACTCTAGTTCTTACCTCCGAATTTTCATAATATACACAAAGGATTAAATTATTCATAGATTCGCCCGTTATAGGATTAATTAAATTATATCCTCCCTCTTCGTCTCCTTGCATATACCCTAAATCTATAAGAGTCCCAACTGTTACATCAGTGCACCCACTCGTTAAATCATCCATGTGTTCCACTCCATATTGATATGCTTTCCCAAGAGCCATATTAACTTTAGACTCATACATCTTTTTCTTTGTTCCATCTCCCATATCTATTAAATTAGGAACAACTATAAGCATAAGTGCTAAAATCAAAACTATACTAATTGTTATTTCAACTAAAGTAAAACCTTTTTTATTCATATCATCCACCTATAATAAATATACCACATATCATCAAAATATTCTATTCTTAAACTACACATTAATATACGATTTAAAAAAATAAATCACTTCAAAAAACTTGTATCATTCATAACTTTATTATATAATTAATATTAGAATAAGAAAGTGGGTTAAATATGAAAGAATTTGATTTTGAAAAAATACCTATCGTTGAAATAGCAAACGAAATAATAATAGATGCTGTAAATAAAGGAGCAAGTGATATACACTTTGACCCCACTAAAGAAGAATTGAAAATTAGATTTAGAATAGATGGAATTTTAAGTGATTATGGAATTGTCCCAAGTAAATATAAAAGAAATATGATAAGCCGTATTAAAATGATAGCAGGTATGAACATAATGGAAACACGTCTTCCTCAAGACGGTGCTATTAAAAGTAAAATTGGTGAAAGACTATTAGACCTTCGTGTATCTACTCTTCCAACTAATAATGCTGAAAAAATAGTTATCCGTATTCTAGACTACTCTATGAGTTTAGCAGGTCTTGATAACTTAGGTTTTAGTAAAGAAAGTATGGAAAAAATTAAAAAATTAATAAGAATACCAAACGGAATAATATTAGTTACAGGTGCTACTGGTACAGGTAAATCTACTACATTATATTCAATACTTCAAAAACTAAATACTGAAGACGTAAATATAATAACAGTTGAAGACCCAGTTGAAATGGACATTCCTGGAATTAACCAAGTACAAACACAAACAGAAATCGGACTCACTTTTGCAACAGTTTTAAGAAGTATCTTAAGACAAGACCCTAACATAATAATGATTGGAGAAATTCGTGATGATGAAACAGCAAGAATTGCAGTACGTGCATCTATTACAGGACACTTAGTTTTAAGTACACTTCATACAAATAACAGTTTAAATACAATCGAACGTTTAACAGACATGGATGTAGAAAGATACTTATTAGGTTCTTCACTAGAAGGAATAATATCTCAAAGATTAGCAAGACAATTATGTCCTAGTTGTAGAATCAAAAGAGCTACTACTCCATATGAAAAAGAAGTATTTAAAACTGTTCTAGGTAAAGATGTTAATGAAATGTATGTAGCAAATAAAGAAGGATGTTCACTATGTAATCATGGATATAAAGGAAGACTTGCAATACTAGAAGTATTAATAATGAACGATAAAATAAAAGATGCTATTACTAACAGTGCTCCAAAACATGTATTAAAAGAACTTGTTTATACTGGAGAAGTTGTTACTCTATTACAAGATGGACTAAATAAAGTATTAGCAGCAGAAACAACTTTTGAAGAAATATTAAAAATTATAGATTTAGAAAATGATATGACAAGTTATGGAGAAGATAATTTAAAAACCAACTTAAAAATGGCTGAAAATATCCATAAAATACACTTAAATGATGCTCCACTTCAAGCATCTCCTGTAATAGAATCATTAAATAATATTCCAAATATTAATCCTGGAATAAGACAAAATACAAATCAAACAACAAATTCAATATATACAACATATACAACACCTAACCCTCAAGTAGTAAAGGAAGCAAATGTAGTTCCACCAATTCAGTCTAAACCAATAGACCAAAGTGGATATACATTGGAAACTATAGAATTATAAACGTCCTAACAAATACCTTTCTAAACACACAAAAAGTCCACAATTAATGGACTTTTTTTTATACCTAATTATTAAATCTAACATTTATATCTACTGGCCCATCTATTCCATCCACTTTTCCATCACTACATAATTGCCAGTAAGTGTATTCTCCTTGATAACTAGATTTCTCTATATTTTTAGTATAATGAGCCATCCAAATAGGATAATTACTTTTAAGCCATATTTCCTCTAAATATGCTTTACTACTATATAACATTCCATCATACCCTTTATCTTCAAAAAACTTAAGGAAACTATTAGACATATCAGTTAATTCATAAAAACTTAACTTAAACTCATTATAAAAACTCCAGTTCTCCCAATCAAAAAATATAGGCAATTCTACTTTTTTATCTTTAATTTGTTCATATATCCACTCTGCATCTTCTAAAGCACGTTTCTTATCTTTTGCATAAGAATAAAAATAAATTCCTACGGGCAACCCTACTTTTTCAGCCTCTTCTATATTATATAAAAAACTCTTATCTAAAAAATATTCACCAGTAGAATACTTACTTCCACCTACTCTTAAAATAACAAACTCTACTCCTGCATCTTTTAATTTTTGATAGTCTGGTTCATCTTGCCACTCACTTATATCTATTCCAATAGAAGTATTTTCATTTTTATATTTTTTTACTACATCTAAAAACTTAGTTTCAGTTGGAGTACTAGGTTTACTCATACTAGGCTCTTTAACATACAAATTAAAATTTATACTAGTTTCATTTCCACTATTATCAGTAGCCTTAAACACTAAAGGATAAGTACCTACCTTTTCCATATCATATTCCCCAATAACCTCACAATTAGGACTACTATCATAATTATCACCACAAAGGATTTTCTCAGTCAAATTCACATTACTTCCAACAGTAACACTATAACTTGCACCTAACCAAACAACAGGTGGTACTGTATCTAGAATAGTTATATCAAAAGATTGCTTAACTTTTTTACCATCTTTATTAATAGCTGTATATTCTATTTTTCTATTTCCCACAACTGTAGTATCCACTAAAAAATCATCAACTAGTTCTCCATCAATATTATCTATAAAGTCAGAAACATGTGCTTCACTTAAAAATTCTACTATTCTACTTTCCTTAAGTGATACTTCTACAGGTATAATTTTAACATCTCTTTGATATTTAAAATAAAATCCAACTATTCCTAAACCGACTAAAATTAAAATTAAAACACCAATTACTATTTTCTTCATATATATTCCTCTAAACTTTCTATACTATTATAACAAATTAAATCATAACAAAATAGAAAAAAAAATAGAATTTTACACTTATAAAATAATTTGTAAAACTCTATTATCATTAATTTTATTTCTTCTTAACCAAATTATTTTCATCTTTTTTATGTGATTCTTCATAAAACCAATTTCTATCATTTGGACTACTACTATCAATTTCTATCATTACATTTTCACCAATTATAGGATTTAAAGACCATCCTTCTCCAAATGTATGCTTACATCCAGGAGCAAAATTAGATGAAAATTCATTTTGCATTAATTCATATAATTTCTTTAAGTCTTCATCACTTATCATCTCAATAACATCTTTGTCATATTTTATACCTTGGTCATATTTTCCATAATGAATAGTATTTTTAGTTCGCAACATATACAAAATAGATATCTCATTATTTTCAATACACTGTCTAATATACATAATAAATTTTGAACAATCATCATTAAATTTATTTAAATCACAACTAAAAGACTTTTCTTCTTCACCAGTTCTTAAAGTTTTTAATTCATTTAAAAACATTTTATAACTCTCTAAATTTATATCTAGAGAATCATCACTCATTTTCTCATATTTAAACATTATATTATTTCTCCTTCATTCATCAAAACTTTTTTAAAAACATAAGAATAAATAATATAATTCTTATGTTTCTAACTATACTTTAATTATTTACTTTCTAATTTCTTACTTTTACCTAATTCTTCTTTAATTTCAGATTTAAATTCTTCTAGATTTTCCACTTGAGCATCATAAAGGCAACTTACATCAGCATCTACTAAAGACTTACCTAATCTATTAACTATTAATTCAACTTGTGTGTCTTTAATAGGAAACATTTTTAAATAAATATATGCACTATAAGAATTTAGCCATCCTTGATAATCTATAATTTGATTATCCAAAACCTCAACTAATTCATTAACATACTTACTTAACGTACCCAAAATTTCAATTCTATCGACTGATAAACCTTTTTTAACATTTTTCATTCTAATTCCCCCTCAACTGCTTATAATTGTACCATAAAAAGTCTAACTTGTCAAATATAACAAAAAAGTAGGACTTTCACCCACTATTTTGTAATAATCTCTAAAGCCTTTCTAACCTCTAAATCATATTTTAAGAAGTCTTTTCCACCAATTTGACTCAAAAATTCTTTTTCATCCATCTTATATTTATCAGCCATTTCTTTAGAATAATCATCTAACTCTTGAGCTTCAATTTTTATTTTTTCAGCCTTAACTACCTCTTCAATTACTAATCTAAATTTAACACGTTTCTCTGCTTCACCTTTAAAGTTCTCTTGGAATTTCTCTATATCCATACCAAGCATTTTCATATAAGTATCTAAATTCATTCCTTGCATTTCAAGTCTATCACTAAATTCATGAGTAATTCTCTCAACTTCTTCCTTAACCATCTCTTCAGGAACATCAATCTTAGCATTCTCACTTACTTTAGTTAAACACTCATCAAAATATTTATCTTCAATATCAGCCTCTTTATGTCCTTTAATATGCTCTTTAATTTCTTCTTTTAACTTATCTAATGAATCAACCTCTGGCATATTTAAATCTTTAAAGAATTCTTCATCATATTCTGGATATACTCTTGTCTTTATTGCTTTTACTTTTACCTTAAATACTACTTTTGCACCCTTTAATTCTTCACTGTGATAATCTTTAGGAAAAGTTAAATTTAATTCTTTTTCTTCTCCTACTTTCATACCCTTTACACCGTCTTCAAAACCAGGAATAAAACTATTACTTCCAATAACTAAAGCATAATCTTCTGATTTTCCGCCTTCAAATGCCTTACCATCTTTAAATCCTTCGAAATCTATAGTAGCTTCGTCTCCTTCTTCTACTACACCTTCCTTTTTGTCTTTAAGTTCAACAAATTGTTCTCTTAAATGAGTTAATTCATGTTCTACTTCTTCATCAGTAACTTTTGCTTTTTCTTTCTTTATACCTAAATTTTTATATTCTCCTAATTTAACTGTAGGCTTTTCAGTAATCTTAAATACTACTTCTAAATGGTCTTTATCTATTGATTTTACATCAACACTAGGCCTACACGCAATACTTAAATTCTTATTTTCTTTTAACATTTTATCATATAAAGTCGGAATAGCATGGTCTACTGCATCCATAAATAAACTTTCAATACCAAACTTCTTAATATAAACATCCTTTGGTACATTTCCTTTTCTAAAACCATCTACTTTTAGAGAAGCCTTTTTATGTTCAAATACGTGGTCTAAAACTCTAGTCCACTCTTCCCCTTTCATTTCTACTGTAATTTCTTTCATATAATTTCCCTCCATACGTAATATTGTAACACATTACAAATAATTCCACTATTATTATTTTAAAAGCATAACTTTGTTTCTAGTTATGCCACTTTAACTATTTTAACTTTATATACACCATCTGGACTACTTACCTCAACTACACTACCAACTTTTTTATTTAAAATCGCGTGTGCAATTGGACTTTCATTAGATATTTTATTATTAAATGGGTCTGCTTCTTGACTACCTACTATTCTGTATTCTTCTACGTCATCTTCTCCATCATATTGTAAACTTACCGTACTACCAATACTCACAACACCCTCTTCGCTATTACCATCATCAATTATACTTGAGTGCTCTAATATATTCTCTATTTCTTTTATACGAGCCTCTAACTTACCTTGGTCTTCTCTTGCAGCAGTATATTCTGCATTTTCACTTAAATCTCCTAAGGCACGAGCCTCCTTTAATGTATTTAAAACTTCTTCTCTTTTCTCAGTTTTTAAGTAATTTAACTCAGTTTCTAATTCTAGATAACCTTCACTTGTAAGAAAAAATTCTTTTTGTTTCATTTAATTATCTTCTCCTTTAACTAGTATCTAATATTACCAAATAAACATTATTTTGTCAATAATATTGGTACTCTTATTATATCATATTTGTGTACTTTAAATGGCACTTTAATTTTTAACTTTTCTTGAGGATGTTTAGCAGCTTGAACACTCATATTCTCTTCATTTATAAGTTCTTCCACAACAAAACTTTGTACTTTAGTATCGGGTCCAAAAACCTCTACTGTATCTCCAACTTTAAAATTATTTCTTTGTTCAATATAAGCATATCCTTCACTTTCGTCTTCAGTAACTACAGCCAAAAAATCTTGATTAGACACCTCTTGTCTTCCAGTATAATACTGTCCATTAACACCTGGCTCCCCATTATAAAATTGAACTGCATTTTCTCTATTAGATACTCTATTCAAAACACTCTTATAATATTCTAATATATCATTTGTTAAAGTATTATTAAGTGCTTTAGTAACTATATTTTTATATGCATCTACCACTGTAGCGATATAGTACAAACTCCTCATTCTTCCTTCAATTTTTAATGAATTCACTCCAATTTTAACAAGTTCTGGAACATATTCTACCATACACAAGTCTTTAGAACATATTTGAAAATCTTCATCATCATCCATACCAAAAGAAAATCTACAAACTTGACTACATCCTCCACGATTAGAGTCCCTATTTGTAACATAATTAGATAACACACATCTTCCACTATAACTAGTGCACATTGCCCCGTGTATAAAAACTTCTAACTCTATATCCACATTTTCTTTAATATCTATAATATCTTCTTTAGAACACTCTCTTGCCAAAACAACACGAGTAGCTCCTAAACTTTTCCAAAACTTAACTGCCTCTTTATTTACACTAGACTCCTGTGTGCTTATATGTATTTCTGGCTTTAACTTAAGTTCATTAATTCTCTTTATCACGGCTAAATCACTTACAATAAACGCGTCTACTCCTATATCACTCAAAATAATTAAATACTCGTCTAACCTACTCAAATCTTCATTATGAAATAATATATTAACTGTAACATATATTTTTCTATTTCTAGTGTGCGCAAATAATACAACTTCTTTAATTTCTTCAATACTAAAATTATTAGCATTTGCTCTTAAACTATAGTCATATCCTCCAATATAAACTGCATCAGCACCATACATAATAGCCCATTTAAGCCTTTCTAAATCTCCAGCTGGACTTAAAACCTCTGTCATTTTTCACCTACTTTGTATCCAATTTTATTTCTAATAAAATAATTATCTACACTAATATAATCACTTAAATTTTTATCTTTATAATGTTCAATTACTACTTTTGCTTCATCATCACTCATATTACTTAAATTAACAATAAAATTAAAATTTTCAAACTTATCCATTAATTCATTCGCACTGAAAATATTCTTATCATATATTGTAGTACACCCATTTTCTTCTTTAATAATTAAATGCTTTTTACTAACATTCTCTACTATTTCTTTTTGTCTTCCTCCATCTTTTCCTTTATATTCATAATAAGCAGAAACAAGACCTCTCTTGCTATACATTAAAGCATTTCTATTAACTAAAAAATAAAATAAATTACTAGTAGTATTATCTCTAATTTCCTTTAATTCATTTATTGTAAGTTCATTAGATACTACTATATTCTCTATACCTAAACTTTTAAAATAATCTATACCACTATAATTATTTATAATATGATTTTGATATAATACTATTCTATTTTTATCTATTATATTAGTAAGTCCTAAATCTTCTATAAAGAAAAACTTAACACTATTAAGTTTCTCTATTTCACTCCTTATACTTTCTATTTTTTCCTTATGTAGAAATGCATTAATCATAACATTTACTTCTCTCGTCTTAGCAATACTTTCTATTTCATCACTATTAAAATAAACATCATATCCAATACTATAACCTTCTAGTGGTAAAATCAATTCTTCTTTAAATTTACTTAAATCTTTACTATTAGGTATCATATAAAATTTATTCATAATTTCTCCTTATATTTTTTAAATACAATTTTTCTTCTGGTTTATCTACTTCATCTTTTGACTCAAGTAATTCAAATAATTCGGTAATATGAGTATTTTTACTTTCTCTAGCATAATAAAAAACTGTTTTACCTTGATAATCTCTCAAAAACAAATCACTTTTATGCTCCAAAATTAATTTTATAGCTTCTATATTATTATATAAAACCGCAAACATTAAAGCTGTTTGACCTTTATAATTTTGACTATTAACATCTATTTCACACTCTAAACATAGTTTTAGTATTGTTAAATCTGCAAACATACTTGAATACATTAACAAAGTATTTTTATATTTATCAGTTATATTAATATCACCATTTTTTAAATATAAATTTACAAGTTTTTTATAATCCTCTAATAATTCTAAATTTTTAGCAAAACTTTTATCTAACTCTTGAAAATTTTCTTTTTCCATAGATCTAAGCTCACGAGATAATCTATAACTTTTCTTAATTTCACTAGCATAATAACTTGCTTTCTTTCCATTATTATCTTTTAAATCAACATCAGCTCCATAATTAAGCAAAATATAGGCTAATTCATCACTTACAGGCCAAGAACACACTAATATAAGGGGTGTAGCAT
The DNA here is from genome assembly GCA_964457135.1 of uncultured Muribaculaceae bacterium. Classification (GTDB taxonomy): domain Bacteria; phylum Bacillota_I; class Bacilli_A; order RF39; family UBA660; genus MGBC139354. The sequence goes on from CAYWED010000012.1 coordinate 12,513, forward strand.
TATCTTTAAGCCTAATATTTGCATCCCCTCCATTACGTAAAAAATTATCAAGTAAATACCATGAAAACTTACCACTTGAAATTATAAACATTATTAAACCACTATCATTAATTTTATAATTCAAATCTTTTCTCTTATAACATTCATCTAGTAATTCATCATATAAAAGCCGAGAATCATTCACAAATATATTCTTAATACTCCTTAATTCTTCAAACAATTCATCCCAATCTAATTTTGTCTTAAGACCATAAAATCCATTATCCATTTAAACCTCCATTATTTTATCAAATCAAAATTTTCTTGAATAGTTCTAAACGAACTAGGTATTATAATTTCATCTGCTAATAATTATTATTAAATATAACTACTTTTATTGTATATACTCATATTTTCTTAAATATTTTCTTCTTAATGTTCCTCTAACATCGCTCCCAACTCTACTAGTTTCTATATTATCAAATAATTCTAAAATTTCATTATTTCCATCCATTCTTACTTTATCATATAAACATTTACCCTTTAAATTTCTTAAATTGAAGTCAGCACCATACCCACACAATACTTCAATTAATTCTTTTACTTTATTTTCATAGGCTATTGTTAGAGATGTCTTTCCATCATAATTCATAATATTAGGATTAGTACCATTTTCTAAAAATGAAATAACTAAATCAATATCTGTAAATGAAACTGCATACATAAGCAATGTATTTCTATTTTCATCATGAATATCAATGTCATGAGTATTTAAAAACTTATCAATTAAATTAATCACCATTTCATTTTTATTTGTTGGTTTCATTGCCTCAACATACAATTCTCTATAATATAATAATTCTCCTCTTAAATAATCACCAACCATAAAACTCAAACCTCCATTACTTAACTAAGTATAATTAGTCCATCACCTACATCAACTTTTTCTACTTTAAACTCATTTTGACTATCTAGATATTCTAAAAATTTTTCAATTTTTCTAACTAAACTCCTTAAATTTTTAGACTTAATTGTTTCACTCTTACCAACAAGTCCATGAAAATCTACATTATCTATAATAATAAATCCATTAATATTCAAATTACACTTAAATTTTTCAATAAATTCTTTATTCTTACCCTTCGCCGCATCAATTAAAATCATATCAAATTTGGCACTTATATTTGTATCAAATGCGTCACTTAATATTAGTTTAATCCTATCTTCATAATTAACTTTTCTAATATTTTCTACTGCAAGGTTATATCTTGCCTCATCTCTTTCAATAGAAACTATACTTACTCCATTATTAGCCATTCTAATTGCACTGTACCCTATTGCCGTCCCTATTTCAAGAACACTTTTTATTTTATTTTCATGAATAAAATCACAAATATACTCCATTGCATCCTTCTTCATTATAGGGACACGATTAATTCTTGCATATTCTTCTATTTCGTTTATTACATCAGTCATAAAATAATTGTCCACTTTCACTTAACTCAATTCCTTTACGTCTATGTTCTTCATATGTTTTAAAGAAATATGTATTCATATTCTTATCAGCTATAAAATAATAATAATCGTGAATTTCAGGCTCAAGAGTAGCCTTAATAGATTCTTCTCCCGGGTTACCTACAGGTCCTACTGGAAGTCCTATAAACTCTTGACATCTCGTATTATATTTAGTTGTACAATCATATATTTCACTTTGTTTTAAATCTCTTTCATGAAATTCAAGTTTAAAAGCATAATAAGTAGTAACATCACTTCCTAATCCCATCTTAGAATTGAGTCTATTATAAAACACTCCTGCTACTTTTTCTCTATCACTCACACTTTCTAACTCAACGATACTTGCTAAAGTCATTATCTCATGAACACTATACTTAGAACTTTCTATTTCACTCTTATATTTATTCAAAACTTTTAGAGTTTCATCAAGCATTTTCTCTATTACTTCACTTGCACTTGCATCCTTATATATTGTGTATGTATTTGGAAATAAATATCCTTCTAAACTATAATAAATATCTTTATCTAGTATTTCATCAGTCAAAAACCAATACTTAAGAGTTAAACCATTTAAATATGCTTTATCACTTAGTTTGTCTATTACATCACTTTCCTTAATACTAGTCTCTTTCTCTAAAATAGATATAAGTTCTCTTACATTTCTTCCTTCTTTAAAAACTATATTTACAGTTTCTCTACTAGATTTACCACCATTCTTAAGAGTTTCGTAAATATCAGTAGCATACATACTAGAGTTTATCTCATAAATCCCAGCACTTACATTTATACCTCCTTTTAATTTACTATAAATCTTTAAAACAGTAGCACTCCTTATTATATTCTTCTCTTCTAAATCTTCAAATATTTGATTTACTGTCATGCCAGATGTAACCTCATATACATCTTCTTTTTTATCATTACTAATCGGAGTAAGTAGATAAAAAAATACCCCACCTATTATTAATGCACACACTAATAATAATATAACAATAGAAACCAAAAACCTTCCCCATTTAAACTTCCTTTTAACCATTATTTACCTCTTCTTCATTTTGTAAACTATTTAATATATCTTTAATAAATTCCCACTCTTTATCATCTTTAATTGAAGTTAATTTAATATTACCAGTATTCTCATTTTCTTCATATGTAGCAGCATAACTAATAATATCTCCATTACTTTGTTTCTCATCTTTAGTATAAACTATATAATTTTTACCATCTACTCCTTCTACATCTAATAAAACTCTATATTCTACTTCTTCTCCTTCTTCAACTAAAACTAACTTATTTTCTTCCATAATTCACATCCTATCTAAATACCCTTGAAGAATTATAGTAGATGCTAACTTATCTACTACTTTTTTTCTTTTTTTCCTAGACGTATTATTTTCAAGTAGTACCTTTTGTGCAATAACTGTAGTAAGCCTTTCATCTTCTAAAATCACAGGTACTTTATATCTTTTTTCAAGTTCACTCTTAAATAAAAAAGTTTCTTCACTTCTTTTACTAATACTCCCATCTAAATTTAAGGGATTACCTAAAACTATTGATTCAATATTATATTTTTGAAAATATACATCTACTTTTAATAGTAAATCTTCCATAGTTTCATACTTAATAGTTTCAACTGGATTAGCAAGGATTTTTCCTTCATCACTTATACTAATACCTAAAGTCTTAGAACCATAATCCATTCCAAGTATTCTCATTTAATAAATTCCTCTAACATATATTCAACAACATCTCTTCTTGAAAGTTTAGTTATTCTATTTCTACACTCTTTATAACTAGATATATATCCAACTTCTCCAGTTAATAAATATTCTGTTACTTGCTTTTTAGCATTATACCCTTTCTCTTCTAAATCCTCACAAATAGATTTTATTATCTCTTTTGAATTTTGATGATTAATACTTTCAGTATCTATTAAAATAGTTTCTGACATATTTGCACCTCACTACGAAATCATTTTATCATTTTATTATTTTTTTTTCAACTTGACCTTGCAAATAAAAACATATATGTGTTATAATTTTTCTTGTCAAACACATATGGATTGTTAGCTCAGTTGGTAGAGCAATCGACTCTTAATCGATGGGTCTAGGGTCCGAATCCCTAACAATCCACCAGATTTTAAAAATAACTCGAACTAAATTAAAAGTTCGGGTTTTAATTTAAAGGAATTTTAACAATGAAATTAAATGATAATTTAGAAGAAAATGTAAAAAAAAATAGAAAAATCTTTTTATATACGAAAACCATTTAAAAAAAGATTTTTTTATAATGCAATCAAATCTTTGTACTTCTTTCTTAAATTGTACAATCACAATCTTACTTACCCTAAAGAAAGAGCCATTATCTTCAAACTATGCTACATATATTTTAGAGAAATAGATGATATAATCGACGGAGATAAAATTTTATTTTCTAACACAAATTTTTATGAAAACAAAAAACTAATCACAGAATATATTTATAAAAGAAGAGATTACTTAGAAACCAATTGCATTTTAAACACTACAAATGAATTAGATGAAATAATTAAAACAATTGTAGAATTATCAAATTATATAGAATTAAATTTAATAGATTATTTTCTTAAGTTACTCGACTGTATGTTATTTGACTTAAAGAGAAAATGTAATTTAAAAAATGGAGAGATTATACTTAACAAAACTAACGAATTAGAAGAGTACAACTTTAAATACTATTGTGATTCTTGCATAAAAATTGCTATTCTTTTAACTACACCTACCCCACAAAACATAGAAATCAAAAACATCCAAAATCTTGGATATGCACAAAGAATTTACTTTAACTTAGAAGATTTTTTTGAAGACTTATCGTACGGACTTATTAATATTTCTTGGGAAGACTTTAATTCTCTAGGAATAAATGAAGAAAGCTTAATAACTATTGCCAACTCACCAAAAAGAACTATAGATTTATGCAAAAAAAGAGGATTTAATAATATTATAGTTTTAAAACAAATTACACCCGAAGTAATGACATGGCTTAACTCACAACTTAATCTAGGAATAAAATATTTAAAATCATATCAAAAAGAAGCCCCTTTAAGAACACCACTTTCCATTAGTAACGAAATACTCTTTCAAAAAGAAGATTTTTCTAACATCATTCTAAGATTAGGCATCGAAAGAGGAACAAATCAATATTTTACTAAATTATTAAAGCAACAAAAAACCCTGCAATCAGGGCTAAACCGTTAATTAGAAAAAACGGTAATCGTTAATCATATTATACTATTTTTTTCTAATTTTACAATAAATTTAATTCGTTTTTTATGCTTTCTTGTAATAACTTTGAAAAATTAATACCTTTTGTTTCTGCTAAATCTTTTAACCAAAGAGGCATTGTTACTGTAGTTTTTACAGTTTCAGAAGATATTTTCTTTTCATGTTCTATTGGGTCTAATTCTACCATAGATATAAAATCCCCTTCTTTTACTTTTATATTCATATAATTTAAAGTTGGTTTAGGTAAGTTATCTTTATATTCTGGTAACATATTATATAAAGCATCTTGTGCCATATAATACGCATCATCAAACCCAATACCATATGTAAAGATATTATCAAAATCAATAAATTTTACATTATAAGCATCCCCTTCTTTTGAAAAAACTGCAGGATAAAAATACTTTTTCATAATTATTTAAAATGGTAATATATTTTTATCTACACAGGAATTAAATTTTAATTCCCGTGCTTTTTACAATTTGTGATAAAGTCCCTGTAGGAATATCTCCCTTATGGTCGGGTACTATGCAAACTTGATTATCTTTTTTATATTTCATATGCGAGCCTTTTTGACTTACAAGTACCCAGCCATCTTTTTCCAGTGCTTTAACTACTTTTTTAACGATTACCATTTTTTCTCCTTTCTAAATATAATTTTACCACGTGCAAAAGCACGTGTCAACACATACTTTATTATATGTGGTTTTGTTCTTTTTATGCCTAAAATATTTGTACTTTATTTAACTTTTATACTGTTTATTTTAATTTTCAAACAACTCTACTATTATAAAATTCTACAATTCATAGACCAATAAAAATAACAAACCATGCTATAATAACTTTGGTGGTCAAAATGAATTTAGGAAAAAGAATTTCATCTTCAAGAAAAAAACTTAATCTAACACAAGATAGTCTTGCAAACACTCTCTATGTAACAAACAAAACTATATCAAGTTGGGAACAAAATAGAACCGAACCAAATCTAGAAATGATTATAAAACTAAGTGAAGTTCTTAACTGTTCTGCAAGTTACTTAATATATGGAAATAACACAAGTAGTAATATAGAAACAGAAATTAAAATAAAAATCACTGAGCAAAAATTTAAAGAATTAGAAACATTTATGAAAAACAACGCTAACTTTATAAATAAGACTACTCAAATAGATACATATTACGAACCTACTCACAGAAAATTCTTAAAAGCTCAAACACAAGAAATAACTGAATGGTTAAGAATTGGTATACGTGGAAACAAAAAAATATTAAATTATAAAAACTGGTATAAAAATATGTATTGTGATGAATATGAAGTTGAAATAGATAATGAGAAAAATCTAGACAAAATACTTAAAATTTTAGGACTAGTTGAATTAACAACTGTAAATAAAACAAGAAGTACATATCTTTATCAAGACAAATACGAAATAGCACTAGATTATGTAAAAGAACTAGGATATTTTGTAGAAATAGAAGTAAAAAAATATAACACTACTCCATTAGAAGAATATGATAATTTACTTAAAGCAGCTAAAAAACTTAATCTTAACTTAAATGACATAGATAAAAGAGGATATCCTTATCATCTAATTTATAAAGACATCTAAAAAGAATATGTGAGACTAAAACATATTCTTTTCTATTTTAAAACTAATTTTTTTCTTACAGGAGCCTCACTCAAATCATAATCTTCATCATAATATAATGCATTTTCTTTAATAATTTGCTTATCCTCACTCTTGATTTTAGTTCTTATCTCTCTTAGTACTCTTATCTTTTCTTGTCTATCCAAAATAAAGAATGTTCTTTCTTTAGTAGTCTTTTCCGAAGACATTAAATTATTACTTTCATCTTTAAAACTAGTTACTACACATGCTTCTGCTAATTCTTTTTGTCCAATTTCTAAATGATAATTTTTACATAATATCTCAGCAATCATAACTAAATTAGCCTTTGCATATTCATATCTACTTTCTATTTTCTTTTTATTACTCCTATAAATCTTAGACTGCACAATAATACTAAGTGTGCTAGAAAACGCAAATATTAAATCCCAAGCAGGCTTAAAAGAATCATTAGCAGCCTCACCAAGCATAATTATAACCATAATATTTAATAATGTCTGCATTACACTACATACAAATCTATAAAATATTTCACCTCTTACATCAAAAGGACTATTGTAATTATTTATACTTCTTAATAAATTAGAACTTTTTCCTATTTCTTCCATAAATTATCTCCAATTACTATTTATTTAATATCAACCTTTTACTTACAGGAGCCTCACTTAAATCATAGTCTTCATCATAATAAAGAGTAGATTCACACATCCCTACTAAGTCTCCTTTTGCTTTAAGAGTGGTCCTTACCTCTTTTAATACTCTAATTTTATCTTCTCTATCCAAAATAAAGATTTCACTTTTTTCAGTTATCTTTGTTCTACTTTGCTTAGTAACCAAATTAGCACCAACACTCTTTTCTCTAGTACTTGTAACAACTGCCTTAGATAGTTCTTCTTTTCCTATTTTCAAGCCATAATTACTTTCAAGATTTTCTCCTAACCTTAATAAATAGCCTAAAGCATTTTCATACCTCTTCATTTTATTTTTCTTATTATACTTATATATCAAAGTTTGAACCCCAGCACTTATAACATAACTTGCCAAAGCCATACTTGAAAATATCAATAATGTATATTCTCTAATCAAATCAATTGGCACACATAGTACTGCTAAGAAAATACTTAAAACAAATTGTGCTATAAATTGCATTCCTCCAGAACATAATCTTCTATACTTTTCATCTTTTTTATTAAAGTTTCCATCATTATAATCTTCTATATATTTCTTTATATTAGTGTCATAACATATCTTTTTCATACCTAAAACCTCCATCAATCAAATATTATACATCTTTTTCTTGATTATACAAGAATTTTTTCAAAGGCTCATCCTTATTCTCTATATAAAACTCCCTATCAATTAACATTTTCCATATTTCTTTAAAACTTTTAAGTTTTCCATCTAACTTTTCATATGTAACTTGCTTTATCCTATTTTTTGAATATCCATAAATTGTCAAAAGTTGCATACCTACCATTATCCCTATTAGCATATAACAGGCAGGATATTGGCTTCTTATTAATAAACTATTTAATTTCCAAGGAATGAATCTCTCATACACGCTTCTCCCTAAATACAAATACATTATACTAATAGATACATCTAAAACAACTGTTTTAAATTTACCCATTCTACTAGATTGAACATTCTTATTTTCACTAAAAGCTAATGTATTTATAGTTGTAATTACAAATTCTAATATCAATACTACTATAATACCAGGATACTCATAAAACAAAATCGCAATCATAACAAAAGCAAATAACTTATCACTTATTGAATCTAAGAGTCCTCCTAAAAAACTCTCAACTTTCCATAGTCTTGACAACTTTCCATCTATCATATCAGTTAAAAACAAAACAGCAACAAAAAATCCTAGCCATTTTATTCCCCTAGTAAAATATATAATAGGTAAAACTATAGAACCAATAATTCTAGAAAAAGTTATTAAATTAACAATACTAAATTTTATATATTTTTGTTTCTTTTTCATACCTAGATTATAACAAAATAGTTTTTACTAAACAACATTATTTTATACCCCTATATAATTTTCCTGCCTCTAAAGTAACACCTTTTTCACTAGCAAGTTCACTAACTGTTGTTACTTTAAATCCTCTTTCTCTTAAAACTGGCAAAACTTTCTTAACTGCCTCTAAAGTTTCAGGATAAATATCATGCATTAAAATAATATCCCCATCTTCTGCATTCTCTAAAATATGGTTATATACTGCTTCACTATCTCTATAAAGCCAATCATTTGTATCCACATTCCAATTAATTAAAGGAACACTTATTCTAGATTTAACATTATCATTAGCATTTCCATAAGGTGGTCTTACATATGGAATTTGCCCTCCAGTTATTTCATTAAATAGAATATTAGTAGAATTCACTTCTTCATCTATCGCTTCTTCACTAAGTTTATTTAAATTTTTATGAGCATATGTATGACTTGCAACTTCCATTCCCCTATTGTATATTTCTCTAACAATATCTTGATTATATTTCATTCTATTTCCAAGTTCAAAAAATGTTGCTTTAGCATCATTTAATATAAGTGCCTCCACTATATCTTTAGTATATTTACTAGGTCCATCATCAAAAGTAAAAGCAATAACCTGATTATATTTTATTTCATTTGCAACTGTACTATCTTCACTAGAAAAAAACACATAAACACTATTTTCTACATTCTCAAAAATAGATGGACTAAAATACACATACATTCCTGATTCATTTATTTTAACAAAAGTATTTTTAAAATTATCTTCTACTACTTTTTCATATATATAAGTAGAATACTTATGCTTTATAACTTCTAATATTTCATTACCTAAAACATTAAAATCAATCAAATAATCATTTCCTACAAACTTACTTTTCTCTATACTATAATTTATATTTTCATAACTTAAAACACCATCATCTTTTATAACATAAAACATACTTACAAGCGACTGACTTAAAGAAATAGAATACTCTATTACTACATTTTCATGTGTTTTATATTTATTTATTAAACTACTTATTTTCTCATCTATTACTTTATAATTAAACTTAGGGTAACTAATACTAACCTTGTCATTATTAATACTAACATTTTCATATTCTCTTAATTTTTCATATGCTTTTAATTCTAAAATATGTTCTTTCTTCTCAAACAAACGTACATTAAAAAACAAAAATGCAAAAAGCACGATTACACTTACAAAATAAATTAAATAATTTTTAACCTGCTCCATAATCTATTTTCCCCCAAAACTTTAATTTACCGTTATTCACATTATAACACTAAAATAAATTTTTTTCACAACAAAAATTCGTTTTTTACACCTATTAATTATATGCTCTTACTTTATTTTTCACGTACTTTTATAACATCATCACTCTCTAACTCTCCAATCAATAAAGAAGAATTAACGTTATGTCTTTCTCTATTTTTAACTACCTGTTTTTCATCATAATTAGCATAACAATATTTACAAAAATGACTGCACGTATTATAAACACCTATATCTACCATTTCTACACAGTTATTATTTCTTGCTTTCCATGTTTTAAATTTACTTTTACCAGTAATTCTAGAAGCTAAAGCTTTACTCACACAGTCTTCATTTAAAAATCCATACTCTAGTAGTCTAATCTCTTCAGCACAAGTTTGCACACTCATCCCATTTTCTCTTGCACTTTTACTAAAATTCTTTCCTATCATTTCATAATCTTCACTACTGAAATTTCTCATTTTAAGTACATTCATATTATTTCTAACATTCTTATACTCATCAATAAAAGAAATTATAATATGTTTAACAGAGCCATTTAATAACTTACACATCTTGTCAAAAGCCTTAACATGATATTCAATATTATACTTTTCACTTAAGAAAATTGGGTCATATCTAACATACACATTTTCACTACCTAAAATTTTAGACACCTTCTTTATACCATCTATTACTTTCGCTTTTTCTATTACACCTGGTTCTATATCAGATTTATATGGAGTTAATGTAACATGAAAAAGAATTGGCTTATCTAACTCCTTTAAAAATGGAATAATAGGATTAGGATTTTTAGTACAAAACACAATTGCATCCACATCACTAAAATAAATTCTACTTACCATTTTTGGGTTAAAAGGATTTCTTACATCAACAAATCCTTCTTTATATCTTTTTATAAACCAATCACTATAAAATGCAACTATATCACATCTACCACTGACATTTAATATCATTTTCTCTTTTTGACTTTACTAGTACTTGTTTTTTTCTCTTTTTTAAGTAAATCCCTAATCTCTTCTAATAGTATTACCTCATCACTTTTCTTAGGTTCTTCTACTTCTTTCTTAACCTCTTTTTTCTTAAATTTATTTATAGCCTTAATAAATACAAATATACAAAAAGCAACTATAAGAAAATCTACAACATTTTGAATAAATGTACCATACCCAATACTAGCATCTCCTATTTTTATTACAAGTCCTGTAAAATCATGTCCTCCTATAATTATTCCTACTAAAGGCATTATTATATCATTAACTAAACTAGTTACTATTTTACCAAAAGCCCCACCTATAATAACACCAACAGCCATATCAAGAACATTTCCTTTAGATATAAATTCTTTAAATTCACTAATAAATTTCTTCATACATACCACTCCTCTTAACTAAACATAAAATATCATAAAACATCTAACTATTAAATACATTTCTAACTATTGTTAATATTAACCATATCAATTATCTCATCACAATGATTAAGCGCGTCTTTTAGTTTACTTCTTACTTTCATAACTTCACTTACTTCTTTTGTAAAACCATTGACAACCCCATATTTCAAAGTATTTACAAATAATTTTGGAACAAGCATAATCCCATCAGTAACGAGTTCCTTACAATCTTCAAAACTCCTATTTATAAAATACTCCATAGTCTGTTCTTGCAAAAGTGTTGTAGCCTTTGTAAAATTCTTAGAAAATCCATTTATTCCATCTAAACACATAAATGCTTTTGCCATACAAAACAAAAATGTTGGAGGACAAATATTATAATTTAAACATACAAAAATCAAATCAGTAAACCATGATGTAACAGTTTTATTTTTTGCTTTTAAAGAATACTCTTTTACATCATTTTTAAAATTAATTTTTTCTATTTCACTTAAATTTCCATAAATAACAATCATTTCATAAAGTTTTTCATAATTTCCAGTATAAACACTCAAGAAGAAATCTCTTGTTAAGTCTTCATCTTCTTTTGATAATTCAAAAATCAGTCCCATATCTAAAAATCCTATATTTCCTTCTTCATCTATATAAATATTTCCTCCATGAGGGTCTCCATGAAACACTATTGTTTTATTATGAAAAAGAGCATAAAAACTAAGTTGTAAATAACTATTAATAGCTTTCATGATTATTTCATTATTTTGATTACATAATTCTATCTTATTAATAGTTTTACTCTCTATAAACTCCATAACAATTATATTTTTAGTACATAACTCTTCATATACTTTAGGTACTTTTATATTAACTGCATTTTTTATTTTACCATTAACACTACTAGCAAAATTCTCATATGTCTTAATATTTTTCACTTCATTCTCAAAATCACATTCCTGATAAATCCAAGACAAATATAGTTCTAATGCCTTGTCTCCTCCAAGTAAATTTTTAAAATTAACGAATTTTCCAAATCTATGCATAAGTTTTTTTATTCTTTTAATATCTCGAACAACTTTTTCAGTAATATCTTTTCTCTTTACTTTGACTGCTACTACCTCTCCACTTTTTAAAATAGCCTTATGTACTTGACTAATAGAAGCACTCCCAACAGGACTCTTATCTATATAAGAAAACACTTCATTCACTTTTTTACCATACTCACTTAAAATACATTTCTTTATAATATCAAAACTAACTGGATTAACATTATCACAAATACTAGATAATATTCTTCTATCTTTTTCAGTAAATATTTCTCCAAAATTTTGAGTTGCAAGTATTTGGGCTAACTTTATATAAACTATTCCCATTTTCTCACAAAATCTTTTTAAAGATTCCCCTGTACTCATTCTTCTAATATACTTATTAAAAATTAATTTTATTATTTCAAAATACAACTTCATAATTATTACCCAAATTCATTATACATTAAATCAATTTAAAAAATCCACAAAATTATTGTATAAACAAAACTTATTTGATAAAATTATAAACAGGGAGCATTTAGCATTGCTGAATGCCTACCCAATTTTGGTAGACATTACCTTTCGGTGATGTCGATTTTATTTAATATCATTAATATTTGAAAGATATTAATGAGTATCAATATTGTCACAATGTATCCAACGACATTTTTTGTCTTAGAACAATGTAGCAAAACCCACACCTCCTTTTGTTATATTTTCATCATGTATTTTACGCTTGAAATGCAGGTAGACTCCAGTTACTAAACTACTCCCTAATAAAAACATAACACAATAAAATCAATTTGTCCATATATTTTAGTACCAAAACAAAATACAACAAAATTCAATTTTGTAAGCATAATTTTTAATTTTTAAACACCATTTTGTTACATATATTACTACATTTAGTATAACAAAACTTAAAATTGCAACTTAAATATTAAATTTTAACCAAAGAAAAAATTCCTACTTTTTTTAATTATAGTAAGAATTTTTTATTTATTCACAAGTATCAAATCCACATACTTCATTAGATTTTCCATAAACAGCTTGGAACATATTACTATATGTTTCATATAGTTCATTATATTGTTCACTAGTCAAACTATCATATTTAGTTTGTTCTTCATTTAATGTAACTGTTCCTGTATGGTCTCCTACTACTTTTCCATCTTTAACACCTATCACATAAGGCATATATATTCTTTTCTCCCCAGTTTCATAACTTTTACCATCTTTAGTAAGAACATAATCTCTTAATCTATCACTTAATTTATCTAGTAATTTATAATAATCACTACTTCCATCTTTAGTCTTAACAAGTTTCTCGTCTTTAACTTCATATGTACTCTTCTCTTCATCTAAATCCAAATAATAAATTGTTTTATTATCATATGACTTATCTACATCAAATAAAACTGGAACTGCATTTCTACACCAAGGACACCAAGGTGCACCTACATAAATAATTGCTTCTTCTTTATCTAATACATCTATTGCCTCTTTACAATTAATATATTTTATAGGATTTTTTTCATCTACATTTACATCATTATATCTAGCTTTATTACTAGATGTTGTAGTTCCATTTAATGCTTCATACTCATTCTTAAACTTTAAAGCATCACTCTCACGATTATCTTTCAATGTAAAATGCCAAACTCCTAACATCACTAAAACAACCAAAACAACACCAACAATTATTCCTAATATCTTTTTATCTTTCACGTAAAACACTTCCTTTCAACTAAATACATTTTAAAACAAATTTTAATTTAGTCAACAATTATCCTCTAATGTAAGAGGTATTTTATAAACTGTACTTTTATTATCTCCTAAAGAAGCATTAATTTCAATATATATATTATTATCTTTATAAATTTTACAACTAGAACTATAATCATCTACATTAATACTAACACCTTCTAGAAATTCTTCTAAAGTAACCCGTCTTTTACTCTCACATTCACTTACTTTATTTACATTTCCATTATATTCTTCATACAAAGTACAATTAATATTATCATACACTGTATCTTCATAATCTCCACAATAATCTATATTAGTTATATAAATAGAAGATTTTTCATTATTATATGCTATACTTCCATATATAGTAAATTCACCACAAGTACTAGATAATTTCTTAAAACTAAAATCATCACGCTTAAATATATCAATTAACACTAAAGTAAGTATAATCAAAATAACTACACCTATAAGAACAACACCTATAATTTTCTTACTTTTACCATTAGTACTCTCTAAATCTAAAAGAACACTAGCATCTAAATTAAACTCTAAAGCAATATTTTTTAATGTTGCTATATCTGGGATACTCTTTCCATTTTCCCACTTACTTACTGCTTGATAAGTAACATTTAATCTATCTGCAAGTTCCTTTTGAGTTAAATTGGATTTATGTCAAGTTTTTAGACACGATTTTCTTTCAATTTTTAAATTTATG
>CAYWED010000013.1:0-25693 GCA_964457135.1 uncultured Muribaculaceae bacterium
TAGTATTTGATGGTATTGTTACTGTATTACCACTTATAGTACTAGTACTTGTAGTATCTTCTGTTATAGTTATTCCATACATAAGTTCACTTATTAACATTTCACTTGCTTTATATTTACTACTTGTTATTACAAATGCCCCATAAGATAAACCTAATACTAATGTTGTTAATATTAGTGTAAGACAAGTTATTCCTTTTTTTGTTCTTAATTTTGTTTTTATTAATTCTTTCACACCTAATCTCTCCTAACTAAACATTTCTAGTAAGAACACATTTGATATTATTTGTATTCATATATATAATACATCAAATAAAATTATATTTCAAGCACAAATGATATCATTTTACATACAAGAGAAACTATTACAAATGAAATATAAATAGTATTATATTGATAGAAAGGTGATTTATTATGAATACAACATCAACTACCACTACATTAAGAATAAATACAGAAATAAAAAAAGAATTAGATATGTATGCTCTTAAAGACAATAGAAGCCTTAATAATTTAATTGAAACTATATTAATAAAATGGCTTGAAGAACAAAAAAAGAAAGATGAAAAATAATTAAAGATTATTAAAAAATCAAATAAGAATGTATATTCTTTATTTGATTTCACATATTTTTAATAGTATTACTAATATATAATAAGTACAGGGAACAAAGAATGAAATTTATTTCATTTGCCAAACTCAAAGAGTTTGGATTTTTTCATTTTGGATTATACATCCAATAAATAATCTACCTATTACTAATACTAGAACTAAACTATTCCTATAATTATTTCTTCATCTTTTTTTCTATCTTAATGATTCTACAAAACTATCTATATCTCTTTCACTTGGACTAGAAGTAAATCTCTTTCCTTCCATCCAATCTCCACCATTTGCCATAGCTTTTAGTAATTCTCCACTTCTACCAAGCCCTGATGATGCTGATGTGCAAAAAGGAATAACTCTCTTTCCACTAAAATCATTAGATTTAACAAAATTATTAACTGGCCAAGCAGCTATTCCCCACCATATAGGATAACCTATTAAAACAGTATCATAACTTTCCCAATTATCTACACTTGTAGAAACTAACTTTATATCTCTAAGACTCTCATCATCATGTTCTTTCGAAACTCTTGAATTACTATTACTATAATTTAAGTCTTCACTTGTATATTTATCTACTGGTACTATTTCAAATAAACTAGCATTCATTTTACTAGCAAGTTTATTAGCAACTGCCTCAGTATGACTTTGTGCTGAATAATACACTATTAAAGTTTTACTTTGACTAGTAGTTGTTCCTTCATTTACACTCTCATTATTCTTTTCTTTCACTTCATCTCTAACATTATTTTTTATAACATATGTACCTACCATAATAATACCTACCAATACAATTCCAATTATTGCTATTAATTTTTTATTCATATCCTACTCCTTACCAATTCTTCTTTTCTTTAAAAGAGTCTTCATTCTCTCTTCTTGTCTTTACCATATTATCAAACCATTCCACCATACTAGGGTCTTGATGATTGAAAAATAAACTGTTCTCTTTATCTAATGCTTTGATTTCTTCCATATCTTCTTTAGATAATTCAAAATCAAATACATTAAAATTCTCTTTCATTCTCTCTATATGAGTACTCTTACAAGCAATTATTACTCCTCTTTGTATTAACCATCTAAGAATTACCTGAGCAGAACTCTTATTGTACTTTTTGCCTATATTAACAAGTACCTCATTTCGAAATAATCCATTTCTTCCTTCTCCAAATGGTGCCCACGCTTCAATATGTACTCCATACTTTTCCATATTCTCTTGTGCACTTACCTGTGCATTTATAGGATTAACCTAAACTTGATTAACTGCAGGAATAACTTTTCTTTCAAATAAGCAAATATCACTTAGCCTATCAGGATAAAAATTAGATACTCCAATTGCCTTTATCTTCCCTTCTTTATATAAATCTTCTAAAGCCCTGTAAGCCCCATAATAATCTGCAAAAGGTTGATGTAAAAGCATTAAATCTATATAATCTAATCCCATCTTTTCTAAAGATTCTATTACTGATTTTTTACAATTATCATACCCATAATTATCAATCCATACTTTAGATGTTACAAAAATCTCACTTCTTGGAATTCCACTTTCTTTTATAGCCTCTCCTACTTCACGTTCATTAAAATAACTCTGAGCAGTATCAATCGCACGATAACCTACCTTTAATGCATCTAATACACATCTTTTAGTATCCTCTTTAGGTATTTGATATACTCCAAACCCTAGTATTGGCATCTCTACTCCATTATTAAGTTTTACATACTCCATTTAAATCATTCCTTTCCTTGACAACTAAAATTTTATTTAGTACACTTTAATTATAAATGTCGTGTGTTACACACGGTCAAGAAAAAATTAAAAAAATTTATTGGAGGTGTCAAATGACAAAGAAAATTACTTTATATACAATGAAACAAGCTTGTGAAAAAACAGGACTATCTTACGATACATTAAAGTTTTATTGTAATGAAGGATTAGTCCCAAATGTAAAAAGAGACAAAAATAACTATAGAATATTTGATAATCATGACATCGCTTGGATTAATAGTCTATCTTGTTTAAAGAATTGTGGAATGAGCATAATAGAAATGAAAGAATATTTAGACTTATGTTTATTAGGTGAATCTTCTATTCCACAAAGAAAAGAAATACTAGATATCAAATTAAAAGAATTAGAACACAAAATACAAGAAATACAAGAAAGCATAAATTACATTAACTGGAAACATAAATTCTATGATAATGTTTTAAGTGGTAAAACTAAATACTACAGTAATTTAACACCAACTAAAAATGATGACTAACTTTAATCATCATTTTAATTTATACTTATAATAATTCTTCTTGTTTTTTATATTTATTAATTATTTCTAACTAATTTTCTTACATTATCATGTTCATTCTCAAATTTTGTAAAAGAATTTGCCAAAGTTATAAGATACTTTTCTAATTCTTTAACACTTCTAAAACTTAAATCATTATCTTTTAAACTAGCACATACTGTTGCTTCTTTTTCATCTTCATTATAAAGCACTATTATACGATTTAATTTACTTAAATCAAATCTTCCATTTTGATTATTTATCTTATATCCTTTTTCTTCTACTTCTTTCAATGTTGTTTCTTCTCCTACAAAAATACGAGAAATCACCTCACATATCTCACATTTATCTCTACCATCTTTATTTATAATTTTTTCTTGAATAATAACTTCTTTTACTTCATTAGATAAATTAAAATCAGATTTCAAAACATCTCCAATAAACATTTGATAAGAATTCTTTATCCCTAAATTATAATCTGAATAAACAAAGAATTCAATATTAAAAAAATCTTCTACATTAAACATATTATATTCCTCCTGATAACACTTAAAATTATAACACATTTTTTATAAAATAATATCTAATTATTTGAATTTTGACTAACTTTAATTTTTATTATTAAACAATCATCCATTTTTCTTAAATTACTAATATTTATGAAATATTATTTATCATCATTAAGTTGTTTTACTTCTAAATTCATCATTTCTAAATAATCTTTTTCTGCTTGTGTTAAATGTTTTTGCATATATTTGTCATACTCCTCATGTGCTTTCTTTAAAGCCTCTTCATGTGAAACAGAACTTGCATTTGTCAAAATATTTTTTCTAGTCATCTTTAAAAATGAATCGAGCTCTACAACCCAATCTTTCATTGTCATAACATGATGATCTAATGCATTAATTTCAGCTATATCTAAATAAGCAGATACCATACGATTTAAAATATTTAATTCTTCTTCTGTTAAATAATTTTTCGCAATTTCAGTTTCTTCTCTTGAAGGCACATCTCCTTTAAAATTTGTAAGTCCAATATTATCTTTATTAGCATCAACTCTATTAAAAATAACTTCTGCTGCAGTACTACCATGTGTAGCAAAATGCATTTTATTTTGTACTGTTTTAAAAAAATCAATTGATATTTTACTTTTAGGGTCATAATCAATTGCTGTTGCATAAATATCCAATACTTTTCTCCAAAAAACTTTTTCACTACTTCTTATTTCTCTTATCCTTGCAAGCAATTCTTCAAAATAAGGACTTTTCCCATTATTTTTTAAAAATTCATCATTTAAAGTAAAACCTTTAATCATATATTCTTTTAATATTTTCGTTGCCCATATTCTAAATTCAGTAGCTCTTTTAGAATTAATACGGTACCCTATAGCAATTATTGCATCTAAATTATAATGAACAACATTATAATTTTTGCCATCTTTAGCAGTTGTTAAGATTTTCTTAACAGCTGAATTCTCTTCTAATTCCCCACTTTCAAAAATATTTTTCATATGTAATGAAATATTATTTTTTGTTGTATCAAATAACTTAGCAAGTTCTTGTTGACTCATCCAAATAGTATCATTTACTATTGTAGTGTCTACTTTAACTATTCCATCTTTTGACGTATAAATTACTATATTATTTTTTTGCATATCTCATATACCTCCCTCGTATAATACTTTGATTTATTCTTCATCAACAAAATATTTCACATTTACTTTCTTCGTTCACAACTATAATCTATAATCTACTATACAAAAGTATAACATTCGCGTCATATAGTGTCAAACATTTTTTTGTTATCATAAGCAAGAACGAGAACACCTAGATACATTAAAAATAACAAAGAAAAAAGAATACTTTCTATAAATCGTAAGTCTTCATTTCTTTGTTAAATACTATTTATAAAAATTCAATTTTTGATGTTCAGTCCAAAATCAATCTTGTCTTTTAAATAATTCTTTAGGTACACCACAAATTGGACATTTAAAGTCTTCTGGTAACTCTTCACCATAATAAACATAACCACAAACAGTACATATCCAAGCAGTTTTCCCTTCACTAGTAGTTACTTTTAATAATTCTTCCTTATTTTCTTGATAATATCTATAACTCATCACTTCTTCATCTTTATAAACATCAGCCTCTATTATCTTTCCTATAAATAATGTATGTGTTTCATTTTCAAGTCTATCTACTATTTCACAAACCATATATCCAAGTGTACCATCCATTACATTAACACCTTCTACATTAGTTGTACCAAATCCTTCAAATTTATTAATATCTCTACTTGTATTAAACCCAAAAGTCTTAATCAGTTCAGGATTAACATCTTTTCCAATTACTGACAATGCAAACTTACTATTTTTATGCATTAATAGATTAGTATAATTTTTCTTCATTACAGAAACTGCAATCAAAGGATGAGTCCCACTACTAACTTGACTTACAGCATCAACTATACATCCTCCGCCCTCTGTAGTTAAAACATACATCCCTTGTGTAATTTTTCTTGTTATTTTTAAATTTTTCATTTTATTTACCTTCTTTCTTATTTTATAATTCCTGCATCTTTAAAAGGAAAAAACACTAAACCTACTTTTCCTTTAATATCTTTTTTATTAACAGGACCTATTAACCTACTATCAGTTGAATTACCTCTATTATCTCCTAATACTATATACTCGTCTTTACCTGCTGTTAAAGTAAAATCATCAGTCTTTTGAAATTCAATTGGAGTACTCACCTCTTCTCCATTAATATATAAAACATTATCAGCATACTTAACTGTTTCACCAGGAAGTCCAATTACTCTTTTTATTATTGAACCATCTTTATAATTAACAACAACTATATTAAATCTTTCAAGACCACTTAGTAGCCCAATCTTATTTACCAAAACCATTTCTCCATCATGAAGAGTTGTTTCCATACTGTTACCATTTACTATTCCTGGAGTAACTATAAATGTTCTAATTAAAATAACTACTATAACTATAATGATATAAGGCATTAAATCTTTTAACCTATCTTTAAATGTTTTCTTATCTTCTTCCATAACTGACTTCCTTTCTAATTTTTACCAAGCTTCAATATATTCTCGCCACTTAAATCAATATTTCCATTTCTTACTCTCTTCACAGTACCAACTGACAACTCTATTTCACTACCAAAAGGATAAGGTAAATGAACAATAACATTAGTGCACTCTTCTAAAAATACTGGACATACTATAATTTTAGTCTTATCTTCATTAAATCCCCAATCAAACTCATTAAACATACTTACCTCTGGTTCAATTTGCATACTAGCAAGAGAATTAACTTCGTGCTCTATCACTTCATCTAAAGTTTTTGGTGCTTTCATATTACCACTAAAAGTAGCACCCACATCTTCTGTTAACCCATCAAAAGGCATACCATCAGTTCTAGTTATTATATACTTTTTTTCATCAAATTTATACTCTATACATAAGTTACCATTAACAGGCTTTACTCTAAACCATCTTTTTCCACTACTAAAATGTATGTTTTTATTTTCTCCTTCACTTATTATTGACATAACTCTACCTCTCTATCTTCTTGCTTTCCCCATCTTTTCTTCAACAACACTTCTAAACTCTGGATATATTTCTAATAAATCATCTACTGCACCTGTTAAACCTGACTCTTCAAAATGTATATATTTATCGATTAAATCACTATTATCTATTGGTACTTCTTTAGGTCTATTCGGATATCTATATATTACTAAATTTCCTTTTCTTTCTTCATCATTTAAAGCCTCCATTATACTAGGATAATATGTCTTATTTATAGGGTTTATACTACTCTCAAATGATATTACCTCTCTACTCCATAAATAATCATAATGCGAGAATGTAGAACCATCTAATTCATAAAGATAACCAGGTTTATTATATATTTCACTAAATACATTAGGCCTGCGTTCTACTAAAACTAACTCACCATCTATACTCGCAATCATAGTATCCAAGTCCCCATGTCCTTTACCCATAAAAAGTAATGATACAACCTTTTCTGGAGTTGCATATATACAATTCTTTTGATGAGTACTCTTATGTGCCTTTATCTCTTCTAAATCTTCTCTACTTCCATGATATACTATATTTTCCATTTACTTCACCATCTACATTATACATCATTTTAGAAAGAAAAAAAATTAGGAATTTAACCTAATTTCTCTCTTTAAACTTAAATGTACCTTTAATTCCCTTTAAGAAATTCAATTTAGCACGTCTTGCTTTACCAGTTCTAACAACTGTAATTTTATCAATAAGTGGGCTATTTACTGGAAAAACTCTGTTAATTCCAACACTTCCACTTTTCTTTCTAACTGTGAAAGTCTCACTTACACCTCCACCTTTACGGCTTGTAACTACTCCTTCATATGCTTGAATTCTTTCTCTTTTTCCCTCTTTAATTCTAACATCTACTCTTACAGTATCTCCAACTCTAAATTCTGGAACGTTAGGATTAATTTGTTTTTGATTAATCTTATCGATTAAATTCATCTCTCATTCACTCCTTCTATTGTTTTTGCTTTATTTAATCATAATAATCATATATCAGCGGATTAAGCACCATAATATTACCATAAATCCCAAACTTTATCAAGAAAAATCGCACTTTATAACTCTAAAACTCTTTTATTTTCATCATGTAACTCCTGATTAGTAAGACTCATGCCATAAATTAATCTTTCATTTACATTATAATCACTAAAATCATATGACTTAAATTTATCTTCATGCTTAAGTAGTTTATAAAATTCCTTCATAGGACAAGTATCTATTCCATATCCATTTCTAAGCATCTTACTATATAAATATTTAAAATCTGTAATTAAATTAATATCATCTGGAAACAACTCCAAACAAATAGACAAAACAAAATCATATGCTACCATATCAGCGTGTCTCTCTCCTGGAAACAAATCATGATGTAAATTATAAAACTTATCTGCTTTAATTCTAGACTTTTTACTAACACTGCCGCTTCTATGTAAATCAAAATGTCCATCATGAACTAAAACAGAATCTCTTAAAGCCTCTACAAACGGAGTTTTATTTGCATCATCCATCGCTAGTGTATCTTGAAAAGCATGAGTATTCTCGTGTATTATTGCTTGATAAAATTGACTTGCAATACACTGGCTATTAATAACACTAATAATTCCTCTTCTTTTTAATGACTTTATAGACTCACGTAAAATACGCATATCAAAAGAAATAGTCTTTTCTCCATAATCATAAAGTGCACTTGTATTTTCTAAAGATAAATCTGCACTCACTATTTTCTTAACAAACTTTTCAGTATTAGTTTCACGAACAATCACATTTCTTAATGCCATTAAAAATTTCTTATCTTCAAAATTTTCTCTAGTAAAATTATTTAATATAAAATCTCTAGTCTTTTCTCCATACATAATAATCCCCCTTTAATGGCTATTTATTTTATCAAAAAAGAGTAATAATTTCAAGTGTACAAAATTATCTACTCTTTCCTTTTATTTCCTCTTCTTCATAACCATAATATCTATCTAATGATTTATTAATCATATTAGCAAAATACTGTTTTTCTAAATACTTATTTCTAAACTCATTCTCAAGAATTACTATCTTTGCAAGATAATCTTTATATTGTTTATTTTTTAAATGCTCTTTATATTTGTTAAAAATAACTGATTTAGTCTTCTCTATTTCTCCAAGACACGCTTTTACTCCATCTTCTGCATCATCTTCGCTCATAAGAATTTTATAAATATCTTTATACATTTTCTTAAATCTCTTATCAAGTTGACGAATGACATATTTATTAGAAAAAACTTCTTCACATATCAAAACGTTTTTTATTTTTTTACCAATATTCCCCCTAGGTCTAATTTCTAGACCCTTTAAATCACTAACACTATCAAACTTACACTTTTTAATTTTTCTTTTTAAATAATACATAAAACCCACCTACTTTAAAATATCTGGTCGCTTTTCTTTCGTAATTCTAACTCTTTCACTATATCTATACTCTTCTATTTTTTTATGGTCTCCACTAACCAAAACTGGAGGAACTTCCATACCTCTATAAACTTGAGGTTTTGTATAAACTGGATAGTCAAGGAGTCCATCAGTAAAACTTTCACTTACTAACGACTCATCACTTATAACTCCAGGCACTAGTCTAATTATAGAGTCAGCCACTGCCATTGCAGGAATTTCTCCACCAGTTAACACATAATCTCCAATACTTATTTCTGCATCTACTAAAGTTTTAATTCTCTCATCAAACCCTTCATAATGTCCACAAAGTAAAATAATATGTTTAAGTTTAGATAACTCACTTGCTTTTTTTTGATTATACAAGCCTCCACTTGGAGTTAACATTATAACTTTAGCATCTTTACTCCGAACACTCTCTATTGCCTTAAACACTGGGTCGCACATAAGTACCATTCCACCTCCACCACCATATGGAGTATCATCAACTTGATTATTATTTAGTCCACTAAAGTCTCGTATATTAACAAGATTAATAACTACAAGCCCTTTTAGTGTAGCCCTTTTAATAATACTTTCTTCTAACATTGGCTTAAACATTGAAGGAAAAAGAGTCAAAATATCTATTCTCATATAATCCCCTCCAAATTCTTAAAATAAATAGTCTTTTTATCTAAGTCTACTTTATCTATAAACTCACTCTTAACATATGGAATATACTTACCATTAACTAGGAGTAACTTATAACCATTATTATTAATAATATCTTCTACTTTTCCTATAACTTTATCACTATAATAAGCAACCATTCCAATTAAATCATCATCTATGTATTCGCCCCTTTCTAAACATAAAGACTCACGTGTAACATAAACATTTTTACCCTTAAATTTAAGAACATCATTTATATAATCATATTCTAGAAACACACACATATCAAAGTTTTTATGAGGTCTATAACTTTTAATTGTAACTTTTTCCTTATTACCTCCTATATATAAATGATTACCAGAAACAAAAACTCGAGACTTTTCTTCAAAATCACTAATAATTCTTACCTCACCCTTAATCCCGTGAGTATTCACAAGTTTTCCAATTAACACATAATCCATTTAATTCACCTAAATTTGTACATTATTATACCACCACTAACTGAAACATTCAAACTTTCTACTAATGAATTCATAGGAATATTTATAGACGCATCACACATCTTCTTAACATTTTCACTTACACCTTGCCCCTCACTACCTAAACAAAGAGCATAATCCTTTATATTTGTTTCATCTATATTTATACTACCTGCCATATCAGCATAATAAACTTTAATTCCTTTAGACTTAATCTCTTCTATTGCTTCAACTATATTTTTTCTAACTACATTCATATTAAAAATAGTACCTTCACTAGCCCTGAGCATTTTATCATTATATAAACTAACTGAGTCTTCACTAAGAACTACTGTACTAACATTAAATGCAAGAGCACTCCTAATAATAGTTCCAACGTTTCCTGGGTCTTGCACATTATCTAAAATGACTATTTTTTTACCCTTAATTTCAGTATTTTCTATTAATTTAACAACACCCATTATAGAAGGAACACTTTTAAGTAAACTAACGTTCTCCATTACTCGTTTGCTAACCATTACTTTAGGTACATCTAGAGCTATATTACACTCAACACTTACAAGAACCTCTTCTAAAACACCAGCCTTAAGTGCTTCTATTACCAAGTGTTCACCTTCAACTATATACTTACCATATTCTAAAATATATTTTTTTTCTCTTAATTTTTTATAATATTTAGCCTTTTCATTATTAACGCTCTCTATCATCATATCTCATTTAACACCTTTCTATTTTTCTTATAATCTGGTTTATATAATTCTACACTTTTCCAAAACTCCTTACTATGGTCAAAATGTATAAAATGACATAACTCATGCACTATAACATAATCTATTTCATCTATTCCATGTTTAATAAGTTCAGTATTCAAAGTAACAATCTCATCTCTCTTATTACAATGTCCCCATTTTCTAACCATCTTCCTAATTACAAGTTTAGGCCAAGGAATATTAGCCCCCATCATATCGTATCTTACCCTTAATCTTTCTGGAAATATTCTTTTAGCTTCACTAACTAAAAACTTATCTAAATCTTTTATATCTTTTACATAAATAACATCATCTTCTATAGTAGGTTTCTTAATTACATTACATTTAATAACTTGATACTCCCTACCTAAATAATAAAATTTACTATCTCTTTCAATTTTTCTTTTCTCCCTATCAATCATCTTTTTTATAGAACTCATATTATCATTAATTAACTTTAATATAAATTTTTCACTCACCAACCTATTACATGTCACATACAATTTTAAATCTTTTTTAACTCTTATATATGTGTTTTTAATAGGTTTTTTTATTATTTTTACTTCATAAATTTCATTATCTATAGTTACTGTCATTATACATCACTAAAAAAATTATAACACGTTTTAACCCAAAGAAAAAGACGCTTGTTTAACGCCTTCATTAATGTTATTTTGATTAGCTAACTCTAGATTAGCATCAGTTTGAGCCTCAGGTGTCTTTAAAGTAGAATCCCCACTTTGATTATTTTCACCATCTTCTCCATCATTAACATTTTCATTATCTTTTCCATCATCTTCACCTGGAACTGGTATAGTAGGGTCCTCTTCTAATACAAGTTCACTTATATCAAATTTATAAGTAGATTCTCCATAAGCATTTCCATCTTCCCCGTCCCAATCAACTGTAATGATAGGATTTACTGCCATTTCTTCATCAATTACTTGATAAAAATTAATGTAGCCATTTTTTACTTCTACTGTAGTTAACGCCTTAGTTGGGTCTTCCTTTTCCACTAGACTTTTACCGTCAGCACTTAAAACATATTTAATAGTTACTCCCTCTTGATTAGTTATAGTTAAAACCATATTACTATAATCTATGACTTGTTTTAACTCTTTACCATCAGAATCTTTTAATGTTTCACCACTAACAGGATTTTTAAGAGTTTCAGTTGGCGCAATTAATTTAACTGAAAGCACATAATTACTATCAATTGTAGTACCGCTAACTTGTACTCCATCTTTATAGTAATTAGCTATTCCTGCAAATTTCAAAGTGTAATCTTTATTTTCAGGTTTTACTACTGGTTCTATAGGAGCATCTGGTTTCTCTTCTAAGTCAGGTGTACCATTTTCATCTGTACCAGGAGTAGTACCATCTTGAGTTTGATTATCACTTGCCTCTTCACTTGCAACAACTGTATCACTATTTTCTTGAGTCTCTTCCCAAATTTCTTCCATAGTTTTGTCTTCTAATACGTACATTTGATATTTTATCTCCTGTCCACCAATAACTATCTTTTCGTCTTGGGTATTCTCATCATTAAGTGCTACCAATGTTTTTTCAGTATCTTCTTCTAATGCTTCAACAACTAATTTGCTTAAATCCATAGTATATTCTTCTTTAAAACCATTACCATAATCAATAATTAGTGTTGGTTCTTTTGTCATACCTTTACCTACAGCTTGCATCCAATAAAAATATAAGTTGCCAGCTTCTTTTTCCTCATCTGTACTATCAAGAACATTTACGTCATAGTTATTCCAACCATTTATAGTTCTAGTAGATATTGTAAGTTTATCAGTTAAATCTTCTAACTTATAATCCTTATTTAAAGTAACTTTAACCTTTATAATGTTATTGTAACCTTCTCCAAATGCTTCGTTAACTTTAGCATAAAACTTAGATTTTCCTGTAAGCTTAGCAACATAACCGCTTTCATCAACTGTAACTTGATAATCTAGATTTTCACTAGCAATATTAGGTGTCGGTTTAACCTCTTCTTCAGGTTCTTTATTGTCTTCACCATTATTGCTTGTATTATCAGCGATTTGTTCATTGTCATTAGAATTAACATCTTTAACATTGTCAACAATAATTTCTGGTTTGTGTTCTTCAACCACTGGCTTTTCTTCAACTACTGGGTCTTTTATAACCTCTTCTTGCTTCTTATCATCATTATTATTTTTCTTATCATCATCTTCTATAGTATTACTATTAAAGTAACAAATAGATGCAATTATAAGTCCAATAACAACTACAATTGATAGGCAAACGATTATAATTAACCTCTTATTCTTTTCCTCTTCATCAATAATATTTTCTTCATTATTGACAGGCTTCTTAAAGTTTTTACTTTTAGCCATTATATTTTTTCCTAACCTCCTTCTAGTAGACACTCTACCATTGAGTTCATTATATAAAATAACAAATTTATTATCAAGTAAAACAGTAAACTAAATGTCAAACAACATGAAAAAAGACGATTTAAATATAATCTCGTCTTATCACTTAAGAAACCACTTTTTCTTCTTTGCTTTCATCAGTTTCTTCATTTTCGTCTTTTACAAGAGGAACTACCCCCAAAGTATAACCAATTGGTTCTAGAAGTTTTATTAAAGTATTTATTTGAGGACTATTTAAATTATTTTCAATTTTTGCTACTGTCTCTCTAATAATTCCAGCTCTCTCTCCAACTACTCTTTGAGATAACTTTTGACTTTTTCTAGCTTCTACTATTTGACGAATAACGTCTCTTTCTAACTCTTTTAACTTAGCATCATGTGCTAATTCTTCTTGAGACTTTATTTTATTTTCTTTTTTTGGTCTACCCATTTCCTCATCACCAGTTATATTGTACCAAAATTAATTACAAAGTCAACATTAAATTACATTTTTTTTATTTTTTTTCTAAAATCCCCATTTTTAATGAGAAAAACATAGGTTTAAACTATAAACTTTTGATAGGTTCACTGCTTATCCAATAATAAGTTCCATTACTATTCTTTTTAAATGTATGCTTATATATTTGACCTTGTCCCATAATAGACATATCTTCTCCTTCATCACTAAAATAAATCTCTCTATAATCAAGAGTACTAATTTTTTCTTTCTTATATCTATCTTTAAAAGTACCTTCTGGAGAAGCATAATCAGCATAAACAAAATAATCATATAAATAAACTGTATTTCCTATTTGTTCTGCTTTTATAAGTTTAGTCATTTCATATTGCTCGCCTGGCCATCCTTGCATCAAAGCATGACACAAATAATCTTTATTCTCACTACTATATTCACATCCAATAGAATATTTTATATCAAAGTTTTCTTCTACCATTTCTTTGTCACTTCCCCAAAACTCTTTATAAGCATTTTTAAAACTTTCAATATCTATTTTATATAATCTCATATATTCTATATACGAAGGCCCAAACCAACTACCAGTTCCATTGTCATCAAATAAACACATCTCATAAACTTCTTTATATTGTTTTAAAGCCTCACAATCAGTAAAAGTATATGAGCTAGTCTTTACATCTTTAAAAGTATAAGTTAAATAAAGTTTATTTTGATTACTAAACGAATTATAATCAACATATTTTCCTAAATAAAAACCTTCATCACCCAAAATCAAATCATTATTAAAGTTAAGTACACTATATAAATTTTCTACTAATTCACTATCCAAAGATATCTCTTGTGCTTTAATAGTCTCAGGTTTAGTATCAACTTTTCTTAGCTCTCCACCACTTACTGCCCTAACTACAGTAGAAGCAGAAATAGCTACAATAAGTGCTGACATAATTACTCCATACATATGTGATTTAACATAGTTAGTTATAAGAGAAATAGTTTTATCTGTCACATTATCTTTTAAATCATCTTTAATATGCTCATATATATAATCTCTCCATAAATGTTCTTTTTCATTTAATAACTTATTACAATTAAAACATTTCTCATCACTTATCTTATTTTCTTTACCACAATAAATACAATATATCTTCTTCATACCTATACCTCTGTCCTATAAACAAAAAACTTTATATTACCATTATCACTAATTAAAACATAATAGTCTTCTTCATAATTTGTATTTAAAACTACTTTTTCATCTTCTTTGAATTCTTCACTATTTATTAAATTGTTTTCTTTGTCATAATGTTCTATAGATAATTTCTTATTCTTATTAGGAATATATAAATTTAAACTAACTGTATCTTCATTTACAAGTAAATAATATTCATTACTCTTTATATTATATTCTATATTATATTGACTTCCATCTAAAATTTTAACATCACTACCATTATAAAACATAAAATAAAATCCTAATAATATAACTATAATTAATGAACCTACCTTAAATGCAATATGCCCTGTTATAACATTTAATGTACATACTTTATAAGCACTCTCTAGTAATTCTAATTTACCAACTAAAGTGTGTCTTTTAGCTATTCTTCTTTCATCATCATTAAATTCATATCCACAATCTTTACAAAAATTTGCTTTATTTAAGTTATCACTTCCACACTTAATACATCTCATAAAACCACTCTTTTCTTATATTTAAGAATAACACAAAAAACAAAGTATTTAAACTCAGAGTTTATAGGTTTTTCTTATTTTACTTATTTATTTTAAAAATGAATATTGTTTTTATTATTATATATAAATTATCACAACTACAATTAACGAGTTATTCAAAACTATTGAATTTAACTTACTAATTTGGTACAATGTATTCACATGGAGATAATCCATATAATATTAAAGGGAGCATTTAGCATTGCTGAATGCCTACCCAATTAAAATTGGTATAGACATCACTCGTCAGTGGTGTCAATTTTATTTAATATCATCAATACTTGCAAAATATTAATGAGTACTAATATTGTCACTATTTGTCCAACGACATATCTAGTCTTAGAACGATGTAGCAAAACCTTTTCACCTCCATCTTTTTGTATTTTCATCATGTACCTTAAGATAGATGTTATAGGTAAACACCCAGGTTACTAAATAACTCCCTCAAGAACACCATAACACATTAATATCAACTTGTCTATACATTTTTGTACCAAAACAAAATACATAAAATTTAATTTTGCAAATACAATTTTTAATTTTAAACACCATTTTGTTCCAAGTATTACTACATTTCATATAACAAAATTCAAAATCATACTCACAATTTTCAAATTTAAACATAATAAAATTCCTACTTTTTTTAGTAAGAATTTTATTTTTATTTACTCTTCTTCTTTCTCGTGTATATCATTTTTTGGCTTTTCTAATCCTTCAATTACTATATTATTCTTAGTAGCATAATCCCATAAGGCAGCATGAATTGCCTCTTCTGCAAGTAAACTACAATGTACTTTAACAGGAGGAAGGCCATCTAATGCCTCCATTACTGTCTTATTTGTAATTTCTAATGCTTCTTGTATGCTTTTTCCTTTAACTAGTTCAGTAGCCATACTACTTGTTGCAATAGCAGCACCACATCCAAAAGTCTTAAATTTAACATCTCTAATAATTTGATTATCATCTATATCTAAATAAATTCTCATAATGTCTCCACATTTTGCATTTCCAACGGTACCAATACCATTAGCGTTTTCAAGTTCTCCAACATTTCTAGGATTAACAAAATGGTCCATTACTTTTTCACTATACATTTTTTTCACTCTCCTTTTTAATAAAATCTTCATATAGTGGCGACATACTTCTTAAATCTTCTACTATTTTCTTTAACTCATCTACCACTATATCTACCTCTTCCATAGTATTTTCTTCACTCAAACTAATTCTAAGTGAACCATGTGCGATTTCTGGAGGTAGCCCGATTGCTAAAAGTACATGACTTGGGTCTAAACTTCCACTAGTACAAGCACTACCACTAGAAGCATAAATATCTTTTTGGTCTAATTTAAGAAGCATTCCTTCTCCTTCTATAAATCTAAAACTAAAATTTGCATTACCTGGAAGTCTATTCTCTCTACTACCATTTAGTCTAGTATAAGGTATTTCACTAAGTACTCGACTAATTAAATGCTCTCTTAAATTAAGAACATATTTATTATTTTGAGCCATATCTCTAAACTTTAACTCTACAGCCTTAGCAAAACCAATTATAAGAGCACTATTAGTTGTCCCTGCTCTTTTTCCTCTTTCTTGATTTCCTCCACTAATTAAAGGACTAATCATTACACCTTTTCTAATATATAAAAACCCAATTCCTTTAGGCCCATGTAATTTATGAGCACATACACTAAGTAAATCAATATTATCTTTATTTACATCTAGAGCTATATTACCATATGCTTGAACTGCATCTGTATGAAATAATACGTTATGCTTTTTACAAATCTCTCCAATTTCACGTATAGGTTCGATTACTCCAATCTCATTATTAGCAGCCATCACACTAACTAAAATAGTATCTTCTCTTATCATACTTTCTAACTCTTCAAGATTAATAAGGCCTTCCTCATCAACTCCTAAGTAACTTACCTCGAATCCTAGTTTTTCTAAATACTTAGCACTCTCTAAAACTGCATGATGTTCAATCTTACTAACTATAATATGTTTTCCCTTTTCTTTTCTAGTCATAGCTATTTCTTTAATAGCCCAGTTGTCAGACTCGCTTCCACCACTAGTAAAATAAATTTCACTTTTCTCTGCTCCTATACTACTTGCAATTAACTCTCTTGCTTTATCTATTTCTTTTGATACCTCTCTAGAAATTCTATATATACTGCTAGGATTAGCATAAAATTTATCAAAATAAGGTGTCATTGCTTCTACTACTTCACTCTTAACTCTAGTAGTAGCAGCATTATCTAAATATATCATAAACTCCTACCTTTCTTTTATATGTTCAATTCCATACTTAAGTATTATTCTAATATGCTCATCACTTATTGAATAAATAGCATTTTGCCCATTCTTCTCACACTTAACTAAATTAAGCGTTCTTAAATATTTTAACTGATGACTTACACATGAAGAACTCATCAAAACATCCTCTGCTATATCACCAACACATTTATCTCCGTTCAAAAGTGAATCTAAAATCTTTAATCTAGTCTCATCAGCAAACACTTTAAAAAATTCTACTAACCCATTTATATCTACTTCAGTATGTATTGCCATATCTTACCTCCATAAACCCTTATATGAATAAGTGTTCATATATTCATTTTATATCTTACTACTATACTAGTCAAGTCCCAAATTTTAACAAAAAGAGAAGAACCACTATAGTTCCACTCTTATAACTTCAGTAACATCTAATTTTTGATTAAAGTATAATTTTAAATTATCTCCTTCTTTAACAAAAGGTAACTTATCTTTATTGACTTTTATAGATACTCTAAACTTTTCTCCATCACTATCTTCTATATAATAGTAAGTATTCCCATCTATATTAGCACTAATTATTCTTCTTACTTGAACACTCTTATTTAAAGTATTATCTCCAACTTCAATTTTTGCATCTCCTAAATAGTTTGAAACAGCCTTTTCTATACCTTCACTTGCATCTGTTACAACAACCTTTTGATAGTCTTCTACATCTACCAAAGCATACATCTTAACAAGTCCAGCATTATCTTTTAAGCTCATTAAATATGTTGGTTTATTATTTAAATTTATCAAAAGTGGGAATGTAGACTTATAACTCATTTGTTGTACTTGCCCTTCTGCACTAGCCATTGCTGAATATTCTTCTGCACCAGGAACTGCATAAAATTTAGTTTCTTTTGTTCTCATGTTAGTTAATATAAATCCAATATTTGCTTCATCACTACTAACACTAGTAATACCAGTATATAAATACACGTCATCTTTCATAACAGTATAATTATATCCATCGGTTGTCATAACGACATTAGTTTGACTAAATATCGAATTCAAAAATCCATTTTTATATATTCCCCAGTCATCAGTCTGTTCAATAATTAAACTAGCGTCATACACATGGTCTACCCAAGAAGGAACGTCTTTTACACTATAATATTCACTTTCTCCACTAACTGGATTTAATATAACAACACCTTTAACCTCACGCCTTAATTCAATTCCACTATACTTCATAACTGGTACTATCCAATAAGGATTACCTTCATTATCAAGTTCAAAATTCTCATCTCCAAAAATAAATGTTGGATATTTAAATCTTAAGTGTCTATATAAATTCTTAAAGAAATAAGCAGATGGCATATATTTCATACCTTCTTCTACTTTAATAAGATTAGATTCACCACTTACTGAATTAACTGTAATAAATCCAGTTACCCCAGTATTATGATTCTTAAAAAACTTAAAAAGTCCATTATATTCTAAAGGTGTAACTCTAACAATTTCATCATTATAATTGATTTGAGTATATAAGTCTGATACATAATATTGACTTACCATCTCAGGCATTTGCCCCATTGTTCTATCCCCTAATTTACTACTAGAATCTTTATCAAGTAAAGGTAACTGTTTAAAATTAACCTCACTTACATCACTTATAAAATCTGCATTTTCATCTATGACAATTCTATTAGCATATTTACTTGACTGAAACATAGGCGATAAAATAACATTAATCACTATTATAACTGCAATTATTCCTAAAGTAGCCCCAAATGTAATTTTTGGACCTTTTCCAATTTTTTGTAATCTACCCTTGTTATCAATACAAAATAATACACTACATACTCCATATACTACTAGTAATGATATTAAGAATCCCCAAAATCCCATACTTTGTAAATTAATAGGTGGTAAAAATGTATAAAACTCTAGAAACCCTATCACCAAAGTAATAACTAAACATATAATATTTTTCTTCATATATCCTCCTACACATATAATACCACAAATTAAACAAAAAGACTAACCCATTTAAACTAGTCTTCTATCTATTAATTCTAAGTATTACAAAACTTAAAAGTAAATATGCATATTTAAGTGTTTCATTTTTCTTTAAAGATTCAATAAAATACTTAACTCCCTCTAAAATTGCACAATATTTATCTACAAAAGTTAAAACAAATCCTTCTTTATACTTAGGCATATGTATTGTAACTGGCCACATATGTTTTAAAATTATATCTTTTTCTTTATCACTTAAATCAAATAATTTACTTGCATTTTCACATGCTGCTCTTGGATGAGTAAATGCGTGCATTCCTTTTCTATCCACACTTTTATCTCTCCAATCATACAAGAACAAATCATGTACTAAACTAGCCCTTGTAACAGATTTATAATCCCATCCAAACTTTTTACACAAATAATATGAATAATAAGAAACTTTATAACAATGATCAAAACACGTAGTATCAAAATGTTGAATATAATTTCTCATCTTTAATACAGTTTCATTCCTAACAATATCATATATAATAGAATCAAATTCTTCTAAATCTTTATATTTATGTTTTCTCATTTCATTTACTCCCACATTAACCATTAATAATTATACTACATAATATAAAGAATTATTATATTTTTTTTACAAATTTATATTACTTTTTTGAAACATAAAAACAGTAACTGTCATTTAGTTACTGTTTTACCAATTATTATCGATATTAATCATTAGTTATTTCATTATTTATAGTAAGTGTAAACTCATCTCCTTCTGGCTTATGTTCATATGATACTTCTGGTTTTCCATCTTTTTCTGAATACTCAAATGTAATATCTTCACCATCTAATAGTCCTTCATATAAAGTACATTTTACATTTCCGTTACCTATTTTTTCACACTTTGCATTTTTATCTTGCCCATCAACCTTGATAGTTAATACATCTTTTATTGCTTCACTTATCTTATTATCAGTTAATGCATCTACTGAAATAGCACCTCCAACTAACAAAAATATTCCCATAAATGCAATTGTTATTTTTCTCATTTTTTCCTTTTTCACCTTTCTTTCTTTTTCATAATTACAATAAGCAATCATACTATTAGTTAATTCTTTTATTCTTTCATAACTATTTTCTCTCATCTAATCTTCCTCCCTTAACTTCTTCCTCATTCTATATAACTTGATTTTTATATCACTATTTGTCTTTCCTAAAACTTTAGCAATTTCACTTACCTTTAAGCCTTTAACATAATATAAATTAAATATACTCATCTCTTCAGGTTTCAATTTTTTTAATTTTTCTTTTAACATTATAATTTCATCGAAATCTTGTTCATAAGCAACTATTGTACTTTCCTCTAAAGCAAAATGAGTATTATTTTGTCTTAGTTTGTTATATGATGAATTCCTAGCAATAGCCCCTAAATAAGCTTTTAAATTATTATCTATTTTATCTTGATTTTTCCAAAGTAAGAAAAATGTATCAGAAACTATTTCCTCTTTATCTTGGTAAGATAAAGAATTACCTACTATATTATCTACAATTTTAAATACATAGTTAGAGTATTCATCAATAATTAAATCAAAATTTAAGTTAAGGGTATTATTCATTAGTTGTCTCCTCCCCTTGAAACGCGTTTCAATATATAGACGTTTTATTTTTACATTTGGTTACAAACTTTTTATAAGAAAAAAATGTTAAAAGTTTAAACTTACTTTTAACATAAAACTTTTAATTTCTAGCAGCCCCATCAACTGATAATATAACTCCTGTAATATAACTAGCCATATCACTTGCTAAGAACAAAAATGCATTTGCTATATCTTCAGGCTCTCCTATTCTTCCAAGTGGAATTGTCTTAATTAAAGGCTCAATCATCTCTTTAGGAAGTCTCGCTACCATATCTGTATTTGTTACGCCTGGCGCTACTGCATTTACACGAATACCTAAAGGTGCTAACTCTCTTGATAAACTTTTTGTAATACCATTAACTGCAAATTTACTTGCTGGATACATTACACCTGATTGTTGTCCATAAATACTAACCATAGAACTTGTGTTCAAAATAACACCTTTACTTTCCTTTAAATAAGGAACAGCCACCTTAGAACATACAAATACACTCTTAATATTTAAGTCACTTATTTTATCATATTCGTCTATACTAAAATCTTCTATCTTAGTACTTGAAGACATCCCTGCATTATTTACCAAAATATCTATATGACCATATTTTTCTTTTATTTTAGAAAAGCTCATCTCCACACTTTCTTCATTTGTAAGTTCTGGCCACATACCTGATACTTCATAATCTTTATTTTCACTCTTTAATTTATTTACTGCTTCATTAACACTTTCTTCTCTACTTCCGAATAAAACAACAATTGCTTTATTCTCCAAAAACTTTTTAACAGTGGCAAAACCTATTCCTCTAGTCCCTCCTGTTACTATTGCAACTTTTCCTTCTAACATAATAATTACCTTCTTTCTTTATATATTTATAGAATAACATAAAACCTAAAAATATTTAACACAAAATTTGAAAACTATGATATAATTTACGTATGTTCCCGTAGCTCAGCTGGAAGAGCAACCCCCTCCTAAGGGGTAGGTCGTAGGTTCGAATCCCATCGGGAACGCCATTTGATATTTATCTTAGGTTTCGCCTAAGTTTTTATTTTTTTACCCCTTATTTACCCTAAAAAAATAATACTAGAATTTTACTACTAGTATTACTTTTCTATTTGATTAATTTTTTAGATAAACAATATGGAACTACCTCATTCTTAAGTGTATTAGATAATATATCATTTCCGTATGTTGTTTCATACCATAAGAATGACTCAATTTCATCACTAGTATTTAATTTACCTTCTAACTTGCCATTATATTTATACACATAAAAATGTATCGGAGTTACCCCATCACTTGTAGCAATCTCATCAAATTCCATTACAAGTTCAAATAACTCTTCATCAAATACTGCTTCACTTCCAAGTTCTTCATGACACTCTCTTATTGCAGCCTCTAGTGGTGTTTCACCTGCATCTACTCCACCACCAATCATTTGATAAGTTTGTCTTTTTCTAGGTTTATCTATTAATAACCTTTCATTATCAAAAAACATTGTTCCAACTACTTCTTTCATATATATCCTCCTTCATTAAAATGGTAACAACTCATTTACCAATTTCTTACTTTTTTCATCTTTATAATAGTCACTTATAACACTACCTCTACTATTAACAATTATATAGTGTCCATGTGTATCATATAACCTAAAACCAAATAATCCATAAAACCTTGAATAATCAGGTTCCCCATGTTCTACTTTAGTGTGACTTCCAAGTCTACTCATTCTCAAATTGTTAGTGAGCACTTGAGCTAAATTATCCCAACTATAAATTGGATTCTTACTAAAATCATACCATTTTTCACTTATACCTAACTTTTCTCTAAACTTAGGTCCATACTTAGATAATTTTACTAATACTTCACGAACTTTCTTTAAATCATGATATTTTAGTGTATTATAATAATCCATATATACTGGATTTATCCAAAATCTTTTAAAAGTTGAACGCTTATCAATATCTACATTAAGAAATGAAAATACAAGTCCATCATTACTTTTAAACTTATAATAAGGCATATATGTTAAAAATTCAGTATTTTCATATATATTTGCATAATATAAAAGCCAATTATTAAATCCAATAAAAGTTTCATCTTCTAACACATTCTTATGCTCCATATCATAATATGTCTTGTCAGTCATCATGAGTAATCTAATTCTTTCTATCTTAGGAAAAAACTTAAGTAGATGCAAATATGGTTTGTATAAATTCACTCCCTCTACTGAATCATATAATAAACTTATATCAATCAAATTAGGCATACTCGTCATAAAGAAAAATTTTTCAAAATTAAATCTAGTATTTTCAAAATAAATGGTACTTGCATTGAGTTTAATCGGGTACCCATAATCTAAAATATTAGAATTTATAAAACTAAGTGCATACTCACTTAAATTTTCCATTATAGAAAAATCAGGTATAGTTACATCTTCAAATATTATTTTCTTTAAATTGGGCATTGTATCTTTTATAACACTTAATTCTTCACCACTAGGGAACTTATTAAAAGTTACACTAGTTTTTTTATTTATTAATAAAATCTCACTCATTCATTATCCCCCAAAAACTTCTACATAACACTAGGAATTTTTATTACAAGCATATCTAAACACGCCTCAATTACTTTATAAGCAATACTCAAAACATTCAAGTAATCATTTTTAACATTCAAATCGTCTAACTTACTTATATTTACGTTTTGATAAAATGTATTTAATATATCACACAAATCATATACATATTCAGCAACATATGATGGAAGTCTATCCTCTACTGCTTTGTCTACATATTTATCCATCTCTAATATCTTAAATCTTAATTTTCTATCTATATCATTATATATACTCTCTCCAATTGACTTATTAGTAATATTATTGTTTTCTAAAATCTTCCTAATCCTAATAGCGCTATACAAAATATAAGGACCGGTCTTACCACTTACATCACTAAACTTATTTATATCAAAATTATAACTCTTCTCTCTATTATTCTGTAAATCTGCATATTTAATAATAGCATTAACTATTATATTGATATCTTCTTCACTCATATTCTTATTCTCTTCACGTTTAGCAATAAAACATGTTTTTACTTCATTAATCAAATCATCTAATTTTAATGTTTCACCACTTCTAGTTTTAAATGGCTTTCCATCGCTTCCATTAATAGTTCCAAAAGGAATATGTTCTAAATTAGCATCACCTTTAATACCACTCATCTCACTAACTCTAAATACTTGTTCAAAATGAAGCCCTTGTCTAGCATCAGTAACATACAGAATATAGTTAGGATTATACTTTTCAACTCTCTCTAAAATTGTAGCCAAATCACTTGTAGCATACATATAAGTTCCATCACTACTGAGAATCATGCAAGGAGGCATTTCTTTTTTGTCATCATCTCTTTTTACATGAACAACTTTAGCCCCAGCATCTAATGTAAGGAGTTTCTTTTCTTCTAAAATATTCATCAACCTAGGAATAATAGGTTCACTATCACTCTCTCCTAACCACAAATCAAAGTCGACATCTAAATAATTATAAAGACGTTTAATGTCAGATAAACTTACCTCTTTAATCTTTTTATAGAATTCTTGATACTTTCCATGTTGAAAATCATAAGTTATCTTTTTACATTCATTATAAACACTTTCATCTTCCTTACATAATTTACTCATAGTAGGATAAATATAATTTAAGTACTCTATATTTATATCATCTACCTCTTTACCATCTCTAAGAAGACCATAAATAACTTGTCCTATTTGAAGTCCAAAATCTCCTATATGCACATCTCCTATAACCTTATAGCCACTATATTTTAGTATTCTCTTTAAACTTTCTCCTATAATAGCAGGTCTTAAATGTCCTATATGCAATGGTTTTGCTATATTAGGTCCACCATAATCAAGAAAATATAATTCACCCTTTTCTTCTTTTTTTAAACTACCTTCATTAAATTCATTAA
This sequence comes from uncultured Muribaculaceae bacterium, assembly GCA_964457135.1. GTDB lineage: Bacteria > Bacillota_I > Bacilli_A > RF39 > UBA660 > MGBC139354. The sequence continues at coordinate 25,264 of CAYWED010000013.1, forward strand.
GACATTTATTTATAAACTTATCACTTAAAAATATATTAATAAATCCAGGTTTAACAAATTCTACACTTTTAAAATAATCTCCAAAATTTGCTATAGAATTAATCTTACTAACTATTGTCTCTCCTATTTCTATAGGACTAACATGTTTATCTTTTGCAACCTGAAAAACACTATTAATTTGAAAGTCAGCCTTATCACTATATGACACTCTTAAATAGTCTAGAATACCCATATCTTCAAATACTGGTTTTATTACTTTTTCTATAACATTAATCATATATTTTCACCTGACTAAATTATACAGAACAAACATGAATTTTTCAAGTAAACTTAAAAAATCCATTTGCACTTCTCACGAAGTGCTTTTCCTGCTTCATAGACTTCGTTACCTACGTTCTCCACAGGCTTATATTCCCCTAGTCGCTAGGGT
>CAYWED010000014.1:0-23250 GCA_964457135.1 uncultured Muribaculaceae bacterium
TTAAGACTAAAAAAGGTAGAACATTTTTGACTGCTTTTGCATCTAGTATAGGTATAATTGGCATAGGAGTTATTTTATCTTTAAGTAATGGTTTTGACATGCAAATAGATGATTTTGAAAAGAATTCTTTAAGTCAAGCGCCAATTATTATAAGTACTCAATCAATGAATATGAGTGAAGAAAATTTGCAGAAGATTAGCAATAATGAAAGTGATTTAGAAAAGTATCCTAGTAAGAATGAAGTATATATGCAAGAAGATATGCTCCAAACAATGATGCATACTAATGTTATATCAGATGAGTATGTAGATTATCTTAAAAAGATGGATACTAAGTATTTATCTGGGGTAAGTTATCAAACAGCATTATCATTAAATATAATAAATAAAAGTAAAGATGGATATAATTTAGTAGGTGGTTCATCTAATTGGACACTTTTACCAATTAATCCAAATAAGGGTGAAAATGGTGTGCTTGAAAATAATTATGATATACTCTCTGGTGCTATTAATGAAGAAGAACCTGGACTTATTTTACAAGTAGATAGTAGGAATAGAGTTTTTGAGTCATCTTTAAAAGCTCTTGGATTAGATGGGGAGACTGTTAGTTTTGATACAATTATGAATGCAACGTTAAAAGTAGCTATTAATGATGAGTATTATTTAAATTATGGTGGAGCTTTTGTTCCTAATCAAGACTTGGAAAGTTTATATAATAGTGAAAATAGTATTACTTTAAAAGTTCAAGCGATTATACGAGGTAAAGAGGATAAAGAGATGATTACTAATGGAAGTGGATTTGCTTATACTAATGCTCTTACAGAGTTAGTGATTTCTAAAAATAAAGATAGTAAAATTGTTAAGGCACAGGAAAGTGCAGAATATAATGTACTTACTAATCAAGCATTTACAGAGGATAGTGAGACTACTAAAGAGGTAATGCTTGCATATTTAGGTGCAGAAGCACTTCCTAGTGTGATTATGTTTTATCCAAAAGATTTTGATAGTAAAGAAAAGTTACTTGCATATTTAGATGAATATAATAAGGATAAAGAGGAAGAAGATGCTATTCAATACACTGATATGGCTTCTATGATTTCTGGTTTATCTGGGGGAATTATGGATGCGATTACTGTAGTCTTGATTGCATTTTCAGGAGTAAGTTTAGTAGTAAGTTCTATAATGATAGGTATTATTACTTATATAAGTGTTTTAGAGAGAACTAAAGAGATTGGTGTTTTAAGAGCTCTTGGTGCAAGACGTAAAGATGTTAGTCGTGTGTTTAATGCAGAAACATTTATTATTGGTGTTAGTTCTGGACTTTTGGGTATAATAATTGCAAGGTTGTTATTATTTCCAATTAACTCAGTTTTATATAATTTAACTGATATAAAAGGTATAGCAGTACTTGACCCAGTTCATGCAGTTATTTTGATTACAATTAGCACTATACTTACTTTGATAGGTGGTTCTATTCCTGCTAAACTTGCAAGTAAAAAGGACCCAGTTATTGCACTTAGAACTGAGTAGTAAAGTTAACCCTAAAAAGATAAAAAGGGAAGGGAGATGCATATGTATAAAGTATTTCTATTTATAATGTTATTCTTGATATATTCTTTTCTTGGATGGTTTATGGAAACTATTTATAGTTGGATTGTTGATAAAAAGTTTGTTAATAGAGGTTTTTTAATAGGTCCAAGTTGTCCAATATATGGTGTTGGATGTATGCTAATTTTGATTTTTCTTGGAAGATATAAGGATGAACCAATTACACTTTTTTGTATGGCTGTAGTAGTGTGTTCAATTTTAGAGTATTTTACTAGTTATATAATGGAAAAAATATTTAAGACTAGATGGTGGGATTATTCACAGAAAAAATTTAATTTAAATGGACGTGTGTGTTTAGACAATTTAGTTGCATTTGGAGTTTTAGGGTTGTTGATAGTTAAATTTGTTAATCCTTTTGTATTAGATATTCTTCATATGATTGACCCAGTTTTGCTTAAAGTTATTACATCTATATTACTTGTGGTATTTGTTTTAGATGTTTTGGCATCTACTAAAATTATTTACAATATTAAAGGGTTAGAGAGAAGTGAATTAAAAGACCAAACAGAGGAAATTACTGCAAAAGTTAAGGAAGTGCTTTTGTCAGGTGGTGTTTTTACTAGAAGAATTGTAAATGCGTTTCCTAATTTTAAGATAAGGAGTAAAGAAAAATAATAGAGTTAGAGACTTAAGTTCTCTAATTTTTTGTTGTGTATTTCTTGGCTTTGTAGTAAAATATGTACTATTAATTGCTATTTGGGGTGTTTTTTGTGAATGAGTTTGTTTATAAAAGTAAATCAGAATTAAAGCGTATGCAGTTGGATTTAGTTGAACAATATTATTTAAGTTTAAGAAAATATGAGTTTGATAATAATATTCCTATTAAAAATATTGAATTAAGAAAAATAATACATCCTATATTATTAAATTTGATAAAGATAGAGCGTGTTTTATCGAAAGAAGAGTTATATGTTATAGGTGATAAGAGAGTAAAAACTAATAAACCAAAAATATATGCTTGTACTCATATTGGTGGAAATGATGCACAAAGAACTTTTGAGGCAATAGAAGAGCACGCTTATTTATTTATAGCAGACTTAAGAGAACTTTATCGTGATTTAACTGGAAAATTATTATTTTTAAATGGGGCTATTTGTTTAGAGACTAATAATAAGGAGGATAGGCATATTGCTTATGAAAGGGCTATTGAAGTAATAAGCAAAAATACAAATTTGTTAATATATCCAGAAGGTGCTTGGAATTTGACTGAAAATTTTTTAGTTTTACCTTTGTATGCTGGCGCAGTTAAAATGGCAAGAGATACTGGTGCTGATATTATTCCAGTTGCTATTGAACAGTATGTTAATAAATTTTTTGTTAATATTGGAGAAAATATTAAATATCATCCTATAAATAGTAAAAATATAATAGAAATGAATGAACTATTAAGGAGTAGACTAGCTACACTTAAGTATGAGATTTTTGAACACTATGGAATGTGCAAGAGAGATAGTATAAGTCAAGAATTTAGAGAAAACTTTTTACAAGATATTCTTGATAGGTGTCCTTATGGTTTTACTGCAAAGGATGGATATGATACTATGTTTAAAAATGAGACTAGTGAGTATATAGCTAAACAATTAAAATTAAAAATATAAAGTTGATAGATTTATCTTAAATATTTTGCTAGAATATTATTAGAGGTGCTTCCAAATGGTGAGTCTAATGTTACCAATAGCAGGGGTATTTTTATCAATTTTTTTATTGATAGTTTACTTTAGTAAAAAGAATTATAATAATAAAGAAACTAAAATATATTCTAGAATGTTAATAGTTAATTTCTTTTATTCTTTACTATGTATAATAGGATATGTTTATGCTAAAAAAGTAGGTAATTTACTAGTAGTTGGATATATGCAAAAGATTTATATGATTTTAATGTTGTTGTTAATTGTTTATATAATTATTTATAATATTAATTTGATTTTTAAAGATGATAGTAGAGTTAGAATATTAGAGAGTTTGATATACATTTCTTTCTTTGTGTTTTCAATATTAGTGTTGTTTACGTCAATTAATGTTATCAATTACGATGATATTTTGGATGGAAATGGTATTTCGTATAATATAGTTATAGGTGCTACAATCTTTTATTTCATATTAATAATTATATCTTGTGTGTATTTGTTTTTAAAAAACAGGAGCAGTTTTTCTAAAGGGGTGCCATTTGTTGTTCTTATAGTTTTATATTTTATTGGATTAATTATTAGAAGTGTAATTCCTTCTTTGATGTTTGAAAATTTTTTCTTTTCTTTTATGCTTTTGATAATGTATCATACTATTGAAAATCCAGATATAAAAATGCTTACAGAACTTAATTTAGCAAAAAATGAACTTGAAAAAGCAAATAAGGTTAAAAATGAATTTATTAGAAGTATGTCACATGAAATTAGGACACCACTTAATGCAATTGTGGGTTTTAGTGAACTTGCAACTTTTGCTAATACTTTAGAAGAAGCAAAGGAAAATAGTCAAGATATAATAGATGCTTCTAATAAATTATTAGAGATGATGAATAATATGTTTGAGGTTTTTTCAATATATGGAGAAACTAATGAAGTGGAAAATAAAAAATATAGTTCTAAAGATGAGTTAGAAAAAATTTGCAAATTATATAAAGATAAAATTGAAGAAAAGGGTATTAAGTTTAATGTTAAAATTAATGAGGAGTTACCTTTTCTTATGGGAGACATTAAAATTCTAAATAAGATTATATTAAATGTTTTAGATAATTCTTATAAATATACGAGTAGTGGTGAGATAACTTTAGAGGCTAGTTATGATAAGGAAATATTAAAAATTAAAATAATAGATACTGGAATTGGAATAAAAGAAGAGGATTTAAAAAGAATATTTGTACCATTTACTAAAAGTAGTGATACGAAGGATAGTAGTTATTCTGGTATGGGAGTAGGTTTATCTATAGTTAAATCTTTATTAGATAAAATAGGTGGAAATATTAAAGTAGAATCTAAATATCAGAGTGGTACTCAGGTTTTGATTGAGATTAAGCAAAAAGAGGTAAAGAGATGAAAGTGTTAGTAGTAGATGATTCATTAATAAATATAAAGGTAGCTAGTAAGATACTTGAACGTGAAGGGTGCGTGGTAGAAACTGCAGTTAGTGGATTTGATGCAATAGAGAAAGTCAAAGAAAATAATTATGATTTAATATTTATGGATATAATGATGCCTGAAATGGATGGGATAGAAACATTTAAGCATTTAAAAGAAATTTCTGGTTTTAGTACTCCGGTAATCACTTTAACGGCTGATGCTGAAGTGGGTGCTAGAGAAAAATATTTGAGTTTAGGTTTTAATGGGTATTTAAGTAAACCTATTAATATTAATGAGCTTAGAGAAATATTAAAGATAAATGTGAAATAAATTCAGATTATTAATCAGGGTGGTGAATCATTATGTATATTTATACTCCAATTGTTAGTGTAGAAATTACTAGGAAATGTAATTTAGATTGTGAACATTGTTTAAGAGGAAACCCTAGTAATGTTAATATTAAGAAAGAAATACTTGAGAGATTTTTTGATGAGGTAAAAATTGCTGATGTTTTAGTTATATCTGGAGGAGAGCCTTTTATGTGTTACTCTGAAATTAAACTTTTGTGTGAAATAATAAAGATGAAAAAAGTGAATATTTCTAGTGTGGTGATAGTTACTAATGGTACTATATATGATGAGAGAGTATATAAATTACTTGAAGATAATTTTGATAAAGTTGGTATAAATATAAGTATGGATAAATATCACATAGATGCACTTAATAGGATGTATAACGATATTTCCAGTTATGAAAAGTGTCTTAAAAATATTAATTTGCATAGAAATAATATTCATTTTGCAGGTTTATATGGAAATTCAAAATATTTAATTGATATGGGAAGGGCTAAAGATTTGAATGTTCCTAAAGTTCCATTTGATGCACTAGGGTATTTTTATAATGATACTGTTCAGAATTTTAGTATTAATAATTTTGTTGGAGTAGGCCCTAGAATATACTTGGATGCTTTAGGAAATATAACTGATGGAAATTCTTCTTATGAAAGTAGAGAAGATATTTTAATTGGAAACATAATGGAAGAAAGTCTACTTTATATAATTTATAGAGGGGCTATTAAAGTAGAATTTTCTTCTTTGGAAGAATTTAGAGAATTTATGATGAAAAGAGAACATGAAAATGAATATGGGTTAGGAGAGAAATATGTTTACCAAGATAAAAAAATAGTGAAAGTAAGTGATGAAAAGTTAGTGTATCGTAATTGTGTTAGGAGATAGGTGTAGAAGATGGAAGAAATTTATAATAAATTAAATGGATATTTAAATGAGATTTGTAATTATTTAAGAAAAAGTAATTCTTTTTTGTTAGATAATATAAAAGGTATTGCTATGTTAAATGATGATTTTCTTGAACATATTGATAAATATGATTTAGATAATAGAGTTGTTCAAAATAAATTAACATATGAGGATGTTTTTCTTCTTGCTAGAGAGATAGTAGAGAGTATTGATGAGTGTTATCTAAGTGAATTTGATAATTTGATAATTTGATACAAAGTGGTGAGTTAGATTTTAGTTTTGATAATTCTTATGATGATTCAGAATGCGTACATATGTATAATGGAAATGAAGTAAAACAAATTATTAATATTAATAGAGAATTTAATTATGAAGATGTAGTAGTTTTAATTCATGAATTTATCCATTATGTAAATGGGAAGAAACACTCAAAAAATAGATATTATTTGTCAGAGTTTTTATCTATTTATTTTGAGTTATATGCTGTTTCTTATTTAATTAAAAAAGGTATAAATAAAGATGAGGTAGATTATTTTAGTAGATTTAAGAGTGCAAGAAGGCATGCTGCTATTTTTTCTCAATATGAAATAGTACTACTTGCTTTTATAAAGTTTGGAAATATAGATGAGAGCACTGTTTCTTTTCTACAAAAGTATGTTTTAAATATTAAAAAGGAAGTTTTTGAAAAAGAGGCTACTAATTTGTGTAAGAATTTATCTATAGTGGAAGAAGATAATAAAGAGAGAATTAAAGAAGATTCTAGTGTAAAAGGAAGAGTATTGAGTGAAGAATTTATAACTGTAGATTATAGATATGTGTTAGGTACAATGTTAGCTATTTATGCTAGAGAGTATGTAAGCCTTGAAGTAATAGTTAATTTAAATAATCATATAAATGATTATGATGATAAGAGCATTTATGATATTTGTTTAGGTATTGGAATAGATTTAAATGCTCAAAATTTTAGAAAGAAGTTGTTTTTTGCAATGGACGAGTATATTAATGATATGCAGAGTGAAAATAAGAAAAGTATTTAGGTATTAATAAAAGAGGGTAATTTGTTATTGAAAAGTAAAATGTGTTTATGCTATAATTGAGCCATAAAAACGAAGAAGAAGAGGAGTATAAAGTGTAATTTTGTAGAGAGTTAGTGTTAGGTGAAAACTAATAAATGAAACTTTAGAAGGTAGCTTTGGAGTTGTTTATTTCGAATAAATGTAGATTAAACCGTATATATGCGTTAAATATTTTGAGGGTAGACTTTTTAGTAGTTTACTGAATTAAGGTGGTAACACGAGCTTTCGTCCTTTGGGTGAAAGTTTTTTTTAATATAAAAATGTAGTGGAGGTGATAAAAGATGAACTCGGTAGTAACTGATAAAAATGTTAAAATTGAAACTTTGATTTATGTAATTCGGGGAGTCCCGGTTATGCTTGACTCAGATTTGGCTAGATTGTATGCGTGCGCTAATGGAACAAAATCTATAAATTTAGCAGTGAAAAGACATATTAATCGTTTTCCAGAGAGATTTATGTTTCAACTTAAAAAAGAAGAATATGAAAATTTGCGGTTTCAAGTTGAAACCACTAATAATATGAGTAGAACTTTACCATATGTATTTACTGAACAAGGGGTAGCAATGTTAGCAACAATACTTAGAACTGAAGTAGCAGAACAATTAAGCATACAAATAATGGATGCTTTTGTTACAATGAGAAAGTATTTATCAAGTAATTTAATCGAGCAAAAGTATATAAATAATTTGGTTTTAGAAGACCATGATAAGATTAAAATGTTAGAAAATTCATTTATGAAGTTTGAAGAAAAGAGAAAGGTAAATGAAATTTATTTTAATGGGCAGATATTTGATGCTTATGCTAAAATTCAAAATATATTTAGTCAAGCAAAAGAAAAGTTAATTATAATAGATGGGTATGCTGATATTACCATTTTAGATATTATTAAAAGGCTTAATGTGAATGTATTAATTATAACGAAACCAAATAATTTACTTACGAGACAAGATATTTTAAAGTATAGTAAACGGTATAATAATTTGAGTATTATATACGATAATACTTTTCATGATAGGTATTTTATTATAGATGATGTGGTGGTTTATCATTGTGGTGCAAGTGTTAATAGAATAGGTTATAAAATGTTTTCTATAACAGAGGTTGGTGATGATTTAATGTGTGATGTTTTAATATCTAAAGTAGATAAAATTATAAAGGAAAGTAAGGAGTGAAGATATATGTTAGATACAAAATATAATCATAAGTTAGTAGAGGAAGGAAAGTATGAAAAGTGGCTTAAAAATAAGTACTTTGAAAGTGGAGATGTTAGTAAGAAACCTTATTCCATAGTTATTCCACCACCTAATGTTACTGGAAAATTACATTTAGGTCATGCTTGGGATACTACTTTACAAGATATAATAATAAGATTTAAAAGAATGCAAGGGTATGATGCTTTATGGGTTCCTGGAATGGACCATGCTGGGATTGCAACTCAGGCAAAAGTTGATGCTAAGTTAAAAGATATGGGATATAAACCAAGAGAGATGGCTCGAGATGAGTGGCTTAAGTATGCTTGGGATTGGAAGAAGGAGTATTCTGAAAATATAAGAAAGCAATGGGCAAAGTTAGGGTTAAGTCTTGATTATACTAAAGAGAGATTTACTTTGGATGATGGGCTTAGTAATGCAGTAAAGCACGTATTTGTTAGTTTATATAATGAAGGGCTTATTTATAGAGGAGAGAGAATTATTAACTGGGATCCTCTAGCAATGACAGCTTTATCTAATGAAGAGGTTATATATAAGGATGTTCCAGGAGCATTTTATCATTTAAAATATTTTATTGAGGGCAGTGAAGAGTTTTTAGAGGTTGCAACTACTAGACCTGAAACTTTATTTGGCGATACTGCAGTTGCAGTTAATCCAGGGGACGAAAGGTATAAACATTTGATAGGTAAACGCGTGGTTCTTCCTATTGTTGATAAGTTAATTCCTGTTGTAGGAGATGAGCACGCTGACCCAGAGTTTGGTACTGGCGTTGTTAAGATTACACCTGCACATGACCCTAATGACTTTGAGGTAGGAAATAGACATAATTTAGAGAGAATAGTTGTTATAAATCCAGATGGTACAATGAATGAGAATGCAGGTAAATATAATGGACTTGATAGATTTGAGTGTAGAAGTGAGTTAGTTAAAGATTTGAAAGATGCTGGACTATTAATTAGTATAGAAGAAATAACTCACTCAGTAGGGCATTCAGAGAGAACAGATGTTATGGTTGAACCATATTTATCAAAACAGTGGTTTGTTAAGATGAGACCTCTAGCAGATAGAGTTCTTGAAAATCAGAAAAATAAAGATACAAAAGTTAATTTTGTTCCAGAGAGATTTGAAAAAATAATGAACCACTGGATGGAAATTACATACGACTGGTGTATTTCTCGTCAACTTTGGTGGGGGCACAGAATCCCTGCTTGGTATAAAGGTGAAGAGGTTTATGTTGGTGATTGTGCACCTAAGGAAGAAGGATGGGTACAAGACCCTGATGTTCTTGATACTTGGTTTAGTAGTGCTCTTTGGCCTTTTAGTACTTTAGGGTGGCCAGAAGAAACAGAGTTATTAAAGAGATATTACCCTAATAATGTTCTTGTAACTGGTTATGATATTATTCCTTTTTGGGTTAATCGTATGACTTTTCAAGGATTACATTTTACAGGAACTAGACCTTTTAAAGACTGTCTTATTCATGGTTTAATTCGTGATAAAGAAGGACGCAAAATGTCTAAGAGTTTAGGTAATGGAGTAGACCCGATGGATGTTATAGATTTATATGGGTGTGATGCTTTAAGATTTTTCTTATCAACTAGCAGTGCTCTTGGACAAGACTTAAGATATGATGAAGAAAAAGTTAAGTCAACTTGGAATTTTATTAATAAATTATGGAATGCTAGTAGATTTTGTTTAATGAATATAGAGACTTTAAAGAGTTATGATTTTAGTGATTTAGAAAATAAAGATAAGTGGATTTTAAGTAAGTTAAATAAAGTAATAAGTGATGTTACTAAGTCTATGGAAAAGTATGAATTTAATAATGCAGGTACTACACTTTATGATTTTATATGGGATGACTTTTGTGATGCATATATAGAGATGAGTAAGTTTAGTTTGGATAAATTTTCTACTAAAAGTACTTTATGTTATGTTATAAGTGGAATTTTAAAAATGCTTCATCCATTCATGCCTTATGTAACTGATGAGATATATGATATGTTACCTATAAAGACACATGAAAATATTATGATAAGTGATTATCCTGTAGTAAATAATGAATTTAATTTTGAGATGGAAGAAAAATTAATAGAGGATACTATAGGATTTATAAAGGCATTTAGAAACTTTAAACAAGAAAATAATATTTTTAAGGATTATAGTGTTATATTAGAAGGAAAGAAAGATTATTCTTTAATTATAAAAATGCTTAAACTTGAAGAGTATATTATTAATGATGAAGTGGACAAGCCTAGATTTAATGTTCAATTTGGGGAGTTTAAAGCAACTATTTTCTATGAAAAAGAAGAGACTGAAGAAGATAAGATTTTAAGAGAAAAACAAATTGAAAGTTTGAGAGCAAGTATTAAGAAGCGTGAAGGACTTTTAAGTAATCAAGGTTTTGTAAGTAAAGCTCCAGAAAATTTAGTAAATGAAGAGAAAAAGAAGTTAGAGGAAGAGAAGAAACAATTAGAAAGTTTAATTAATAATTGATGATAAAAAGAGATAGTAATTCATACAAAAAACTGATATAATGTTAAAAAGAAAAGGGAGTATGAGTAAATGAAGAAGAGTAGTAAAAAAGTTAGGCGTTTAAAAAAGAAGAGAGTTTTGATTCTCGTTCTTTTTGTTGTATTTATTCTTCTTGGTAGTTTTACTTATGTTTATATAAAAAATGATGAGGGGACTATATTTGAAACTCCTTATAAAGAACCAAAAAGTAATAATAAAATTGTTTCTATAAGTAGTAATATAGATAAAGTATATTTAGCTATTGGTGGTACAAAAGATTTAAAAGTTGAGATTGAAAAAGAGGGAGAGCCAGATGAGACTTTAACTTGGAAGAGTAGTGATGAAAGTATTGTAACAGTGGATGAGAATGGTCATTTAGTTGGAAAGGCAAATGGTAAAGCTAAAGTTATAGTTAGTACTAATTATGAAAATGAATACACTTTTGATGTTACAGTTACTGATTTAATACAAGTTCCTACAATTGGTATTAGTTATAATAGAAAACCTACTTTGCCATGTAATAGATATACAAAAGAAGAGGCAGCTTTACTTGATGAAATACTTTTTGCTAGAGTTGCTGAGGCAGGAGATGGTACTCGTGGTGGAGCAGTAGCAGCTGCAAGATTTTTACTTTTAGAGTTTCCATATGAGGTAAGATATTTTAATGAAAATGGTAGAATGAATGGTGGGTATGCTAAAGTAGATGCTGAGGGAAGATATTACCATAAAGGACTTTATTTAGATAGTAGTAAGTTTGAAAGTGTTAAGATTAGTATGAATGGACCACAAATTTGGGGTTGTCCTTTGTATGATAATATGCTTGGCTCTAAAAGACCTAATGGACTTACTTGCAGTGGTTTTGTTTCATGGGCTTTATATAATGGAGGCTTAGATGTTGGAGATGTTGGAGCTGGAGATTATCCTCATATAGACAATGAACTTAGTGATATGGGACCTCATCAAAAAATTACTTATGAATTTATGGCAAGTAATAAATACAAAGTAGGAGACTTTATTGCAAGAGACGGACATGCTGCTTTGATAATCGGTTTAACTGAAGATAAAGTTTATACGGCTGAGTCTTTAATTCCTGGAGTGCAAGTACATATTTATGATAGATATAAAGGTATAGTGGAAGAGAAGAATCCTTTTGATAAATTAACATATATAATTGATATGACTGATATATATCCTAATGGAGAGGGAGTATATACTGATATGTGGAGTAGTACATCTACGAGTTAGAATTATTACATTAAAGTAATATTTAAAAGTCTTACTTTTTGTGTTATTATAGTTGCAAGGAGGTTTTTTATGAAAGATAAAGATATAATTTTAAGAGTCGATGATGCAATTGCACTTTGTCATATATTAGATGAATTTGATGTATTTAATGATGAGGTTTTAAAAATTGTTAATGAATATGGAAGAGATGGGGTCGATAATTTATGGAAGATATCTACTGGAAAATTTGTTTTTGGACAAAGAAAAGTGAAGAAATTCTATGAAGATAATAAAATGGTTATTGATAAAATAAATAAGTATTTTACTTTTGGTTTTACAACGTTTATTAATGGAAATTATTTTAGAAAAGGTAATTTATCTTTGTATAAAATGTATGAATATTTGAAAGAGAATGAGAATGAAATCGAGAAAATTCTATTATTTTTAGAAAGAATTAAAGAGTTAGGTTTTCGTGAATTTACTTTAAATCCTAATTTAGATTTTAGCAAGAGTGAATGTGTAATTTATAAACAATTTTCAAGAAATACATTTATTGAATATTTTGATAATATTAATGTTATGCCTAGTTATGAGGTATCTTTAGTTAGATATAATGGAGCAGGTTCTAAGTATGAAATTACTTTAAATCCTGAAAGATTTGGAGAAAATAATTATAATTATTCATTATATGATAGTGAAATTGTTGTTAATACATTATTAATAGATGTTAATAGTTTACCTGAATCTTTGATTAAAGAAGAAACTTTTGATAAGATTATAAAGTTAAGTAAGATTGTAAGTAAAGAAAGTAAACAAGTAAGGGATTCTGTTTTACTCGATGTTAGTATTGGAGATTTAGTTAGTCAATTTAATATGTCAAGTGATATTATTAAGAAACTAGATAATGCTAAAAGTAAGAGTGAATTACTTAAAGTTTTAGAAGATATACAAAAGAGTATTGAAGAGTTAAAGAGTTTAAACACTCAATTTGATGATAGTATTTTACATGGAGATATTACAAGAGAAAGATTAGATAGTGAGAAAAAATTATATTTAGAAAGAAGATATTTAAGCAATTTGGATTTAGATTAAGTAAATATTTGGAGAGATTTTATGAAAAGTTTTGACACTATTATAATTGGTGCAGGGTTAGCTGGTTGTACATTAGGAAAATTATTACTTTCTCAAAATAAAAGTGTTTTGATTATTGAGAGAGAAGAAGTAGACAAGAAAAGTAAATTATGTGGAGGAATTCTTACAAATAAGTCTTTAATGTTATTAAGTAAAATATATGGCCCAAAAATAAATGATTTATCTTTTAAAAAGTATATTAAATTTAAAGTTGGTAATAATGGAAGTGTTCTTGATTTTGAAAATTCTACTTTGCATACTATATTTAGAAAAGAATTAGATGATTTTGTTATAAATGAATTTAAATTAAATGGTGGTACTATTTTAGATAAGACAATTTATGAGAAAATATATTATACTCAAAAATTAGTTTATGTTAATAAAGAAGTTTATCAATATAATTATTTGGTGGCTGCAGATGGAGTTTTTAGTCAAGTTAGAAGTGATTTGACTAGAAGAAAAATGCGAATGAATTTTGCATTAGAAACATATATAAATAAAAGTAATTTACCTCTTAAAATAGATTTTATAGATGATTTTAAAGGATATGCTTGGGTTATTCCTAATAATGATAATACTATTTTAGGATTAGGAGATGTTTCTAATAATACAAATATAAAGGAAAAGTTTATTATATATTTTAATTTAAATGAAAATCATAAAATAAAGGGAGCATTTTTACCAACTGGGGACGATATTTTATTAGAACGTAATGGTGTTTATTTTATAGGGGACGCTGCAGGATTAATTTCACCTATAACTGGAGAGGGTATTTATTACGCTTTAGTTTCGGCAGAAATATTAAGTAAAAGTATTTCTGATAATTATAAAAAGAATATGAAAAAAGTTTTAAGAAATATTAAAAAACAATGTTTTATTAAAAGATATGTTTATAGAAATAGTATTAGAAATTATTTGTTTAAAAAATATTGTGAGTCTAAAGTAATTAAGAAGATTCTTAATAAATTTGTTAATAGAATTCTGTGAGTAGTGATTAAAATTTTATGTAATAAGTATTACTGGAAAACATTAGTAAATAAGTTTATGTACTTGGTTTACTTTTTTCTTTTTTTTGTTATAATTTTATGTAGGAGTTTGATATGAAGATAAGATATGTTTTAAAAAAACTTAAAACTATGAGATATAAAGAATTTTATAGAAAGGCTAAAGAGATTGGAAAGAAAATAAATAAGTCTACTTTTTTTGTGATTTTTGATATGATTAGATGCGCGATTAAATATGGTAGTGGGTATATGGATTATTTTGAGTTTGAGTTTTACTTATTAAATAAAGATGAAAGGGCTACTTATTTAACTGGAAGATATAATAATGAAATAGTTAAAAAATATAATAAAAAAGAAGATTGGTATAAACTAGATGATAAGGTGGAGTTTAATAATCTTTTTAAAGAATATTTAGGAAGAGAATTTTTGGATTTAAGAAATGTGTCTTTTAAAGAGTTTAAAGAATTTATTATGGATAAAGATAAAATAGTTGTTAAACCTCTTAATAATTGTGGTGGAAAGGGAATAGAAGTAATAGATATAGATAAGAGTAAACTTAAGAATGAATATAATATTTTAAAGATTTATAATACTATTATGAAGAAAGAACAATTTTTGGTAGAGGAGTATATTGTGCAGCATGAAGAAATGTCCAAGTTATATCCAAATAGTGTTAATAGTTTGAGAGTTTTTACTTTTTTAGATGATAATGGTAATGTTCAAGTTTTAAATGTTATTTTAAGAATTGGAAATAATGGAAATGTAGATAATTTTAGTTCTGGTGGAATGTACACTTTTGTTAATGAAGATGGAGAAGTGTATGTGCCCGCTATTGATGAAGATGGTAATATTTTTGAAAAACACCCAGTTACTAGGGAAAATATTGTTGGATTTAAGATTCCTAATTATGATAAAATAAAACCTTATATGGAAAAACTTGCTAAGGTAGTTCCAAGTATTAGATACGTTGGATGGGATTTAGTTGTAACGAATGATGAATTAGTTGTAATTGAAGGTAATCAATTTCCAGGAGTTTTTCAAGTTAAACCTAGTATAAGTGGGATTAAAACTGGAGATTTGATTAAATATAAAAAATACATGGATATATAGGTGATTGTAATGAATTTGTTTATAGTTTTAGTTCTTAGTATTATTTCTATTTTGTTTTTATTAATTGGTACTTTGATTGTATTTTCTACTAAAGATAGTAAGAAAGTGATGACTTTTAGTGTTTCTTTGGGATTTATAGTTTTAATTCTTTTAGGAATTATGCATTTAGTGCCAGATGCTTATGAGTTTTTTAGAGAGAATTCGAGTAAAATTTTTAGTTCTTTGTTTATCGTTTTATTTACATTTTTAGGTTTTGTGGTTATATTTGTTTTTGATAGATTAGGTGGACATCATCATGAACATGAAGAAGACCATAATCATGGACATTATGAGCATATTTCTATAATTACTTGTATATTTTTAGTTATTCATAATTTTATAGAGGGTATGACTATTTATAGTAGTGTTCTTTTAAATTATGAGACTGCAGTTATTTTGACTTTAGGAATAGGATTACATAATGTGCCATTAGGTTTTACTTTGTCTAGTACTTTTAATAAAGTTTTTTCTAAAGCTAAGACTGTTCTTTACATCATTTTAATAGGGCTTTCATATCTATTTGGAGCATTAGTTGCATATAAATTTAATGATGCATTTATGAAACCTTTTGTGCTTGGCGCTGCATTAACTTTCACATTTGGTATGGTTTTATATATTGCAATTTTTGAGTTTTTACCTCTTTTAAAAGAGAGTGATGAAAAGAAGATGAGAAATCTTGGATTATTAGTTGGAATAGTTGTTATGGCATTAACTTTGTTTTTGTAGGTGACGCAGATGAAAGATTTTGTTTATAAGTCTAAATATTACATTACTATATTATTGTTTTTGCTTCTTGTATTTGTTTTGATTAAAAATAGTAGTTTAGAAAGTATAGTGAGTATAGATAATAGAGTTAGTAATTTTGTTAGTAAATATTTGGTAAGAGATGAGTTAAATATATTTTTTAAAGTTGTTACTAATATGGGAGACGTTTTCTTTTTTGTTAGTGTTCTTCTTGTTTGTTTGTTATTTAAGAATAAAAAAATATTTTCTAGTATGAGTATTAATTTGATATTTGCTTATTTAGTAAGTGTAGTTTTTAAAAATATTTTTAGAAGGGCTCGACCACTAGTAAATTTGATAGAAAAGCCTCTTGATTATTCTTTTCCTAGTGGGCATACTTTATGCAGTGTCGCTTTTTATGGATTTATTATATATTTGGTTAATAAGTATGTTAATAATAAAGTCTTTAAGTATTTTATTTGTACTTTGTGTGTAATTACTATTATTTTAATAGCATTTTCTAGAATATATCTTAGTGTTCATTTCTTTAGTGATGTTGTGTGTGGTGGAATTCTTGGATTAGTGTGTTTACTAATGATGGTAAATTATGTTAAAATTAAAGAGATAATATAAGAGGAGAATTTATGAAAGAAAAGTTAATTTTATTTGTTAAAGGTATAATACTTGGAATTGCTTTTATAATTCCGGGAGTAAGTGGTGGAACTTTGGCAGTTCTACTTGGTATATATGAAGATTTAATTGAAGCGGCTAGTAATTTTTATAAGGGGGTAAATAATTTTAAGAAATATTTTATGTATTTACTTCCAATTGGACTTGGTGTAGTTGTTTCTATCGGGGTGTGTGCTAAGGTAATTAAGATAGGTTTAGAAAAAGCACCTATTATTACAATGCTTCTATTTTTAGGACTTATTATGGGTGGTATTCCTAAAATATTTAAGGATGTTAAAAAGAAACCTGGGTTAAAAGAGTTTTCATTTATGTTGATTGGTATAATAGTTGTACTTTTGATGTTGATTGCTGATAAAGGAACGGGTAATGTATCTTTTGAAGATATGAGTGTGATGTCTTATGTTTTGATGTTTTTAGTAGGAATGCTTGCTTCAGCAACTATGGTAGTTCCTGGTATAAGTGGTTCTTTTACTTTAATGTTAATAGGATATTATGAACCAGTTTTAAATGTCGTTAATGAGCTAACTTCTTTCAATAATGTTGGTCAAAATATTTTGATTTTATTGCCTTTTTTGATTGGAGTTATTATTGGAATTGTTGTAATTGCTAAGATAATAGAGTATTTACTTAATAAATATCATGATGCTACATATTACGTAATAATTGGATTTGTATTATCTTCAATCATTAGTGTTTGTTATCAAGTATTACAATTTGATTTTAATTTAACTCATATGATTATTGGTGGAGTTATTATGATAGTTGACTCTGTTGCTATTTACAAAATTTTTGATAAATAATTACTTGAATTTAACTTTAAGAATATGTTATTATATTCTTGACGCAGACATAGTACAATGGTTAGTATGTGGCCTTGCCAAGGTCTAAGGTAAGGGTTGTGTTTCAAACCATTGAACTTTGAAATATAAAGGGTTTCTGAGGTAAGGAGAGTTAAGAATAACAAAAAACTTAGACCGTGTACCAGTTCGTGTACCAAAGTTTCAAACTTTTGGTCAAACTGATACAACTTATTCTTAACTATTCCTTATACTAAAACCTGTTAAAATTAATACACCTACAACATAAAATATTATATATGCAGGTATAGTACAGTGGTTAGTACACCTCGTTGCCAACGAGGGAACGGCAGTTCGAATCTGCTTACTTGCTCCATTAGTTAATTAATCTCTAGCAATAGAGATTTTCTTATACAATAAAATAACCCAAGAATCATAATACTTGAGTTATTCTAGCACTTAAAGGTTCTAACTTTATCTTCTTATATATTGGTTTAAATCCAACTAACAATGCTTCTACTTCTTCATCATCAAGTTGAGCATCAATAGTAGCAAGTTTATTAAATATTGGGAACATTTCGAATAAATAATCTCTACATAACTTTAAATCTACATCATAATCAATATCTTCTATTGGTTTACCAAGCATCTTTTGCATAATATTGTTTAACTTTCTTCTATTATTAAACCTATTAACACACATACAATATAATTCAGCATAACTAGCTCCAAAAGCATTTCTAAATTCTTCGTCAAACTTCTCTAGTAATCGCCTATCTTCATCCAAGTTGCTTTGAATATACACATTGGTTACCGTTGAATCCTTTGACCATCCAAATCTTCTTTTTATCGCCTCACGATTTGTTTCACCAATTGCCATAAATGTAGCTGAACTATGTCTAGTAATTCTAAGTGGTAAGTCATCACTATTATAGCCTAATTCCTCAAGAAAATCGTTCCACTCTTCAGTATAATTATCTGGATCAATTAGATAGTTATCATCCCAAGCAGTGAATACAAAATCATCGTTAGTAACTTTTATACCTAATTGTTCTTTGAATCTTCGATAGTTATCTATTAATGATAATGAATAATTACTAATTGTAATCTCCCTATAACTAGCATCAGTTTTAAGAAGATCTTCAACTATTAATTCACCAGTTAATCTTGATTTGGTAACAGAACGTGTTATATTAAGAGTTGTTCTATGTCTATTAATGTCAGAATACTTTATTGCTGTTAATTCTTCAATACGCATACCAGTCTCTAATGCTAAATTGATTAAAGATCTAAATCTAATGTTCTTTTTTTCAGCCTCATTTAACACATAGTGTATATCAACAACTGCTAAGTAGTCTCTTATTCTTGGCTTATACTTTGGTTTGCTAGTTGTATTATCAAATGGATTAAATGAAATAACCTTTAGTTTGTTCTTAAAATATTCAAAAGCTAAATGAATTAAACCATATGGTCTATTAATTGTATTTTCTGATAATAACTCATCACTATCAACTTTTGTAGCAGAAAATAATTGATCAACAAAGTTTTGTGCATCTTCATCAGTCACATCTATTATTTTCTTGTCTAACAAGCCACTATCTCTTATATGCCTTTCATTATATGTAATGATATTCTTCTCATGTGTAGAACGACGTAAAAGAGGTTTACCACCAGATCTAACTATCTTATTAACTAATTCTTGTCTATATTCAAAGAATTTCTCAAATCCCTCTTTAACAGTTAAATCAATATAAGGATTAACTTCTTCATTTTTCTTATGGTTATTGCCCAATTTCTCATCAATCTCACGTAGTTTCTCCCATTTTCTATTAATAGCATTAGTTAAACCAGATACTACTTCAGTAGGTCTTTCACCTTTGTATCTCTTGGATATTCTAAATTTGTCTGATCCTATTTCATAGATACCATCTAAATCATCGTCAGTAATACCTAAACTTTGTGCCTTATTAAATGAAATAGAGAATCGTTTTATTGGTCCATCTTTAGTTAGCTTAGACTTGTTCATTTGTTCTCCATGCTGTTATATTTTTCTTCTGAGTATTAGATTCAAGAAACTTTTGAATATCACTCATATAGAAACATCTTTCATTTCCAACCTTAGTTACTGGAAGACTGCCATCCTGAATTGCCTTAGTCAAAATATGTTTAGTTAACTTCGGATATATTTCTCCAATCTCATTAATCCCATACAACTGATCCACTTCTTGCTTAGCCTTTCTTATCCTAACATTATCCTCATACTTTTTAATAAGACCACCAATCTCTATAAATAAATCACTTAAAGCCTTTACATCTTTATCCATTATTTATCATCCTTTCTTGTTTCTATTTTCTTATCTAATTTAGAAGTAATAACTTCCACAATATAGTTTCTTACTTCATTGTGCAAATCTATTGCTTTGGCTTGAGTAAATACTTTAGATTTTACTTTATCATTCCACATGTTGTTATCAGTACAATCGCTATGGTGCCCAACCAACACAATCATTTGATTATTACAATCTCTTTCTTTTGGTAGGTAAGCCCATATACACAAATCCACATTAAGATTATATGTATCAAATATCTTTAGCAGTGTACCTTGCTCAACACCGTCATTGAACACTTCAATAACACCATCTATATCGATATCTTGCTTTTGTAATACATCTTTAACACCAGGAAAAATTTTACGTGATTTCTCAATCTTATCACTCCATGCTATCATTAAGTTTCCCCTCCATTTCGTTTGTATTTAAACTCTTAAAAGAAATTAAAGCAACTGGGGTAATCATATTCGATTGCCTTCTTCCACACTTTGAAAATATGCATACTCGGGAATAAAATTCAAAGGAATAGTTATATGTTGCTTACCAGATCTAGATTTACATATATGTAAATTAACAGATTCCATATTTGGTCCACCAAAAACAGTAGTACTATCACCAGATGTTAAACGTATAATTACATCTCCTGTATATTCAATATTACCGCTTTCTTTACCAAAGTCGATAGCATAAACATCTTCAGTCTCTCTATAGGAAGACCTATTAACAGATGTAATCGCAATAATAGGAACATCATAGACATCACTTAAATCTTTAAGCACATCAATTATATGATCTATTTCAGTTCTCTTATCATATGATTTCAAAGTGATTTCACCATCATTTTCGTCTCTATAAGTAGAAACAGGCTTATTTTGAAGTAACTGTAGAAAATCAATTACTACAACAGGTCTGCTATTTGAATATTGTTTAAAATTCTTGATAGCAGTTTCAACAGATTCTACATAAGTAACATCTTTATTTACCTTACCTAAAGAGTCACTATGAACAGATAGGATATTAATATATGGATTTATAATAGTTGAGTATCTATCATAAAGTGTTTGTATATCACAATCTAGTTTATTATCTTTCATAATAAACTTAGAATTAGATATATCATTAATAGTCTTATTTTCTAGATCAGAAAATCTATATGAGGTATTAGCAACAAGTCTCAATGTTGTCTGAATAGCTGACATATCTAAGCTAAAAAATAAACTATGTCGCTTATTAAGAGCTAAATTAATCAAGATATGTAACATTAGGCTAGTCTTACCTATACCAGGATTTGCACCTATTACATAAAATCCAGTCGCAAATCCTCCTCCTAAAACATCATCTAAATTATCAATACCTGTTGGTATAATTTCACCACTACAATTTTTACCATGGTTACTTTCAATCTTCTTCAAGTAGTCTCCAAAAATATCTGGTTTAAGAGTATTAATGCTTTGATTTAAATATGCATTAGCAGTCATATTAAATCCTTCTTCATAGATCTCATTCATTGTTACAGATTGTCCATCTGCATTATTAATAACATACATAGCCATTCACTTCCAATCTAATAATTTTGTTAATGACTATTACATCATTAATGTATTCATCTTTAATCATTCAAAACTCCTCCTTTACATTTGATTAAAGTAATTAAGGCGACAGCTAATACCATCGAATGAAGCTGTATTTGCCATATAAGTCAAAATCGCGGAATTATTCTTCTGCAAGAAGTAAGATATTAACCCCTCACTAACTTGATTAATTTACTAAAGTATTAGATAGTTTTTCAAATCCCCCAAAGGGGAGGTGAGGGTTTAATATCTAATTATATAAGTGATAAAGTTATAAGTAATTTCAAGCAATTCGGTTAGTTAAAAAAGTAAATAATCCACTTTTAAAACTAAATAATCTAAAACTAGAATTGAATAATAAACTAAAATAGCATTATCAACGATATATTTCCGGTCTTGATAAGGTATTTTAATGGGGCTGCCTTAGATGACATCTTTGCTACTTGAACAATATTGTTGTAAATGTCGATAAGAAGATCATTTAGTTCATTACTTCTTGTAAGTGATTTAAAATTTGCTAAATATCTATCTAATTTAATCTCTTGATTCCTAACCTTGAATATCGAGACAAAGGGAATGTAAGCATTGGATAAATTATTTAAAGCTGTAATAATAGCCTTTAACAATTTAAGAATACTGTCTTTTGAATTAGGCTCATTCAAAATCTTTGACAAATAATTATCTCTTTGTTGATCTTTGGTACAACAAACATATATATCTTCAACTAAATTTCTAATATTTCCTTTATAATTGCTTTTCTTCTTATCAGTACCAACTTTTAACATATGTAAGCGATAATCAATCTTTTCAGCAACTATAAAAGTTAAGTAATCACAACTCATATTCTCAATAGGAAATCTATTTGAAATTTGTTGTAAATCAAATCTAAGTTTCATAAATTTGCTAATCCTACAAATTATACCTTTAATTTCTATTGCAACTCCATCAGCACTATTTTTGTTAAGGATAGGAAAATATAGAATGTTAATATCCAATAACCTTTCCTTAATTCCAACATTCAGATTCTTAGAGATACATTTCTTGCTGTATTGAGTCTTACTCAAATCCCAATAAATAGTCTTATTATTCAATCGAGTACATGTGTCAATAATTTTCTTCTTTAGATTCTTGCTATTTACCTTAGGAAATATAAGTTTGATTGTCTCCATAGGAATAAAGAAATAATCTTCATGAAACCCATCCTTATTCATTAATGAAATGTAATAATGATTAATAATCTTCAGCAACTTTCTTTCTTCTAAGGTAAATGTTGCGTTAAACATATCTATACCAATAGTACCATTACCAGCTTTTCCATATCTTATCTCTTTTTGATAAATGCCATTAGAAAAGTTAGTACAAGTACAAGCCATATCAAACATTTCATAAGAAAATTTATCTTCAAAATCACTAATCGTTCTACTAAGAGTAACATTATGCTCATAAGATAGATGACTAATCAAATTCTTTAAATATTTCTTAATAGAATTGTATTGTGAAGTTATATCAGATTCATTAATAGCTAAACTAATAAATTGATCTAAGTTATCATTTGGAAACAATTTAAAAATTCCTTGTTTCTGCATTATCTTAAGCACTTCTAACATAATAAACCTGCTTCTTAACCTATATAATTATCTGTATCACTAGCTTTGAAATCAGAAGTATCATGCTTTACTTCAACAATGCTAACACCTAAAGGTCGTGAAAAATCTTCCAAACCATCAAAAGAATCAATAGGATCAAATAAATTACCAAATATGTTTGTATTTGCACTTTCAACAATATTATTAGTAGAAGAACTAGAACTGCCAATTAATTGATAAGAATAGTCAGCAGAAACTAGATAAGCATCTC
The DNA here is from genome assembly GCA_964457135.1 of uncultured Muribaculaceae bacterium. GTDB lineage: Bacteria > Bacillota_I > Bacilli_A > RF39 > UBA660 > MGBC139354. Next base: position 23,197 of record CAYWED010000014.1, read on the forward strand.
CAACACGGCTACCATCTCTGTTCTTTAGTACTCCAACTTTGGCTTGCTTAGAAG
>CAYWED010000015.1:0-22466 GCA_964457135.1 uncultured Muribaculaceae bacterium
GTAACTGATTATAAACTATAGAATATTATTTGTCAATTAATATTTATGCACATATCCACAACTTATGTGAATAAAGTTATGAACATGTGTAAAAGAAAAATGTTGATAATGTTAATAACTTATTAAGTGCCCGTAAATAAAATGAAAAATCAGTTGATAAGTTGTTAATAAGTGAGTGTTAATAACTTTTACTAGAAATTTTTCTTTGAAAATAGAATAAATGGGGTTAAAATGAAAGTGGATAACGTGATTAAGTGAGGTGATTCTATGGACAAAGAGAAAATTTGGGAAAAGTTCTTGGAACAAATTAATCTTAAGGTTAGTTCTATAACTTATAATACTTGGTTTAAAGATCTTAAGTTATTAACAATTAATGATAAAGATATAGTTATAATCGTGCCTTATCAAGTTCATAAGAATCATATTATTAACAATTATATGGATTTAGCACAAGAATTGTTTTTAGAGATTACTGGAGTTATTCACAATATTATATTTTGTTTAGAGGGAGAATATAAGGAGGCAGTTCCAAGGAAAGTAATTAATTCTCCTGATGATGTGATTAATTCTTATATGAATGAGGAGAATATTAATGACTTTGTAGAAAATAGAAAGACTAATCTTAATCCTAAATATACATTTGAAAATTTTGTTGTGGGAGATTCGAATAGATTTGCCTTTAGTAGTTGTTTAGCAGTAGCCCAGAATCCTGGAAAGTTATATAATCCTTTATTTCTTTATGGCAAGAGTGGGCTTGGAAAAACACATTTGATGCATGCAATTGGTAATTATATTAATACTAATTCAAATTTGAAAGTGTTATACATTACTACAGATGAGTTTATGAATGAGTTTATAAGTATTACTAAAGATAGTGGTAATAAAGATGATAACCTTAATTATATAGATTTGTTTAAGAGCAAGTATAGAGATGTTGATGTTCTTATGATTGATGATATTCAGTTTCTAGGTAGTGCTACAGTTACTCAACAAGAATTTACTAATACTTTTAATAGTTTATACTATAATGATAAACAAATAATAATATGTAGCGATAGAAGTGTTGATGATTTAAAGATGTTTGCTGATAGACTTAAGACTAGGTTTAACTGGGGGCTTAAAGCAATAATAAGTGTACCTGACTTTGATTTGAAAGTTAAGATAATAAAGAATAAGATTAAAAGTGGAGACTTAATGATGGAGTTAAGTGATGAAATAATTGACTTTATTGCTTCTAATTGTGGAAGTGACGTAAGAAACCTTGAGGGGGCTATTACTAGACTGTATGCATATTCAGCGATTATGGGTATAAAAGAATTAACTTTAGAAAGAGCATTAGAAGCACTAGATGAATATACAAGTAATATGTTATACACTGATAACTCGATTAGTAAGATTATGTCGGTGGTTTCTAATTATTTCAAATTAACAGTTGAAGATTTAAAAGGAAAAAAACGAAGTAAAGAAATTGCTAATGCTAGAATGATAGCAATGTATTTATGTAGAACTCTTACAGATGAAACTTATCCACGGATAGGGCTAGAGTTTGGAGGAAGAGATCATTCGACAGTTATTCACGCATATGAAAAAATAAATGAAGATGTAAAGAATAATGGCGAATTAGAGAAGATAATTGGGGAGTTAAAAATAAAGATGAGTGAATAAAATGTTAAGAATTTTACGTTATCCACATCAAGGAAATGTAAAAAAAGTTAGAAAAATAAAGGGGAATTGGAAGTTATACACAATATCCACTTTAATAATAAAAATACATTAATAAATAAAAAATGGAGGTAAATATGAAATTAAGAATTAATAAAGATGTATTATTAGAAAATTTAAATTATGTTGGGAGGGCTTTATCAAATAGGAATATAATACCTGTAATAAATGGAATATTATTTGAACTTACTAATGATGGATTATCATTAACTGCTACTGATAATGAAATAACTATTAAGACATTTATAGATAAAAGCGAGATTAAGGAAATTAGAGAAGAAGGAAGAATAGTAATATATGGAAGATTTATTTTAGATATTATAAGAAAGTTACCTGCAGAAGATATAGATATTGAGGAAATTGATGGAGGTAAAGCAATAATATCAACACAAACAAGTAAATATAATTTGAATTGCTTTGATGTTAATGATTTTCCTAATATAAAAATGGAATATGTTAATAATCCTATTAAGTTGACTGCTGGTAATTTTAAGGAGATAGTTAATCAAACTGTATTTGCTACATCAACACAGGAAAGTAAACCTTTGCTTACTGGTATTAATTTAAAAATACTTGCTAATAGTTTAGAGTGTGTTGCGACTGACTCCTATAGACTTGCTAAAAAACATGTTAAATTTGGCACTATGATAGATGATAACATTAATTTAGTAATTCCTGCTAAGAATATAAATGAGTTTGTTAAGTTAATAGATGAAGATAATGATGAAATTGAATTACATGCTTTTTCTAATAAAGTAATTTTGAAATATCATGGTATTTTGTTTCAATCAAGTTTGTTAAATGGAACATACCCTAATACTGACCAACTTGTACCTAATGATTTTGAAATTATATATAAGTTCAATTTAAATGAATTTTATAATGTTATGGATAGGGCTAGTATATTAGCACAGGCTAAAGATAAGAATATAGTTTCACTTGAAACGAATGGTCAAAAGTTAGTTATAACATCAAGTAGCCCCGAGATTGGTAAGATAGAAGAGGTTATGAACATTGATGTTATAAAGGGTGCGAATATTAAAATCTCTTTTAGTGCAAAATATATGATGGAGGCTTTAAGGAGTTTTAATAGTGAAGAGGTAACAATATATTTTAATGGGGAAATTAAACCTATTATTATAAAAGAAGATGATAATGGAGATTTATTACAACTAATTTTACCTATAAAAACTTACTAAAATTAAGAATTGTACTGAAAATTTTGAATTTTTGGTACTTTTTTTGTGGTTTTCGACATGGTTCAACAAAATTCGACCTAAAAGTGTGCTACGATAGCGGACTTAAGAAAGGAGGAAAAGTTTGATGGAATACGAGGTAAATCAAGATACTTTAGCAGTTATACCAGCAGGAAAAGCAAAGTGTAAGGTAGTAGAAAAAAGAAAAAGTTACAATTTAAATAAGAATTCTTTTAGAGTAATCGAGCACAGTTGCGAGTACTTTGGTGCTAGTTATAAGTCTAGATTAGAAGGTAGTCATAAGTTTATTAATACTAGATATAAAACACCTATTATAATTGAAGAGTCTTCAAGAATTATATTTTTTCCGATTTCAAGTGTTACTAGAGATAATACTATGTGGATAAGTTATAATAATGTAATGGATTATTATCCTAGTCGTAGTCATAAAAGTGTAACAGTTTTGAAATTTAAAAATGGTCTTAAGATGGAAATTCCAGTTTCATATTATAGTTTTAATAATCAATATTTGAAGGCTTCTAGATTAAGTGCTGTTGTAGCTGATAGAATCATTAAAAAATAACATAAAAAACTAGTTTAAGTAACGTGTTTGTGTTATAATTAGTAATAGGTATAGGAGTACTTGTATGCCTATTATTTTTGTTAGATGTGTTAAAAGAGGTTTTAAAATGTATGTCAGGAAGTTAGAATTAACAAATTTTAGAAATTATTCTAAATTTAAAATTGATAATCTTGGAGCAATAAACGTAATTATTGGAAAAAATGGAGTAGGAAAGACTTCGATATTAGAAAGTATATACGTTTGTAGTTTGGCTAGGAGTTTTAAGAGTAATGATGACTCAGTTATTTTAAAAAAAGATGAAGATTTTTCTAAAGTTAAAATTGAACTTGAAGTAGATGAAAATAAAACTAAAAAATTAGAGTTTCTTTTAACTGAAGCAGGTAAAAAAACAAAAATAAATAGTAGTTTAAAGAAAAAAATAAGTGATTTTATATCTCAGTATAAGGTGATTTTGTTTTCGCCTGATGAGTTAAGAATTATTAAAGAGTCTCCTAATACAAGAAGAAATTATTTAAATATTAGTTTATCTCAAATTAATAAGACTTATATTAAACTTTTAAATAATTATAATGTTGTAATTAAGAATAAGAATGACTATTTGAAAAAGATGTATATTAATTCTAATATGGATGAGAGTTATTTGGATATTCTAGATATGAAGGTTGCACAGTATGGCGAAGAGATTTGCAAAGTACGGCTAGAATATATAGATAAGTTAAATAAGTATATAAAGAGAATTTTCAAGAAATTTAGAAAAGAAGATGAACTTTATATAAAGTATAATAGTCAATTTTTAGATAAGAGTTTAGATGAGATTATGCGTTTACTTAAGAAAAATAGAGGTAATGAGATGACACTTGGACTTACTAAGACTGGAATTCATAGAGATGATATTGAGTTTATTCATAATGGAAATAATGCTAAAGAGTTTAGTTCACAAGGAATACAAAAGTTAATTCTTCTTTGTTTGAAACTTGCTGAGTTAGAGGTTTTAGTGCATGATTATTATGAAGAACCAATATTGCTCTTAGATGATTTATTTAGTGAGTTAGATAGTGTTAACCAAAATAGTATTTTAAATAATTTGAATAAAGATATACAGGTTTTTATTACGACTACAGATATTAATAATATTAAACCTAGTATGGTAAAACGTGCGAAAGTAATTGATTTAAGTGAGAGGGTGAGTAGAGAATGAATGAAAATCATTATGATGAAAGTGATATTCAAGTTTTAGAAGGACTTGAGGCTGTAAGAAAAAGACCAGGTATGTATATTGGTACAACTGATGTTAAAGGACTACACCATTTAGTATGGGAAATCGTTGATAACTCTATTGATGAGGCACTAGCTGGGTATTGTCATAATATTGAGGTTATTATCAATAAAGGTAATAGTATTACTGTAAGAGATGATGGAAGAGGTATTCCAGTAGGAATTCATCCAAAGACTGGTATTTCGACAGTAGAAACAGTTTATACAGTACTTCATGCTGGAGGAAAATTTGGTGGTGGAGGTTACAAAGTAAGTGGAGGACTCCATGGTGTTGGTGCTAGTGTAGTTAATGCTCTTTCTAAGTTTGTAACAGTTACTATATATAAAGAAGGCAAAATATATGAGGTAAAGTTTGAAAATGGTGGTAAGATTGTTCAAAAGTTAACAGAAACAGGTACTTGTGATGAAAATAGAACAGGAACTACTGTTACTTTTAAACCAGACCCTGAAATATTTGATACTGATATATATGATTATGAAACATTGAAGGTAAGGATAAGAGAGTTAGCATTTTTGAATAGAGGGTTGAGCCTAACTTTGAGAGATGATAGAGATGATGAAGATACAACTGGAGAAACATTCTTGTATGAAGGTGGAATAAGTGAGTATGTAAGATACTTGAATCAAAATAAGACACCTATTCATAATGAAATAATTCATCTTGAAGGTGAAGAAGACGGGATTATGTTTGAAGTTGCTATGCAGTATAATTCTGGATATAGTGACAGTATCTATTCATTTGTTAATAATATTAATACACATGATGGGGGTACACATGAAGAAGGAGTTAGAAGAGCATTAACAAGAGTTATTAACAATTATGCTAGAAAGAATAATATTTTAAAAGAAAAAGACGATTCTTTGACTGGAGATGACGTTAAGGAAGGTCTTACAATGATAGTATCTTGTAAACATCCTAATCCACAATTTGAAGGTCAAACTAAAGGTAGACTTGGTAATAGTGAAGTTAGAAAGTTAGCAGATAATGTGTTTAGTCAAGGATTTGAAAGATTTTTGATGGAAAATCCAGATGAAGCAAGGATTATTGTAGAAAAGACTATGACTGCTGCAAGAGCGAGAGTTGCTGCTAAGAAAGCACGTGAACTTACTAGAAGAAAGAGTGACTTGGACGTTGTAAACTTTGGTGGAAAACTTGAAGATTGTAAAGAGAAAGACCCATCAATATGTGAAATCTTTATTGTCGAGGGAGATTCTGCGGGTGGTTCTGCTGTTAAAGGTAGGGACTCAATGACTCAGGCTATTCTTCCTTTAAGAGGAAAGATATTAAATGTTGAGAAGGCTAGAATGGACAGGGCTCTTTCTAATGAAGAAATTAGAACTATTATTACAGCATTTGGTACTGGTATAGGGCAAGAATTTGATTTAAGTAAGTTAAGATATAATAAGATTATTATAATGACCGATGCCGATGTTGATGGTTCTCATATTAGAGTATTGTTGTTAACATTATTCTATCGTTTCTTTAAGCCAATTGTTGAAGCAGGTCACGTGTATGCTGCTCAGCCACCATTATATTGTATTAAGCATGGTAAGACTATTAAGTATGTTTTAAATGATGAAGAGAGAGATGCGTATCTTGCATCATTAAATCCTAATACTAAATATGATATTGCTCGTATGAAAGGTTTAGGAGAGATGGATGCTGAAGAGTTAAATGAAACTACAATGGATATTAATAAAAGAGTCTTAAGAAAGATAACTGTTCAAGATGCAATAGAAGCGGATGCAGCATTTTCTAGGTTGATGGGAGAAGAAGTTGAACCGAGACGTCAATTTATAGAAGAGAATGCTCAGTATGTTGAGAATTTGGATGTTTAGAGGGAGGTAAAAGGTTATGGATCATAGTAGAGATAGATTAGAAGAAAATAATATTGTTAATGAGATTAATACATCATTTTTGGAGTATTCTGTAAGTGTTATTGTAAGTCGTGCTTTACCAGATTTAAGAGATGGTTTAAAGCCTGTTCATAGAAGAATTTTATGGTCAATGTATGAGTCAGGTTATACTCCTGATAAACCACATAAGAAATCAGCACGTATTGTCGGTGATGTTATGGGTAAATATCACCCTCACGGGGACTCTAGTATTTATGAAGCAATGGTTAGAATGGCACAAGACTATAGTTATAGAAATACTTTAGTTGATGGACATGGTAACTTTGGTAATATTGCTGGAGCAGGTGCTGCGGCTATGCGTTATACTGAATCAAGACTTGCAAAGATATCTTTAGAATTACTTCGTGATATTAATAAAGATACAGTTAATTTTATTCCTAACTTTGATGAAAGTGAAAAAGAGCCAGAGATTTTACCTTCAAGATTTCCTAATATTTTAGTTAACGGTACTATGGGAATTGCAGTCGGTATGGCAACTAATATTCCTCCTCATAATTTAGGAGAGGTTATTGACGGGTGTGTTGCATATATAGATAATCCTGAAATTACATTAGATGAATTGATGCAACATATTAAAGGACCAGATTTTCCAACAGGTGGTTCAATTCTTGGAAATAGTGGGATTAGAAAGGCTTATGAAACTGGTAAAGGTACAATCACTATTAGAAGTAGGGCTACAATTGAAGAGAAAGATGGAAAGCATTATATTGTAGTTACTGAAGTTCCATATGGTGTGAGAACTAGTGATTTAAAGGATAAAGTTGCTGAACTTGTTCACAATAAAACAATTGATGGAATAAGCGATTATCATACTGATTTAAAGAATGGACTTAAGATTACAATTACACTAAAGAAAGATGCTAACCCTCAAGTAGTATTAAATAATTTATATAAGCATACTCAATTTCAAGTTTCTTATGGAATAATATTATTAATGATTGATAATAAAGTTCCAAGGACTTTAGGGCTTAAAGATATTATTTCTAAGTATATTAATTATCAAGAAGAAGTTATTATTAGAAGAACGAGATTTGAACTTGATAAGGCCGAAAAGAGAGTGCATATTTTAGAAGGTTATAAGATTGCTCTTGATAACTTGGATGATTTTATTAAGATTATTAGGGAGAGCGAAACTGACCAAATAGCTAAAGAGACTTTAATGGCTAAATATGGTCTTGATGAAATTCAAGCAGATGCTATTTTAGAGTTAAAGTTACGTCGTTTGACAGGTTTAGAGCGCGCTAAGATTGAAGAAGAGTTAAAAGATTTATTAGTTAAGATTGATGAATTAAGAGCAATTTTAGCATCTAGAGATAGAGTTTTAGAAATTATTAAGAATGAATTATTGGAAATTAAAGATAAATATGCAGATGATAGACGTACTAATATTGATATGACAGCAATTGAATATATTGAAGATGAGTCATTGATACCTGAAGAAGATATAATTGTAACAATTACTAATAAGAATTATATTAAGAGAATGACTACTGATACTTACAAGACTCAACATAGAGGTGGAGTTGGTATTAAAGGTATGGCTACAAATGATGAAGATTTTGTAGAACAAATTATTAATTTATCAACACATGATTTCTTGTTATTCTTTAGTAATAAGGGACGCGTTTATAGGTTAAAAGGATATGAAGTACCTGAATTTTCTAGAACATCAAAAGGTTTACCATTAGTTAACTTAATTCAAATAGAAAAGGATGAAACTATAAGTGCTGTTGTTAAAATCGAAAAGGAAAATATTTATAAATACCTTGTTTTTGGTACTAAGAATGGTGTTATTAAGAGAACAATGATAGGTGAATTTGATAATATTAGACAAGGCGGTAAAATAGCTATTTCTCTTCGTGAAGGCGATGAGTTAAATTCTGTTAAAAAGTCAACTGGAGAAGACCATATACTAATGTGTTCAACATCTGGTCGTATGGTTAGATTTAAAGAAAGCGATGTAAGAGTAATGGGTAGAACTGCATCAGGTGTTAGAGGTATTAATTTAACTGATGATACTTGCGTTGGTATGGAAGTAACAAATGATGGAAAAGATATTTTGGTTGTTACTGAAAAAGGTTATGGAAAGAAAACAGCAGTTTCTGAATATAGAGAGACAAGCAGAGGTAGCAAAGGTGTTAAGACATTACAAATTACTGAAAAGAACGGAAAGATAGTTGGATTTAAGTCTGTTGAGAATGATAAGGATTTAATGATTATTACTGATAAAGGAATTATTATTAGATTAGATATTAATGCTATTTCAACTATGGGTAGAGTTACACAGGGCGTTAGACTTATTAACTTAAAAGACGAAAGTAAGGTTTCTTCTATATCAGTTATTAACAAAAACGATGAAGACGAGGAAACTTCTAATGAAGTTATCAACACTGAAAATGATAACAAAGAGGAATCTTAAAAAATTATTAACAATGTTGAAGATTCCGAAGAATAAAAAATAGTAAAGAGAATCGCCAAGAGTTAAATAATTAATTTTTGACATTCTTTTTTTATGCTAATTATTTTGAGATTTATTAAATGTTTAGTAAATAAATTTATTTAATATTAAGAATAAAATTTATTATGTATTAAATTAAAAATATGTTAAAGTACAAATACAGGAGATTAACTTTAAATTATCACTATAAAAAAACCATTTTATTTTATATCTGAATTTTAACAAAAATATTTATTTTTCTGGCTTTTTAATAGTTTGAAATTATATTATTTAAAAATTTTATTAAAAGAATAATGCTATTTATAAAATGAAAATAATATGTTTCACGTGAAACATTAGAGTTAACTATGACTTTTAAATACTAATATATTTTAAATGGTTATAAAATCTAGAACTTACAATAAAAAACTTTTCTTGTTTGAAGAAAAGTTCCAAATACTTTATAGTTAAGCAAAGGTTAATCAAGGAATCATGAAATAAAACTTTTTCTATTATAATATTTATTAAGACTGTCACAAAAAATAATATGATGAAAGTAAGATATTTTTTGTGACAGTCTTAATAAAAAAAAATAATGTTTCACGTGAAACATTGCAGTTTATCAAAAAATATATAAGATATAATGACTCTTATTGGAGTGTAATAGAAACTAATTTAAATATATAATGTATATAGATTTTAAGAAAAAATAATATAATATAATTTAAATGTTTCGTAATTAAATGTTTCACGTGAAACATTAGAAAATAGATTTTAATTAATTATCAAATTTAATATTATATAACTTTTTAAATTTATTAAAATTAAATCACAAATGCAATAGCAATGGTAAATAATAATCAAATAATTAAAAAATGTTTTTTAATTACTTTAAATGATTTGAATTTAATTTTATTATATGCTTTTTAAGTATTTATTTATAAATATAGAACTTAAAATAAAATACTTATATGTTTCACGTGGAACATTAAATATATTTGATAAATCTAAATGTTATGTTATAATTTAAATGCGCAACATATAACATGGAATCAGGTCAGGATTGAAAAATAGCAGCCTTAACATTAATTATATGTGTGCGCTTTTATTATGAGGTGAAAAGATGATAGATGAATACTTTGAAATATTATATAAAATGTCTTTAAAAGCATTTAGAAAAGGAGAAGTTCCTGTTTCTGCTATAATAGTAAAAAATGGTAAGATAGTGGCAAAGGCTTATAATAAACGAATTAAAACAGGAAATCCTTTATTTCATGCTGAGGTAAGATGCATATTAAAGGCTACTAAAAAATGTAGAGATTGGCGCTTAAATGATTGTGATATGTATGTAACTTTAAAACCTTGTAATATGTGTATGGAAATAATTAAAGAATCAAGAATAAAAAATGTTTATTATTTTGTAGACAATGAAAAAGTTATAAACTTTAAAACTAAAATTACACTAATAGATAATAAGTATTCAAAAGAATATAAAAAGTTATTAACATCTTTTTTTAAAAAATTGCGCTAAAATTATTATGATTATATATAATAAAATGATATAATTTTTTTGGGGAGGAAAAGTTATGTCATACACTGCTTTATATAGAAAATATAGACCTTCGAATTTTGCAAATGTTGTTGGACAAGACGTTGTTGTTGATATTTTGAGAAATTCTATTAAGTCAAATCATGTATCACACGCTTATTTATTTACTGGACCTAGAGGAACAGGTAAAACTAGTATTGCAAAAATCTTTGCACATGCCGTAAATTGTCAAAATTTTACTGATGATGTATGTGATACTTGTCAGAACTGTTTGTTTTTAAAAGAAAACGATAGCGATATAATTGAAATTGATGCTGCTAGTAATAATGGTGTAGAAGAAATTAGGTCATTAAGAGATAATGTTAAGTTATCCCCAACATTTTGTAAATATAAGATATACATAATAGATGAGGTACACATGTTATCCACAGGTGCTTTTAATGCTTTATTAAAAACTTTAGAAGAGCCACCAACTCACGTTATATTTATATTAGCTACTACAGAACCGCATAAAATACCTTTAACAATTTTATCTAGATGTCAAAGATTTGATTTTAACAAAATTGATGAAAATGTTATGGCTAATAGATTAAAATACATTTTGGATTGTGAAGGAAAGACTTTAAGTGATGAGGTTATTAAATATATAGCTAGGAGTTCTGATGGTGGTTTAAGAGATGGAATTAATCTTTTAGACCAGGTGTTATCAATTGATTCTGAATTAATTACTACGGACGATATAGACAAAATAAGAGGTAGAATATCTAAATCTAAAATATTTGAAATTTTTGATTGTATGATATCAGAAAACTATGTAGAGTTACTAAATTTGACTAAATATATCTCTAATAATGGCAAGAGTTATAACGATATAGTTAACAATATGTTAATAATTCTTCGTGATATAAGTATTAATGAGCAAGTATCTAATTATTTTGATAGTGAATATTCTAAAATGTTATACAATTATAAGTTTGAGCCTTCTTTAGTTGTTACATTATCTAAAATACTTAATGAACTTTTAAGTGAAATGAAAAATTCAAGTGACCAAAAATTATTATTTGAAATTTATATTATGCATATGGTTGAAGTTATTAACAATAAAATTAATACAAATATTAATTATTCACAAAAAAAAGATGAAGAACAAGTAAAAATTAACAATAATGAAAATTTTTATGGAAAAGTTAACAATAATATAAAAGATAATAACATTAATAATCAAAAAGAAAATCTAGAAAATAAAATAAAAACAGTTAATAAAGTAGAAACTGTTTCTAGCAATGAAGAAAATAACAATGATAATGATGAGAGTAGTGAAAGTACTACTGATAATGATATAAAGAAAATTAGAATTAATAATACTTTGGCTGGGGCTAATAAAGAAATATTAAATTCAATAATAAGCGAGTATGATAAAATAAATGATTTTATATCAAATAAAACTTATAATACAATTGCTGCTTTGTTAATTGATGGTGTTGTAAGGGTTGCTTCTAGCGATTATTTGTTGTTTTCTTTTAAAGATGAATCTTATATTAATGTGTTTGATTCAAATTGTAAGCAAATAGAAATATTTTTAAATGAAATATTTAATCATAATTATAAAACAGTAGCAATTACTGATGAAGAGTGGGAAAAAACTAGAGAAGAATTTATTTTTAATAAAAAAAATAATATTCCTTATGTATTTATTCCCGAAAATGATGTAAAATTAAATAAGGACGAAAAATTAAGTGATTTGGAAAATTCTGCACTTAATATATTTGGTGATGACGCGATAAGTGTTAGATAATAGGAGGTATAAATTATGAATATGCAAAATTTAATGGCACAAGCACAAAAGATGCAAAAGGAATTAGAAAGAGTAAACAGTGAAATCGAAAATAGTGAATTTGAAGGAACTAGTGGTGCTGTGAAAGTAACTATAACTGGAAAAATGCAAGTAGTTAAAGTTGAAATAGTTGATGATAGCGCACTTAGTGATAAAGAAATGCTTGAAGATATGATAATGGTTGCTATGAATGATGCTTGTGCAAAAATTTCAAAAATGAAAAGTGATAAATTAGGAAAATATACTGGTGGTCTTGGAGGATTATTTTAGAAAATGATTTATCCTGAAGAATTTCAACAATTGTGTGAGAGTTTTAAAAATTTTCCAGGTGTGGGTGATAAATCTGCAGAAAGATTTGTTTATGCTATAAATGATATGGATGAAGATAAAGTAAAAACTTTTTCAGAAAATTTAGTTAAATTTAAAAAAAATATTAGAAAATGTAGTGTGTGTGGACATTTAACTAATAAAGAGGTATGTTCAATATGTGAATCAGGTGGTAGAGATAAATCTTTAATATGTGTAGTAGAAGACTCCAAAAGTGTATTTATGTTTGAAAAGGCTGGAAAATTTAATGGCGTTTATCATGTCTTAGGTGGTTTGATTTCTCCAATAGATGAAATTAATCCAGAAGATATAAATATTTCTTCTTTAATAGATAGAGTTAATAGTGATGTTAAAGAAGTAATAATTGCATTAAATCCGTCAGTGGAAGGAGAGATGACATCTTTGTATATACAAAAGTTACTTGAGAAAAAAGATGTTAAATTATCAAGGCTATCTTATGGAATTCCAATGGGTGCTGACATAGAATATTTAGACCCGTTAACAATTATAAGAGCAATCGACGATAGAAAGTTTATATCATAAATAAAAAAAACATTAATACTATTTATTGGAGGATAATATATGCAAATAATGGTATTGATAATTAAGAAATTGGTAATGTCTTTGTGTATGTTGTATGCGTTTGATGTAATTGTTAGTAGTGCTGGCATTTTAGTTCCAATAAATGCTATTTCAATAGTTACCGTTGCTGTGTTGGGATTACCAGCAATATTTGGATTATTAGTATTACAAAATTTTATGTAAGGTGTTGATAGTATGAGTATGTTAAAAGAGTATTTTAGTAATTTATTTAAGAATGATAAATTAAGTCATGCTTTTTTAATATGTAATACTAATTATGATAATTTAAAAGATGATTTAAATGATATTCTTTTAAATTATTTTTTTAATGATAATGACAAAGTTAATATAGAAAATTGTTCCGATATTTATATAATAAGACCAGTAAACAATAAAATAGTTAAAGAGGATATTATAAATTTGCAAGAATCTTTTATGACAAAGTCGCAAGTAAATAAAAATAAAGTATATATTATTGATGGTGCAGAGTGTATGAATGATTATGCGGCTAATTCTTTATTGAAATTTTTAGAAGAGCCTGAAGAAGGTATATATGCTTTTTTAATAACATCTAATATAAATAAAGTTCTTCCTACTATTAAGTCTAGATGTCAAATATTACAAATAGAAAATGAAAGTCTCTTTAATATAAATAATTATGATATTGAGATAATTGATAAATCTATTCTATTTGTTAAGACTTTTGAAAAATATGGAATTAAGACTATTGCTTATAATTATAAGTTTTTAGAAAAAAAAGAGGAAAAAGAAACAATTTTAAATTTAGTGAATATTGTTAAATATTTTTATAGAGATACTTTAAATTATAAATTACTAAATGAAATTAAATATTTTAATAATTATATTGATGATATTAAGTTAGTTTGTGAGAAAAATAGTGAAAAAACTTTAATAAATAAATTAATGGTTTTAAATAAGAATGAAAATATGTTAGAATATAACTTAAACTTAAATTTGTTTATGGATAAACTTATTATTGAAATGGGGATGATTTCTAGTGAATAATGTAGTAGGAGTTTATTTTAAGCCTAATGATAAAGTGTATTTTTTTAATCAAAATGGAATAGACATAAAAGATGGAGATAAGGTAATAGTGGAAACTGAAAAAGGATTACAGTTAGGAACTATTTTGATGTCTAATATTATTAATAAAGAAGTAGTAGAAGATATGAAAAATGTTATTCGAGTTGCAACACAAAAAGATATTAAAATTTTTGAAAATAATACAAAGGATGCATTAGATGCTTTAAGTAGAGCTAAACAAATAGCGAAAAAACTAAATTTAAATATGAATATTATAGAGGCAATGTACACTTTTGATAGAAATCAATTGATATTTTATTTTGTGGCTGAAACACGAGTTGATTTTAGAGAAATGGCAAAGGAACTTGCTGGTATTTATAAAACTAGGATTGAGCTAAGACAAATAGGGGTTAGGGATAAGGCTAAGCAAGTTTCTGGTATTGGGCAATGTGGTAGAGAACTTTGCTGTTCATGTTTTTTAAAAGATTTTATGGATTCAGTATCTATTAATATGGCTAAAAATCAAAATTTAGCATTAAATCCTAATAAAATCAATGGACAATGTGGAAGACTATTATGTTGTTTAAACTATGAAGATGAGGTATATAGTGAAAATAGAGAAGGTATGCCTAATATAGGTGATGAAGTGGAAACTGAAAAAGGAATAGGAAAAGTTATTTCAATTGATGTTTTAAAGAGAAATTATGTTGTTAATGTTCCAGATGAAGGCAAAGTTACAGTTTATTTAAATAGTAAGTGTGATGAATGTGAAAAATGTAATAAATGATTTAGTTGGATATGATAATTTAAAGATTGTTCAGAATAACGAATATTTTAATTTTAGTTTGGAGTCAGTGTTGCTTCCTAGGTTTTGTGATTTAAAAAAAGATGGTATGAAAATAATTGATTTATGTACTGGGAATGCACCTATACCTTTAATTTTAAGCACTTTAACTAATTCACATATTATTGGAGTTGAGATTCAAAAGGAAGTGTTTGATTTAGCAGTGGAATCTGTTAGACTCAATAATTTAGAAGATAAGATAAATATAATAAATATGGATGTTAAAAATCTTGTTAATATATATGATACTGATAGTTTTGATTTGATTACTTGTAATCCTCCGTATTTTAAATATTTGGAGAGTAGTAATATTAATGAAAATGAAATTAAGTCTATTGCAAGACATGAGATTTTGATTACTTTAGAAGATATAGTTAAAATAGCTAGGAAACTTTTGAAGAATAATGGAAGTTTAGTGATGGTACATAGAACAGAAAGATTTGCTGAATTAGTTGAATGTTTAAATAAGAATAATTTACAGGCGAAGAGAGTAAGATTTATTTATCCAAAAAATGGAGAAGAATCTAATCTAGTTTTAGTCGATGCTAAGAAAAATGGTAAAGTGGGTCTTAAAGTATTAAGTCCACTTATATGTCATAACGAAGATGGAAGTTATACTGATGAAGTTTTGAAAATGTTTGAGAGGTAAGATATGATACAAAAGAGTTATGAAAAAGAAAAAGGTAATTTATATATTGTACCAACTCCTATTGGAAATTTGAAAGATATAACCTACAGGGCAGTTGAGGTACTTGGTAGTGTAGATGCTATTTTTGCTGAAGATACTCGTGTAACTACACAATTATTAAATAGTTTGAATATTAAAAATAAGGTTTATCCTTGTCATAAATTTAATGAGGTTAAGGTAAGTAATTCTCTTATTAAATTTTTAAGTGAAGAAAAGAATGTTGCTTTAGTTACTGATAGGGGAACACCACTAATAAGTGACCCTGGAAGTGTTGTTGTAGATAGTGTTATTAAAGCAGGATATAATGTTATTGCTTTACCTGGTGCCAGTGCACTTTTGCCAGCTTTGAATATGTCAAATATTTCGGCTGAAAAGTTTTTATTTTACGGTTTTTTAAATTCAAAAGAATCTCAAGCAGTGAAAGAATTATCTATGTTAAGGAATATAAACTTTACTATTGTTTTATATGAAGCACCTCATAGACTTTATAAAACTTTACAAAATATCCTGCAAACCCTCGGAAATAGGGCGATTTCTATTTCCCGGGAAATATCTAAGGTACATGAAGAAGTGTTTAGAGGAACTGTAAATGAAGCCTTAGAATTTTACAAGGAGGTTAAAGGTGAAATTGTTATTGTTATAGAAAAAAATAAAGAGGAAATTTCATATGATGAGTTATTAAATGAAGTTCAAGAATTAGTTTCTTTGGGTGTTTCATCAAAAAATGCAATAAAGAAAGTTTCTAAAGATTATAATGTTAGTAAGAATATATTGTATAATATGTATGAGGATGTGAAAAAATGAAATTAGTAGTTGGACTTGGAAATCCTGGTAAAGAATATGATGGGACTAGACATAATGTAGGTTTTAGTTTTTTGGATTATTATCTTGGCGAGGTTGATTTTAAAAAGAAAGATAATTCTTTGATTTATGAAAAGAATATAAATGGTGAGAAAGTATTATTTTTAAAACCTATAACTTATATGAATGATAGTGGCATTGCTGTTAGAAAAATTATGGATTATTATAAAATTGAAATTGGAGACATATTGGTTATTTATGATGATATGGATTTTGAGGTGGGTAAATTTAAGATTAAAAAGTCAGGTTCGGCTGCTGGACATAATGGTGTAAAGAGTATAATAAGTCATTTGAATACTGAGAACTTTAAAAGAATAAGAATTGGAATTTCAAGAAGTAAAGATGATAAAGTTGATTTTGTTTTAGGAAAGTTTAGCAAAGAAGATTATGCTAAATTACAAGATGTATTTGGAAAATTAAAGTTGGTATTAGATGATTATTTTAAATTAGATTTTGAAAAGTTGATGAGTAAATATAATTAAGTAGGTGAGGCAGATGAATTATAAAGAATTGTTTAATGATTTAAAAATTGAGACAGTAGGAGATTGTTTTAAATATCTTTATAATATATTATTTGGATGGAAAGACGTACATGGTAATATTAAACGTGGTGTTAATGATGCTTCTCTTTATTCTTTACAATCTCCTGATGAACTTGCAAAAAGTAAAGTTGGGATTTGTTGGGATGTAACAGAATTTGCTAGGGCTTTTTTTAGAGAAATGACTAATTATAAATTTGATACATTTTATATAATGTATGATGATAATGCAGGAAGTCCCTCTCATACTATTTTAGTTTATTATGATAAAGATAGTTTATATTATTTTGAACCTACTGCACACCATTGTAGTTATCCTTTTAGTGGAATTCATGAGTTTGAAAATATTAATGACTTATTATGTTTTGTAGTAGACGCGTTTTTAAAAAATTCTATAGGTAATGGAAGTATTTTACCTGATTATGATATAGATAGAATTTCAGTACATAGATATGAGCAACCTAAATTCCATATAAATGGATATGAAATGAGAAATCATATTGATAATAGTGAAATAGTAGAGGTTAAATATGATAGAAAATTTATTTGATATAAAATTAGAAAATGGTGGGAAAGTTTCTATACCTGATAATGAAATATACATACAATTATTAATGTACGTGTTTTTTTCGTTTAATAAAAGTTTAGTAATTGTTACTCCTACTTTAAATGAGGCTAATAAAATTTATGCAAGTTTATCAAATAGACTTTCTAATGTATTTATATTTCCGGATGATGATTATTTAACAAAAAGGGCTATTGCAACATCTCCTGAACTTATGTATATGAGAATGAAATTTCTTAATAATATTAATAATGTGCAAAAATGTATTCTTATATGTCATACAAATAGTTTTTTAAAGAAATTACCTCTAAAGTCAAAATTGAATGAAAAAAATATTAAATTAGAGGTTGGTAAAAAAATAGATAGAGATGAACTTTTAAATAAGTTAGATGAGATTGGATATAAGAGAGAAAGTTTAGTAACTAATACTGGTGAATATAGTGTTAGGGGGTTTGTAATAGATGTATTTCCTATATTTGAAGAGCATCCTATAAGAATAGAATTTTTTGATGAAGATATAGAAGAGTTAAAATACTTTGATGAAAATACTCAGAGGTCTTTAGAAAATATTCAAAGTTTTGTAATTAAGCCTGTAATTGATGAATATCAAGATAGTTCTTCTTCAGTTATTGATTATTTAGATAATCCTTTAGTTCTTTATCAAGATTATGCTCAAATTAGAAATGTAGAAGAGAGTATTAAAATTCAAATGGAACATTATGAAGATAGTGTTAGTTTATTTGAGTTACAAGATATAAAAAGTGATGATTTTTTGTTTGTTGATACTATTGATAAAACTCATAATTATGATGTTGTAATAGAAGCAAAGACAATAGAAAATTATTCTAATGATAAAGAAAAATTTATTAGTGATATAAATAATTTCAATGGTTACTTGTGTACTACTGATAAAAATTTTTTGAGTGGTCTTAAAATTTCTAAAGACAAAATTAAAAATGTAGATATAGATAATGGTTTTATATATAATGATGTGTATTATTTTTCTAAGAATGATTTATGTCCTATACAAAGCAAATTAAAATATGATACAGGTTATAAAATTGGTAAGAAAATAGATTCTATTGATAAATTAGAGATTGGAGATTATGTTGTTCATAAAACTAATGGTATTGGTGTTTATATGGGAATATCAACGATTTCTAAAAATGGTATGGATAAAGATTATATTCTCATTAAATATAAAGGTGATGATAAATTATATTTACCTGTAGATAATGTCGATAAACTTTATAAGTATTCTTCTAAAGAAGGTGCTAAACCTACTATATATAAATTAAATAGTGTAGAGTGGCAAAAGACAAAGTTGAAGATTAGGAAGAAGATTAAAGATATTAGTAATGAACTTATAAAGATTTATAAGAATAGAAATATGTCTAAAGTAGAACCTTTTTTACCTGATACACCAGAACAAGTAGTTTTTGAGAATGAATTTCCTTTTGATGAAACACCTGACCAATTAAAATGCACTGTTGAAATAAAGAAAGATTTGGAAAGTACAAAACCAATGGATAGATTATTATGTGGGGACGTGGGTTATGGTAAGACTGAAGTGATATTTAGGGCTATGTTTAAAACAATTATGAATAATAAACAAGTAATGTATTTGTGTCCTACAACGCTTCTTAGTTATCAACAATATATATCTGCTACAAAGAGGTTTATGAATTTTGGAGTAAATATTGCTGTATTAAATAGATATACTACTAAAAAAGAGACCACTGAAATTTTGAGTAGACTTAAAGAAGGTAAGATTGATATAGTATTTGGTACTCACAGGCTTTTGAGTGATGACGTTAAATTTAAGGATTTAGGGTTGTTAGTTATTGATGAGGAACAACGTTTTGGCGTTATGCATAAAGAAAGAATTAAAGAGATTAAGAGTGATGTGCATGTTCTTAGTGTATCAGCGACTCCAATTCCAAGGAGTTTACAGATGAGTCTGATTGGAGTTAGGGATTTATCTTTAATTGAAACACCTCCTATAAATAAATTACCAGTACAAACTTATGTAATAAATTATGACCCCTATATTTTGAGAGAGGTTGTTTTGAAGGAAAAGGCAAGAGGTGGACAGGTATTTATTCTATATAACAAAGTGGAAGATATGATTAGTCTCGTGGATGGATTTAATAAGTTGTTACCTGAGGTAAGTATTAATTATGCACATGGAAAGATGAATAAGGAACAAATGCAAGATGTTATGTTTGAGTTTAATGAAGGTGCTTTTGATGTTTTGGTGAGTACAACAATAATAGAAAATGGAATTGATATTCCTAATGCAAATACTATGATTGTTATAGATGCTGATAGGTTTGGGCTTAGCCAACTTTATCAAATACGTGGAAGAGTTGGAAGAGGAGACAGACAGGCATACGCATATTTGATGTATGATAAGGCTAAAGTTTTAACCGATACTGCTATTAAAAGACTGGATGCAATTAAAGAGTTTACTGAACTTGGAAGTGGATATAAAATTGCTATGCGGGATTTAAGTATTAGAGGTGCTGGAGATTTACTTGGAAGAGAACAAGCAGGATTTATTGATTCTGTAGGGGTTGATATGTATATTGAACTTATTAATGAAGAGTTAAATGGAAATGAAGATATTTTTGAAGAAAATAATGAAATAAAAATAGATGATGTGGCTACTCATATTGGCGAAGATTATTCAACTGAAGATGCTGTTATAATTGAACTCCATAAGAAAATTTCCCAAATTGAAAATGTTGATGAATTTCAGGAAATATACGAGGAAATCAAAGATAGATTTGGAAAAGTTGATGAGAGTTTAGAAATTTATATGTATCAAGAGTTAGTAGAAAAAATTATAAATAGGCTAAATATTAAGATATTAATAAATGATAAGAGTAAATTTGCTTTTAAACTGGATGAGGTTTTATATAAGAAATTAAATATAGAAGAGTTATTTATAGAGTCTACTAAGATATCAACAAAATTTAATTTTGCTTATAGAAGTAATTCAATCCATATAACTTTAAATAAACTAAATTTAGAAAAACATTATATTTATTATATTTTTGAGATACTTAATTATATAGAAAAAAATAAGAGTTAGTTTTGGCTCTTATTTTTAAATCTAATTTTGCATTTTTCAATTAATTTTAATGCTTCTTCTTTATTATGAAAATTTTTAATTTCTACTTTAATATTTTGTAGTTTTTTGTAACTTTCGAAGAAATCTTTTATTTCTGCTTTTTGGTGTTCTGTTAAATCATTTAATTCAAATATTCCATCAAATCTTGGGTCTTTATCTACAACTGCTAATACTTTTTCATCATGCTCTCCATTATCAATTACTGTAAGATAACCTAAAATTCTAGCAGAAACTACGCATCCTGGAAAAGTTGGGTATGAACTTATTACCAATATATCTAATGGGTCTCCATCTTCTGAAAGTGTATCTTCAATGAAACCATATTCCCCAGGGTAAGTAAGAGCACTATAGAGAACTCTATCTAATGTAATTCTTCCGGTTTCTTTGTTTACTTCATACTTATTTTTAGTTCCCATTGGTATTTCTATAATACATTCAACTACGTTATTCATTAATTATCACCTATCAAAAGTATAATTTATACAAAGTTAATTGTCAAATAGTATATTTTTAATATAAAGGAAAAGAATATTTATAGAGGTGTTTATGAAAAATACGGGAGTTGTTAGAAAAATAGATGAATTAGGCAGAATAGTAGTTCCTAAAGAGATTAGGAAAAATTTGAATATTAGGAATGGTGAAGATGTTCAAATATATGTTGAAGAAGATAAAATAATTTTGAAGAAAGAACAAAAGATTTTGTCGATAAGAGAAAGTGCACAGAGATATTTATCTTTATTAGGAAAAATTATAAAAAATGAAGTTTATGTTACTGATAGAGAGAAAGTTATTGCAAGTTCAGTAAATAAATATATTGATAGTGGTATAGACTCAAAGGTTATTTCATTAATTAATGATAGGAGGCAAGAGGTAGGATATACTTTAAGTCTCGGTGATGAGAAGATTTCTAAGTATTACTACTTGTGTCCTATAATAGTAGATGCTGATGCTATTGGTGCGGTTATTTTACTATCTTCTAAAGAGATAAATGATGAGAATAAAGTTATTGTGGATTTTTTAAATTTTCTTTTATCTACTGAGTTAAGTTAGGAGTCTATATTTATTTTTATCTTAAAATTGCCAGGATAAAATCGCGATTAGGGCGTTTGAGACCGACTTGCTTGTTTTTTATCAAAATATTGAAATATAAAATGCTGTAATTATGAGGTTTTGAAATTTTTAAATGCAGTTAAGTTTAGTTATAAAGTGTTAATTAAATAGAATCTCAATCCCTTATATTTCCTAGAAAAAATATTATTCAGCGCTTGCAATCCCAGTAAACGCGATTTTATCCTGTAAAATTGCCTAAAACGCTTGAATTAAATTAAAAGTTCCCGTTAAAAACGAAAAAAGAAATTTTTGCTTTA
>CAYWED010000016.1:0-22058 GCA_964457135.1 uncultured Muribaculaceae bacterium
TATCTATTGTATTTACACTTGATACTGTTATATAAAAATAGCTTTTAGTATTTGCTGGCAAAGTTATAGTATTACCACTTATAGTACTAGTACTTGTAGTATCTTCTGTTATAGTTATTCCATACATAAGTTCACTTATTAACATTTCACTTGCTTTATATTTACTACTTGTTATTACAAATGCCCCATATGATAACCCTAATACTAATGTTGTTAATATTAGTGTAAGACAAGTTATTCCTTTTTTTGTTCTTAATTTTGTTTTTATTAATTCTTTCATTTTTCCCTTCTTTCTTTTAGACACACAAAAAAGACAAGAGAGGATTATCCCTTGTATGTGTATGAAAAAAACTAGAAGGGTTAGTTAGTAAGCAACCCCCCCCGAGTGCATTATATTGTACATCGAAAGAGCTTAGTTTCTTCATAGTTTTGTGTCTCCTTTTATTATTTACACTTATATTTTAATATTTTAACTTATTATTGTCAATCATAAATTGTTAGCTATGCTATTTTTTTATTTTAGAAAAAAACTATAACCTTTTTTGTCATAGTTAGTGTACGATTATTTTTCTTCTATTTTTAATGTACTTTCTAAAGCAAGTGCTATCATATCGTTAAAACTTGTTTCTCTTTCTTTGCTAGAGAGGCTTTCTCCAGTTACTAGTGAATCAGATATAGTTAGAATACAAGCAGCGTTTTTGTTTAATTCTTTTGCATTTGTGAAAAGACTATATGTTTCCATTTCAGCGCATTCACAATTAGTTTTCTTTGTGAATGATTCAATATTAAAATCTTTTGTGTAAAAACTTTCAGTTGAATGACATTTTCCTTCTTTTATGTTTATGTTTAATTCTTTACTTGTATCTTTAATTATGCTATTTATTTCAATTGAAGGATAAATATTATTTTCAGTTGTTTTTGAATAATATAATCCATAATTACTTTCACTATATGTACAATTAACTAAAAATATATCATTTACTTTTAAGTTGTTTGTGTAAGAGCCTGCACTTCCTATTCTCATTATTGTGTCAACATTATAGAACTTAAATAACTCATGACTATAGATTCCCATTGAAGGTATTCCCATTCCGCTTGAAAATACAGTTATTCTTTTTCCTTTGTAGTAGCCAGTAAATGCAAGAGCGCCCCTAACTTCATTTACTAATTTATAGTTTTCTAGATAATTTTTCGCTATGTACTCTGCTCTTTTGGGGTCTCCTGGCATGATTACAATACTTGCTATATCATTTAATTCTGATTCTATATGTGGTGTCATTCTTCTCCTCCATTTGGTGTTTGTCCTTCTAGTCTTACTAGCACTTCTCTTGGTTTTGAACCATTTTGTGGCCCTATTATTCCTCTTTCTTCTAGTAAATCTATTATTCTTGCTGCACGATTGTATCCTAGTCTATATTTTCTTTGTATAAGGGACGCACTTATTTTACCTGTTTTAACTGCAAATTCTACTATTTCATCATATAGTGGGTCGTCTCCATCTTCTTTTGGTGCATCGTTTGCAATTTCTACCTCTGTAGGTTTATCTAAGTCAGCCATTTTTTCATCGAATTTAGGAGCATGTCCTTGTGCTTTTACAAATTCTACTACCCTGTTGATTTCATCGTCTGATACAAATGAACCTTGTATTCTTATTGGTGTTGCTTCTCCTGGAGGTAAAAATAACATATCTCCTTTACCAAGTAGTTTTTCTGCTCCACCCATGTCTAATATTGTACGAGAGTCTATTTGACTTGATACCATAAAACTTACACGAGTTGGAATGTTTGCTTTAATTAATCCTGTTACTACATCTGCACTTGGTCTTTGAGTTGCAACAATCAAGTGTATTCCGGCTGCACGGGCAAGTTGTGTAATTCTCATTATTGCACCTTCAACCTCTTTACCAGCTACCATCATAAGGTCTGCTAACTCATCTATTATTACTAATATGAATGGCATTTTTTCTAGGTCAGGTTTTCTAGATTTGTTTTTTTCTACATATTCATTATATGAAGCAATGTTTCTTGTTCCAGTATTAGCAAACATATCATATCTTTCGTCCATTATTTCACAAATTTTTTGGAGTGCTATCGCTGCCTTTTTAGGGTCAGTTACAACTGGTCTCATTAAATGAGGTATTCCTTCATAACAATTTAGTTCAACTTTTTTAGGGTCTACTAGAATCATTTTTACTTCATCTGGTTTTGCACGCATTAGGATAGACGTGATTATGTTATTTATACAAACTGACTTACCACTACCAGTAGAACCTGCTACTAACATATGAGGTGCTTTGTTTATTTCAAAGTATTGAACATTACCCATTATGTCTAATCCTAGAGGAGCTACTAGTTTAGAGCCATCTAGTTTTTTTGGTATTCCAACTAGTATGTCTTTCATTTTTACTTCACTTGTTTGTGGGTTTGGTATTTCTATTCCTATTGTTGTTTTTCCTGGAATAGGTGCTTGAATACGCACATCCTTTGCAGCTAAGGCTAAGGCAATTTCTCTATTAATACTTAGTATTTTATTTACTTTTGTTCCTGCTTTTATTTCTATTTCATATTGCGTTACTGTAGGACCTACATGAACCTCTACTACTTTACCTGAGATGTTAAAATCGTTAAATACTCTTTCAAGAATTTTATTGTTTTTTGATATAAATTCTGTAGAGTTTACTTTTCCTTTGTTTTTACTACCTACTAGCAAATCAATACTAGGTAAATAGTATTCGCCTTCATGGCTTGGAACTTCTTGTTTTATTTCAGGCTCTATGAATGGGGCAGACGGAATTACTTCTGGAGTTCTTTCTTTATGAGTTATTTCATTTATGT
Organism: uncultured Muribaculaceae bacterium; assembly: GCA_964457135.1. Taxonomy (GTDB): domain Bacteria; phylum Bacillota_I; class Bacilli_A; order RF39; family UBA660; genus MGBC139354. The sequence continues at coordinate 2,835 of CAYWED010000016.1, forward strand.
TTGTTATTACTACTCGATTGTCTTCCTCATCTTCTTCCCTTTCGTCTAGTTCTTCTTCACCAGCACGTGCCATTTTTTCAATTTTTCTCTCTTTATTACGCTTGAATGGTTTTGCAAATGCTCTAAATATATCAATTAAAGTTATGTCAAATAACATTACAACCCCAAATAAAGTAAGAACTGCACACACTATAAGTGTTCCTGTTATATCAAATAGTGATACGAATGCAGTTGAAAAAAGTGCGCCTACTACTCCTCCACCAGTATATCTTATCATGTTTATATTATCAAAAGATGCGACTAGATTATTTATTGTTTGTTTAAGTATTGCTACCCCAGTTAAGTCATTATCTTTTACGTATTCAAGATGTGCAAGTAAAAGGATTGCAATTACTATAGTATAAACTCCTATAAGTCTTGCATTTAATAGATTTGGATTTTTTCTTTTTACAAGTAAAACTACTCCTAGGAGCATAGCAACAACTAGTCCTAAGATGTACCAATTTCCAAATAGGAAAACAGTAAAGTTTCTTATAACTCTACCAACAGGTCCAAATTTACCAAATCCCAAAACGCCAATAAGAACTAGGGCTAATCCTTCTAGTTCTTTTGTATATGGAAATTCTTTTTTATTATCATCAGCTTTTACTTTTTTCTTTGCCACTACTATTCACTTCTTTCATTAATTCTCGTATGCACTCATAAGTTTTTTATGAATTCCTGGTTCTACTTGATTTAGAGTGTTAAGACTTGTTTGTAAACTTTTTCTATAGTCCCCTCGCAAAAATTCTTTTTCTGCTTTTGTAAGACCTTCATCTATTTCTTTATACGTAGAACGGTATCTATTGCCATAAACTATTGCCATTTCAGCCATTCCTGCTGTTTTTGTTAGTTCATTAGATAATGTATAAAGTTTTAATACTAGGTCTCTACCTGTATCTACTCTTGTATTTAAGTCATTTATGACTATTGGTTTTTTCTCTAATTCTTTTATTATACTTTGTATTCCTTCTTTTGCTTCTTCTAGTTCAACATAGTATGTTTTTGGAATTACAGGTAATTTATATGAGTTTATTCCATTTTTTGCATCTTTTAATATTGTTCTTATTTCAGTTAGTTGTTCTCTTGCACGTAGTTCGTCTTCCTTTAGACTTCCTAGACTTTTTAGAACACTTTCTAGTTTATCTTCAGTTTTAGCTATTCTTACACTTATTAGTTCACATTCTTTTGCAAGTTTTGAATAAGGTGTTACTTTTGTTAAGGTTCTATCATTAACTCCTTTGAAACTTTCTTTTTCACCTGCTAGTTCTTTATTTATTGTTTCTAGATTTTTAAATTCATCTTCAGTTAAAGCATAAGTTTCCTTAAGGCTTTCAAGTTCTATGAATATGTTTTTAATAACTCCAGTTAATCTTGATAATTTTGTTCCAATTACTTCAATGTAATTTTCATATTCTTTTTTGCAATGTTTTTCTTTATCGAAGTCTCCATAAAGGCTTTCAAAATAATCTAACATAGTTTTTAATTCAAAAATTGAGTCTTCTAAGTTTAATACTTTCATTCTATCCCAAATATCACTCAATTTTTTTTCTGCCTCTTCAATGTTGTATTCTAGGTTTATGTATTCTATATTGTATCCATCTTTTTTCATTTTACTTGCAAGACTTTTTAGTTCAGTTATTTTTTTAGGTATGACCATTTTGCACATTAAAATTACAGTTGGTGTTTCTTCTATTACAACTTTTATATTTTTTATTAAGTCATCTAGGGCATGAACAATTTTACCAACTTCTTCATAATCATTATTTTCCATTACTCTTTCAAATGCACTAAAAAGTTTATTTATGTTATCAAATTGCAAATCTATAGGATTTTCCATTTCTTTATAGTCTGATTTGTTATTATTGTATTTATTTACTACTTCTCTATATAATGCTTTTAGTTTTGTTACTGCAAATCTATTTCTTTCTTCACTTCTAGTTATATCTTTTATGCTATCTAGGAGTAATTCCATATCAGTTTTTACATAGTATATATCAAGTTCAGCACGTGCAAGATTAAAAGAAGCCTCTTTAAAATTTTTATCCTCTAAAAGTGCTTCAATTTCTAAAAGTTCATCTGTAAGTTTTGGTATGCTTTCTTTTTCTATTTTTTTGTATCTTTTTTCCCATTTTTTATATCTATCATCTAATTTTTCGTTAGTTATTAAACTTTTTACTTTTTCCATTTCGGTTAGGATTGATGAAGATATTATTAGGTTTTTTAAGGTTTCAAGTCTTGTTAATTCTCGTTCTAGTTTAGTTCTTGTTTTTTTACGTATTAGATATATGGTTACGATTATAAGAATAAAGCCAATAGCATATATTCCTATAGCACCTAGTATTAAACCACTATTCATATATTCACCTACTCTCTATTTAATATTTTATCACGTGTTTTATATTTCTAAAAGTAAAACTTTATTAATTTGGGGTTTTTGATTGTTTTTTATTAAGATTTTTTGTTGACATAACATTTATTCTGATTAAAATATATTGTGTTAAGGAGATGAAGGCTATGTTAGATTACACTTTTCATGCTAAAAACAAGGAACCTTTTGTTAAATATTATGAGGTAAAAGATGGTAAGATGATTATATATACTGATAAGAAAAAAGTTGTGACTGATTATTCTAAAACTTTAGAAATAAGTGTTTTAGATTGTATGAAGAATCAAATGAAACAGTGGCATCATAATGCTACATCTAGATATAATGGTGCTAATTATTTAGTTCCTTATGTATATATTCCATTAGTTTAACCAAATTTGCTTTATTTTTTAGCAAACTTTATTATGAAAATAATTTTGATTTAAGCGAGTTAATCTTGGGTATTATTTTTGGTTCATTTGGTATAGGATTTGCTGAGTATAAATATAAAGCAAAGTCACTTTATCATGATTATAATAAGACTGATAATTTTTTAAGACATGAAGAAGAAATAAATAAGAATTTAAGTGAAGCAATTCTAAATGAAGGTTTTGTTTCAAATGATGCTGTTGTGCCCACTCCACTTTTTCAGTCATATGCGACTATTAATGATGCACATTTTCTTAGTGAAGAAGAAATACAAAATTTAATAGATGGTAATATTGATGGAGAGTTAATTCATAAGTTATATAAAAGGTCTAATAGTGAATAAATTATAGATCAATATAATATGAACAAGTATATATCTACTCGGTATATTACTTCTTGAATATTCAAAAATTCTTTGATAAAATTATATACATGAAGGAAACTTCATATAATATTAAAGGAAGTATTTAGCATTGCTAAATGCTTACTCAAATTAATTGGTATGCATTTACCTTTCGGTAGATGCTATTTTTTTAATGTCATTACCAATATAATAATGAGCACTAAAATAACACAAATGTTGGTGGGGACACGCAAGATAAATCTCTTCCATTTAATGTTAAACCCACCTCCTTTTTATCTTATATTTTCATCATGTTTTTGTTGGAGTGTAGGTAAGCACCTAGTTACTAAATTGCTTCCTAATTAAAAGAGTAACATATGATTTGTTTTTTGTCTATATATTTCTGTAGTAATATTAAATACTCAAAATTTAATTTTGTAGAATTTAAAAACTCTTAATAAAAAACTTTTTGTGCTCTACTTTCTTTTAGTTTGTTTAGTATTATATAAATTAATATTAATAGTCCACATACTACTATGAATAAGTAGAAACTTACTGCTCTAGAGATGAGCATTGCACTACTTAAGATTGTAGTTGGAAATAGCATTTTATAGATGAGCATGAAACCTCCTTCACTTATTCCCATTGAGCCAGGAGAAGGAATAAAGGCTACTGCTGTATATAATACTGCACTTAGAGAGATAAATGTAACTATGTTAGAACCTTTAAGTCCAAAAGATAAATATATACAATATGGTATGCTATGATAAAGAATAAGTTCTACTATAGTTGTCAAAACAATTTTTATTAATACACTTTTATTGTCTTTTAAATATAATGAGCAATTATGATATTCTTCTATTTGTGATAAGCCTTTTTCTTTAAATACATTCACTTTTTTGTAATTGATTTTTTTTAAAAATTTACATATTATGTCTAATAGTTTTAATGCTACTGTTCGAGAAAATATCATTATCATGAGAAATATAAAGAATATTATATTAAGGATTATTCCCGCTATGATAAGGTATTTTAAATATCCTACTTTATGAAAAAGTATATTATGGTTTATTATTAATCCTGCTATTGCTAAAACACAACATATTAGTTGAAAACTTGTTAGTTCTACTAGGAGTGCTAAGGCTGAGTGAGAGATTGGAAGTTGATTTTTACTCATAAAGTATAATTGTGCTGGGTCTCCCCCACTTGCAGAAGGTGTTATTCCACTAAAGAAAAAACCAACTGATGCATACTTGAAAGCATTTGCGAATGATACTTCGTGATTTAATGTTTTTAATACTCTTCTTATGTTTATCCCTTCACAAGATATGTATATTAACATAAATATTATTGCTAGCATTATATAAAATATATTTACTTTTGAAATACTTTTAATTATTAAAAATATGTCGTTCTTTTTAAAAATTGTATAAAATGTTAGTGCGGCTACTACTATAAAAAGAACAATATTTAATATTTTGATTTTTTTATTTTTTGTTTTCACTTTACTACTTCACCTTTTCATATTCTGTAATTATACTTTAATTTTTAGTGGTTCTCTACCAACTCTATATTACATTTTGGTAATTATTAGTTGCAATTACTTTTTTATTGTGGTCTTTTTAATTATATCATATTCTCTATTATTCTAAAGTTACTTTTTTGTAATTTAGTGTGGGGGTAGACTTACAAGTGAAAAATAAAGAAAATCCTTGATATTTTAGACATTTTCTAGTATACTTTACTAATGAAAGAAATGGCAACTTTATTTAGGTAGTAATGCGTTTATTATCTTATGAGTGATTAGTAACTAGCCATTAGTGAATATCTCAGAATAAACACCCTACTACTAGGAGTAAGGATAAACATCTCTTTCAAATATTTATTATAAGGAGGCGTTTATATGTCAAGATACACAGGTCCTGCTTTTAGAAAATCAAGAAGACTTGGATTTAGTACATTAGAAAACGGAAAAGATTTAAGAAAAAGAACTAGTGCTCCTGGTCAACATGGGACTAGTAGAAAGAAATTAAGTGAGTATGGTGTACAACTTCAAGAAAAGCAAAAGGTAAGAATTATGTATGGTCTTACTGAAAAGCAATTTAGAAAAACTTTTGAAGCAGCTGGTAAGAAAAAAGGTATACATGGTACTAACCTATTAATTATGCTTGAAAGTAGATTAGATAATATCGTATATCGTATGGGACTTGCTAAAACTAGAAGAGCTAGTAGACAAATAGTAAATCATGGTCATATTCTAGTTAATGGTAAAAAAGTTAATATACCTAGTTATCAAGTTAAACCAGGAGACACAATTAGCGTTAAAGAAAGTTCTATGAATCATCCTGTTATTAATGAATGTTTAGAAAACACTACTAATAGAGTAAGTTTTGTAACATTTGATGACAAGAAAAAAACTGGTACTTATGTAAGATACCCTGAAAGAGAAGAACTTAATGCTGAAATTAATGAATCTCTAATAGTTGAATTCTATAATAGATAGTAAACTTTTTAACAGTAAGTTATGTGCTTGCTGTTTTTTTTATGTTTAAATTTTTCTTTATTGTTCATACTAAAGTTAGGAGGAAAGATTATATGACACAAAAAGAATTACTTTATATGGAAGATGCTATAGAGCATGAGAAGAATTTAATAGACATATGCAAATTTACAATTGATAGTTTAGAGGATAAAACTCTTGTTACTTTTATGAAAAGTCAACTTAAAAAACATGAAAGTTTAAAGAAAAAATTATTAGATGTATTGGAGGGTGCTATAAATGAATGATAGATTATTAATGGATAATATTCTTTTGTTATTAAAAAGTACAGTTGAGGTGTATGTTCATGGTTCTTTAGAGAGTTCTACTAAATCTGTACATAATACTCTTAAAGATAATTTAGATGAAATTATTAAATTACAAGATGATACATATAAGAAGATGACTGAAAATGGATGGTATGTTATACAAAATATTGAAAGTAAAGAGATTAAGAAAACATTAAAAAAAGTAACACAAAATTAAAACACCTTAGTGGTGTTTTTTTCACTTACAGGATTTTATAAAATAATCAAATATTTTATTCATGATTTCGTCTATTTTATAGTGTTTAGTTACTATTCCTATTACTCTCTTTTCATTATTCTTCTCCTGTTTGTTTTAATTTTCTTTTATGATTTTCTATTCCTTTTAATATAGATTCATAGTCTATTTGTATATTGCTTCTATTAATGTTTTTTGTATAAAGCATATCATTCATAATGTCATATAATTCTTCATAATTTTCATTAAGTAGTGAGTCAGTAAATCTTTCAAAATTATTCTTACCTACTATATAAATAAACTCTTTAAAATCAGTTAAAAATAATATTATGATATCTTTAAAATAAGAGTAGAAAGTTTTAAAGTAGTCTGGTGTAGAATTTTTATAAGTGTTAAGCATAAATTTATTATCCAACATATAAAGTCCTTTTTCATGAAATTTATTTAAAATTAACACCGATATTTCATATATAATTGTAGAATAGATTAATTGTTTTGCATCAGGTGTTTCACAATCTAAGGTTACGTTGGTGGTAGTTATAGTAAATATTTCATTTTCTTCTTTTATTCCTAAAGAAATTAAAAGATTCATTAAATATGTTAAATCATTTGAAATATGTCCTTGAAATATTGGTTGTCTATAATATAAAGTGAATTGTAAATTACGAAAGTCATTTGATGTATTATATGGTCTTAATGAATATTTATTTTTTAAATCAGATAAAATAGCATATTGATTAGTCCACATTGGATGATAACTCCCTATTAATAAAGGTTTATCTTCTTCAGTATTATCTAAAAGTATTTCTATTAATTCTTTATCATATTTGTTTAAGTTGTCTAAAGTTAATGTATATTCTAATTTACTTTTTTCTACTGTATAAACTGGACTTAATCCTTTTAGTCTATTATTTATTAATTCCTTTTCTTCTGTACCTAGTATTTCTATCACAGCATCTAATAAAAAAGAAGATGTTGATAATATTCTACTGTTATAATGGTTTTCTATACTCGAATATATATCTTTTAAGTTCATAAACTCCCCTTATTTTAAAACCCCACAATTTTGTGAGGTTATTTTTAAATATCTCTATCTCTTAAGAATGGTGGCAAATCATCGTCATCATCATCAGTTGAAATAGTTTCTTGTACTCTAGTATTACCTGGTGTATATGTTTGATATAATGGTTCACTTTCTTCTTCAAATCCAGTTGCAATTACTGTAACTACCGCTTCATCTTCTAATGCTTCATTTATTACAGCACCAAATATGATATTTATATCAGTATTTGCTGCACCTCTTATTACTTCTGCTGCATCTTCTGCTTCAAATAGTGTTAAAGAGTTTCCACCAGTTATATTGATTACACAATCAGTTGCTCCGTTAATTGTTGTTTCTAATAATGGACTTGATACTGCTTGTCTTGCTGCTTCAATAGCGCGATTTTCTCCAAATCCTACACCAATACCAATAAGTGCTTGCCCACGATTTTCCATGATTGCTTTTACGTCAGCAAAGTCTAGATTTACTAATCCTGGTACACTAATTAAATCAGAAATTGATTGAACACCTAATCTTAATACATTATCAACTTCTTTAAATGCATCTGTCATTGGAGTTGATTTATCTATTAAATCTCTTAATCTATCATTTGGTATTACGACATAAGTATCAACGTGTTTTTTTAGTTCATCTAGACCAAGTAATGCATGGTCCATTCTTTTCTTTCCTTCAAATCTAAATGGTTTTGTAACTATTGCTACTGTTAAGCAACCTAGTCCTTGGGCTATTTCGGCGATTACTGGTGCTGCTCCTGTACCAGTTCCTCCACCTAAACCACACGTTACGAATACCATATCTGCACCTCTAAGTGCATCTTCTATTTCATTTTTACTTTCAAGTGCTGCTTCTCTTCCTACTTCTGGGTCTGCTCCTGCACCTAAACCATCAGTAATCGAAGCACCTATTTGTAATTTTGTTTTTGCAAGTGATGTATTTAAAATTTGTAAATCAGTATTTGCAACTATAAACTCAACACCTTTAAGTCCTGTTTCAATCATTCTATTAACGGCATTACAACCGCCTCCACCAACACCTATAACTTTAATGTTAGCAATTTGTAGCATTTCTAATGAGTTTCCTTCCATATTACACTCTCCTTAATTGTCAAAAAAGTAACTATATACTTTTCCGAGTAAACTGTTTCCATCTATTTTTCGTTTTTCACTAAATAATTCTTCTTGTGCTTCTTCATTAATTGTAGATGCAATTAAGCCTCTAAAATTTAATTTTTCAGCATATAATTTTATTAATCCTAGGGCACTACTATATCTATTGTTTCTTACACCTAGTTCACTAACTTTGGATACTTCTAAATCTTTACCAAATACTTCTCTATATACTTTAGCAAAACCTTCTATTTCTGTAGTACCTCCTGTTATAATTATATAACTTATATCTTTTTTTGTTAAGAGATTTATTTGTTTTTTGGAAAGTTCTAAAATTTCTCTTATCCTTGAATAGACGATTTCACTAACCTCATATTGATTTATTTTAATATGTTCATTTGTCTTTGTCAAGACTTCGATGATTTCACTAGTACTTGCATTACTTTTATGTGCAAGTGCAAAATTTTCTTTTATTTTTTTACTATCTTCTAGAGCTAAATCATAGATATAACTTATATCTCTATCTATATTTCTTCCTCCTACGTCTAGAACTTCTGTAGCCACTAAAATTTCTTCATTTATTATGCTTACTTCAGTTTTTCCAGCTCCTATGTTTATTACAGCTCCTAATTGATTTTTATATTCATCTTTTCTAAATTCATAATAGTCAGCTTGTCCTCCAAAGGCTAAATCTACTACTTTTATTCCAAGAGAGTCCAATATACTAATTAAAGTATATATGTTTTTTTTAGGAACAACCCCTAGAACTGAATTTACTGATAATTTGTATGCTTCTTTTCCTTTTGGATTTTTAATTATTTCTTGATTATTTAATATAAACTCAACAGGGCTAACATTTACTAATTCTAAATTAGGACTTACTCGATTGTAAATTGATGCTTGGAGGGCTCTTGTTATGTCGCTACCATTTACTTGTTTTTCTTCTCTTGTAATTGTAGTATAACCCTCTCCTTTTAAGAAATCAGCATAATATGATGGTGCTGATATTATTACTTGAGTTATTTTTATTCCTAATACGTCTTCAGTCCTTTTAAACGCTTCTTTTATACTTATTAGTGCTTGTTCTGCATCTACTAGGAGTCCTTTTTTTATACCTTTACTTCTTACTTCACTGCATGCTAAAACAAATAGTTTGTTTTTATAAATTTCACCAACAATAATTTTTACACTATTAGAGCCTACGTCTAAGCTAGTTATTATTTGTTTCATGTTCATGCCTCTCTTTTATTTTTATAAGTTCATTATAGCAAATTATTTAGTATTTTAAAAGTGTTATGCCACTTTTATTGGTAGTTTTTTGTTTTTTTATTGTGATAAATTCTTATTTTTTCATAAATTTTACCATTTTTTATTGTTAGTTTTTATCTCCTATTACAAAGCAATTAGATGAATTGACAGTTTCTTTTGTTAATTCTCCATTACATGCAACCCAGTAAGAGTTGTTATATTCATCTATTCTTTCATATGAATAGATTTCTATTTCTTTCGTTCCATAAAAGTCTCTTGTGTTATCATAAAGAATTACTATTTTGTCATTTTCTACGTCATATTTAATGTCATAAATTATTGGATTACCTTCTGTTGTGTATTTTATCATTCTTAAGTGTGCTGATTCTTTGTTATTATATTTTTTTATAAATTCTTCAAATATATCATAGTTGTATGTTCCATTTATATCTCTTGCATAACATTTATCTTGAATAGCTTCTTCTATGTTGTAGTTAGTTGGCAACTCGTTTATTTTTTCTCCATTTATAGATAATTCTTCATTGTAGAAATTATTTATTATGTTTAAATTGTCTTCAGTATAAAAATAATCATCTCTTGTGTAGTCTTTGTTTTCCTCATTTTTTTCGATTATGCAGCCAGTTATTGTCATGGTAGTTATTGTTATTATAATTAATTTTTTTACTATATTTTTCATTTACTACTCTCCTACTAATAATGATTATATTAAATTTTAGTGTTTTTTTCAATTTAAAAAGGACAAATCGTCCTTAAAATTTCTTCTGATTTACTAAATTAGTCATCGCTTATTTTTCTTCTTAGTTTTTCTATTTCTTCTATAGATAATTTTGTTATTTCATGTATAAGTTTAGTAGACATATCTTTTAGAATCATAGATTTAGCAATTTCGATTTTTTCTTCTTTATGTCCTGTAATTAATCCTTCTTTATGCCCTTCTTGGAGTCCTTCTTCTCTTGCACATTCTATTCTTGTTCTTTGTAGTGTTTCTTCTCTAGCATAATCTTGTACATACTCTTTTCCCATAAATCTTTCCATCTCCATTTTTGCTTCATTTATTAATGGATTTCTACTTGCTAGTTCTTCTACTTCTTCTATAGTGTCTGCTCCTATTAATCTTCTCCACATTTCAAATCCATCATCTTCATTATAACTATCATCTCTTGCTATTTCAACATCAATTATATATACATTAAATAAATCTTCTAGTATTCTATCACTACTATTTTTCACATTAGTCATACAATATCTTTTTATTTTTTCATCATCTTTATGTAAATGCATTTCTTTAGAAAATTCTAATCCAGTTACAGGTTTTAATTTGTCATAATTTTCTCCAGGATTTAGCCCTTGACTTATTAATCTTGCTACATAAAGAAAGTTCTTCTTTTCAGCGTGGTCATCTAGTTTAGTTTGCATTTCAAGATTAATAAATGATTTATCTTTTGTTTTTACTAGAACATCTAACTCAAATTTCTTTTCTTTTACAGTTTCTCTATCTAACACGACACTATTTTCTATAGTCATTCCATCTAAAGAGCCTTTTTCTAATTTAAAGAACTTTTCTAATAAATCCTGAGTATATTTAATGTTTTTATTAGTTCCAAAGACATCTTTAAAAATAATATCCCTGTGAAGAAATAAATATTCATTTTTCATTTTGCCCTCCTTTCTAGAGTTTATACTCCTCTACTACTTTATAAGGGCACAAATATAGAAAAACGCTTTTTATTTCTTTTATAAAAGTTTCTTTACGTAAAATTTTCTACAAAATTAAGAAATTTTTTATAAAATAACTGTAAATCACTAACACATATTTTACACTAAATAAAACTTCACTAGTTTAGCTGGTGGTTTTTCATTTTCGCCTAAAAAAACTATATTACTGGCATACACTAAAGTGCCTTGTCAACTACCGAAAGCATTCTTTACTTGCTACCCTTTAAAGGGGGCAAAGTCTTCAATTGACATTTGTCGGTAAACCTTCATTTAACCCTCCAGACTATCTGGGGTTTTCTTCAACAAAAAAGACGCCTATTTTTCTAGGGCATCTATAATCATAGGCACTATTTGTTTTTTTCTACTTACTGAGTTTTTTACAAATGTTGTATATGTCATTTTTGGATTTTTGAATGCTTTCTTGATTAGTTCTATACTAGAATTGTCATATAAGAAATAACTTCCATTATCTATAATATCTGTTACTACAAATATATAATGATTTACATTTTCTTTTCTTTTGCAATTTTCTAATTCTTCTATGTAGGCGTCTTTGTCATTAAGTATAGTTTCATAGTCCATTGTGAATACTTGACTTACTATGAATGTTTGGTTACCTGCATTAAATAATTTATGGTCTGCAGTTATTATGTTGTTTATTGTTCTACCTTCTAGGCTACTACCTGCCTTAAACATATCAAGTCCATATTTTTCTATATTTAATTTACAAATTTTATTTAATTCTTTTACCACAAATTTATCTATTTCAGTTGTCGTTGGACTTTTAAATAATAAAGTATCTGAAAGAATTGCGGACAACATAAGGCCAGCTATTTCTTTAGTTATTTTTATTCCATTTTCTTTATATAAATAGTAAATTATTGTGTTAGTGCAACCTACTGTCATGTTTCTAAAATTAATAGGAGCAGTTGTGCTAATTTGTCCGATTTTGTGATGGTCAATTATTTCTGTTATTTCAGCTTCATCTAGTCCTACTGCACTTTGTTCTGTTTCATTATGGTCTACTAAAACTACTTTCTTTTTATTTAATTTATTAATTTCACTTTTTCTTAGAAGTCCCTTGCATATACCGTTTTTATCCACAATTGGATAGTTATCTATTTTTAGTAATGATGAATTTTCTTCAAAGTCAGTGTAATAATCATTTTCATTTACAAAGTATGGTGTATTATCATTTAATATTTTCTTTATATAGTTACTGTACATTATTAGTCTTGATGTTTCAAATGTATTCATTTTAGTTCTAATTATGTTTACTTTATTTTTCTTTGCTAACTTTATGTGTTCTTCTTTTATGTCAGAATTTCCTATTATTATAATTAATTTTACTTTAGCATTTATAGCTAAATCTATTATGTAATGTCTATCTCCTACTATTATGATATCATCAGGACTTAAACTAACTACACTTTCAAAAGTAGAATGAGCAAATGATACAGCTCTTATTTTTCCATTTATTTCATGATTACATTTTACTATTTTTTCTCCATTTAATGTATTTACAATGTTATCATAGCTTGTATATAAAGTATTATCGTCAATATTAATTGTTTTTCTTAATATTTCTTTAGCAGTTATTAAGTTAATTAATTTTTTGTTTTCATCTACTATAGGTACACCTGTAGTGTTTTCATTTTGCATATAATTATATACATCTAATATAGATGAATACTCAAGCATATAGCAATTTTTTCTATAGTTTAAATCTTTGATTTTAAGTTTTACATCATTAAGATACTTTGGTTCTTTAACTTTCCAGTAATTTAATACAAACTCAGTTTCTTTACTGATTGAACCTAAAACTCTTTCTTCTGCTTGCAAACCTAGATTTCTTTTTAAATTTGCTAGTGTAATTGCGGAACATACTGAATCAGTATCAGGATTCATGTGTCCAAATATATATAGTTTTTCCATTTATTTCACCCCTTAAAACAAACTTTTATAATATTAGTACAAATCATGTTAAAAATCAAGAGGCTTGTGCAATATTTTGTATATTTTTGACTGAGTTTTTACTTTTGAAAAAAACTATAATCTTTTTTGATTATAATTTTGTTATTATGCGTAGTATGTTTTTTCTACAGTTACATTTTGGGCCTGCGAGTTTATGTCCTCGATTTTTTGTGCGATTAGAAATGCTAACACCGCCACTATTATATAAAAGACGATTAATCCTTTATAACTATCAAATAATTTTTCTACTTTTTCCATAAACTCACTCTCCTTATGCACCTATAATATAACATATAATTGTTTGTGTCAATAGTAAAACAAAAAAATGTTTGACAAATGTACGTTTTTGTGTTAACTTATATATAGGGAGGATGATGTTTATGGAACCTTTAACAAAAAAACAAGAAGAAGTTTTAACTTCAATAAAGAAATATATAGCCAAAAATGGTTATAGTCCTAGTGTAAGAGAAGTATGTGAGATGATGAATTTAAGTAGTACTGCAACAGTGTTCGTTCATATGAGACATTTAATGAATAAGGGATATTTAAAACAAACTGATAATAAGTTTCGTACTTTAGAGGTATTAGTTCCAAATGAGTATCTTGAAAATAATGAAGAAGTTGTTAGTGTACCTCTTTTAGGAAAAGTTACTTGTGGTAATCCTATAGAGGCAATTGAATTTCCTGATGAGTATATAAGTTTACCTGCTTATATGATTCCTAAAAAGGAAGAAATATTCACATTAAGAACTGAAGGAATGAGCATGAAGAATGTAGGAATATATGATGGAGACATTGTTATAGTTAAAAGAACAACTTCTGCAAAGAACGGAGATTATGTTGTTGCATTAGATGAAAACGGTTACACTACTTTAAAAACTTTTTATAAAGAAAATGGGTATTATAGATTACAACCAGAAAATGAAACTATGGACCCTATTATTTTAGATAAGGTTAATATACTAGGAATAGCTATTGGGCTATATAGAAAATTTTAATTAAATATAAAAAGCACATTTTATTGATTGATGTGCTTTTTGTATTTTTTTTATTTTATGATTAGCATGTAAGTTAGTGCTGCTATTAAAATTAATAATAGTATAATTCCATTAATTTTGTCTTTTGTATTTTCTTTATTTGCTACACCTAATGTATAACTTATTAATAGTCCTCCAATAAGACCTCCGATGTGTGCGAATACATCAATATTTGTCATTAAGAAACTTAGTAGTAGGTTTATAATAATTACTGGTATAATGCTACTTCTTAAGAAACCATCTAGTGTTGCTCTATATTTATAACCAAAATATAACATTGCGCCAAATAATCCAAATATAGCTCCACTCGCTCCTACGCTTACATTATTACTTAGTACTACTGAGAAAAGACTTCCTAATATACCACTGCCTAAATATATAAGTAAATATTTTAGTTTTCCATAATACTTTTCAACCATTGGACCTATAGCAAATAATGCATACATATTTGATGCTATATGAATTATGTTTGCATGTACAAACATGCAAGTAATAAGACGCCATATTTCTCCATTTTGTACGTTTTCATAATAATTTGCAAACATATTTATTACTCCAGCATAATCTAATATAGTAAATAAGAATACAATTAAATTAATAATTATCAATGAATATGTTACTATTGGACGTGTGTTGTCTTTAAAAATACGTGCTAGTATTTTATCATCTTTTGTTGTTTTTTCATTTAGCTCTTCAGTCATTTCAAACATTCCAACTACATCAGTTTTTTTACTAACTACTTTTTCTTTAAAGTTAGGAAAATAATTATTAATTACATCACTTTTCTTTAAGTCCCCTATTTTATCTATTTTAATACTTGAAATATTTTTATCATCTATTAAATTTACATCATCTCTTACATCTAATAAAAGATTTAGAACATTCATTTTAAAACTATATGTTTTTCTTTTAATACTTCTTCTTATTGCATTTGCTTTTCTCATATCTACAACTAATTGTTCTTCATTGTGTATATAATTTATATTTATTCTTATTAATGGAATATCATTTTCTAGGTTTTCAAGCCAAATTTCATTTTGAATTCCATTTACTATTATTGGTCTATAATTTTCTTCTGTTACAAAATAATGTAATATTTTCATTACTATTTCATCTTTTTTGTTTATTATAACATTTGCCACTTATAAACCTCCTTTTTTCAATAATATTATAATACACTTTTTCATAAGATTAGTAAAGAGGTGAATAGATGAAAAAAGTTATACATTTTTTAATTTGTTTTTTACCGTGGTTAATTAGTGGTATTGTTTTTAAGTATGATGGTGCATATTATGAGATGCTTAATATTCCTGGGTTTGCTTTACCACCTAAGGTTATTAGTATTGTTTGGGTTATTATTTATGTGTTAATTGCTATTAGTATTTATATGGTTAGTAAGGAGAAAAATATTTTTAAGGAAAGTGATTATTTTTATGTACTTATTACAAATTATTTAGCGAATCAATTATTCTTATATGGATTTTTTAATTTGAAAAGCCCTTTCTTTGGTTTTGTTCTTACTACTATTACTTTAGTTAGTTCATTATTTCTATTTTTGGAAACAAAAAAACTTAATGGAAAAGCAAGTTGGTTTTTAGTTCCTTATGGAGTTTATTCTATATATGCTTTTGTTTTAAGTTTAGCTGTTTATATTATGAATTTTTAAAAGACTCTAAAATTTCATTAAATTCAGGTTCAAGGGGACATTCAAACTCAAGCCATTCTTTTGTTATTGGATGGTTAAATCCAATATATGCAGCATGGAGCATTTGTCCATAGTCATTTATTATAGTGTTGTTATATACTGGGTCATTTACTACTGGGTGCTTAATGTAAGCCATGTGAACTCTTATTTGGTGAGTTCTTCCAGTTTCTAGAATACATTCTATTAATGTGGCATTTTTGTATCTTTCTAAAACAGTGAAATTTGTTACTGCAGTTTTGCTGTTTTTGTCTGTTACACACATTTTCTTTCTATCACTTTCACTTCTTCCGATTGGTGCATTTATTTTTCCTTTTTCAGTTTCTATTACTCCACTTACTAAGGCTATGTATTTTCTTTTGACTTTTTTGTTTTTAAAGTCTTCTGCAAGTATTCTATGTGCTTCATTTGTTTTAGAAATTAGTAGCAAACCTGAAGTATCTTTGTCTATTCTATGAACTATACCAGGTCTATCTTCTCCATTTATATCACTTAAATTTTTTGTGTGATACATTAAAGCATTTACTAAAGTACCACTATAGTTTCCACTTCCAGGGTGTACAACCATTCCTGACTTTTTATTTACGACAATTATATACTCGTCTTCATAGTATATGTCTAAAGGAATATTTTCAGGTAAAACACTAGTTTCTTCATGCCATTCTTCATATTCAATTATGTCATTTTCTTTTAGGGCATATCCAGTTTTTACTATTTTTCCATTTACAGTTATTGTTCCATCTTTTATGTGTTTACTTATATTACTTCTACTAGAGTCTAGATGATTAGTAAGAAATGTATCTAATCTTGAACCCTCTATTTCAGTTGTTACTTTTATTTGCATATTTTTCCTCCAAAACTACACCAATCATAAATATAATTGTTCCTATCACTATAAAAGCATCTCCTACATTAAATATTGCAAAGTCGTAAGAGCCAAAATTAAAGTCTAGAAAATCTCTTACATAGCCAAATACCAGCCTATCTAATAAATTACCTAATAAGCCACCTATTATAAGGACTATACCAAGGTCTATTTTTAAGGATGAGTTTTTATTCTTAAATAGTTCATATAGAAGATATGCTAGCACTAAAAATGTTATTAATAGAATAAGTATAGTTTTTCCTCCAAACATTCCGAATGCTGCTCCATTATTGTGAGTATATGTTAGCCTAAAGAAATTTTTTATTACTATTATGCTTTCATTTAATTCTAAATAATTAGATACTATTATTTTACTTATTTGGTCGGTTATGAATATTGCTATTATTCCTATTATATATTTTATTTTTTTCATATGTTATTCCTTTTCCTTTATGTTAAATATAACATAGCATTTAAAATAAGTAAACAAAGAAAAAAGCCATATTGGGATGGCAGTCTATATTTCTATTAGGATTACATCACTTCCTAGTTTTTTTATTTGTTCAAATTTTATTGTAATATCATTTTCAGTGGTAAAAAAGTTTCTCATATATTTACTTTTTTCTACAATTAGGCTTTCAAGTGAGCCATCTTTCTCATTTATTTCAGCATCTATTATTTTTCCAATTATTCTACCGTCATTTATGTTTATTATATCTTTTCTTTGTAATTCTGAAAGTCTCATAATACCACCTACTTTAATTATATGTAAATAAGATAATTTTATTTTTCTTCTATGATTTTTATTTTTTCAAGCAGTGTATTTATTACATCAGTGTCTTCTAATTTGTTGATACTAAACGTTCTTTTTCCTCTTAGATTTATATTTGCACCACAGAGATATATTTCTTTGCAGTCTATAATTATGTACTTATCATGAAAATTGTCATTATATATTATTCTTAGGTTATTATATTGTCCATTATAAAATGTTAATTCTTTGTGCCAAATATCTTTGAGATAAGTATTGTTTATGATACTTAAGTATTATTTTCAAACGTTTTCTAGGAGTAGGTCCGTCTCTTCTTTCTCCTTTTTTATGTTCTTCATTATATGAGTTATCCACATTTTTTTCATAGTTTCAAATGTTTTTTTAATCTAGACATGGTTAAATAATATTCATCATTATATTCTATTACTTTCATAATTACAAAAATAGTCTTTATGGAATAACTCAAAAATCGATATTTGGTTGAATATGATTAAGTTATCCCACAAAGACTACTTTCTTCGATTTCTATCATATTCAATCATCTACATTGTACAAAATTTCTGATTTACGGACAAGCCTAACTATTTTTTATAATTTCAAGAACATAATTAATTAAATGTTCTTTTACAATTTTATCTTCTAATTTATTTATAGAAAATAGTTTTTCACCAATATGATTTAGTGAAGTTCCAATATGAAACACCTCTTTTTTATCAATAATAAAGTAGCGGTCATGGAAAGTGTTGTTATAAATTATTTCTAATTTATTATATTGATTATTAAACTTATCAATCTCTATATCTTTAATTTTACTTTTATTACTTGTTATAAGTATTATTTTAGAATTTATATCTCTTATATAATCTAATAGTGTTTTATCAGCATAACTATCTATAATAATAATCTCATTTTTAGTTTCACTTAAAATATCTATGATTTCTCTATAAGCATCATAGGTTTTTCCAGGTAAAAATAGTTGTTCTTTCTTATCAAATTTAGAAAACAAATAATTTAATTTTTCGTCATGTTCGATTAATTTGTTGTTAATGTTATTTAATGACTTATAAATATCCTTATTATCTACTATATAATGTCTCATTAGTACAAATGCATCCATTATTTTGATACTTATTTCTATTGCAATTTTAGATTTTAAAATCGTAGCAAGCATAGCAACGCCTTGCTCTGTAAAAACTCTAGGTAAATACTTTATGTTTTGTCCACGTTTCAATTTTTCATCATTCAAGGTCGAAAATTTCGACCTTGAAATTATATTTACTTCATCTTTAGTCAAAATCCAAGAAAATCTTTCAGGAAATTTATTTGGATTATTTCTTACAGCTTCGTTAATTCTCTTAGTTTCCACTCCATATAATTTAGCCAAGTCTCTTGTAGTTACCAAATGACACATTTGTATCAATTCTGCTATTTTCTTTACATTTGTATTCAACACCAGTCTTTAAGATAAACCTTATAACTTGCTCATCACTACCATCTT
>CAYWED010000017.1:0-21657 GCA_964457135.1 uncultured Muribaculaceae bacterium
GTGTAAGACAAGTTATTCCTTTTTTTGTTCTTAATTTTGTTTTTATTATTTCTTTAAATACTTTTTTCATATTTGCTCACTCCTAATAACTTTTTTATATTCTTACTATTTCAAAACTATCATACTACAGTTTTGTACTATAGTCAATAGTACATTATTGTACTATGTCGTATATTTAAAAAAAATTAAATTATATAATATATTTATAGGTGAATGGCATATGCATTATAGCGATAGAATAAGAGAATTAAGGAGTGAAAAAGGTCTTTTACAAAAAGATATAGCAAAAATATTAAACACTTCTCAAAAGCAATATTCAAGATATGAAACTGGCACAGAAATGCCATACGATGCGTTAAAAATAATAGCAAATTATTATAATACTAATATAGATTATATTCTTGATTTTACTGATGAAAGAAAACCTTATCCAAGAAAAAAAGCCGAATAAAAACAAGTAGAGAAAATTTATATGAACTCAACTTGTTTTATTTTTCTAATTTTTTAGTTTTATTTATTCCAAAAAATTCTTTTAATCCTTCTGTGTAATCGTTTTGTGGGTCTTCTTCATAGATTGATTTTATTTCTTCTGTGTTTGCTTGTTTTGGGAATACTATTAGGCCATTTTCATTTAGATGTATATAAAATATTGTATAGCTTCCATTTAATTTTCTTATGAATCTTCCACTTGTTTCTAATACATTTACTTTACCTATTACATAGTCAGTTATGTTATCAAATAAGTTTAGACTCATTACGAAGTCTCCTTCTGTTCCCATATGTGTGATTAGTTGATTTTTTAGATTTTCCATTTCTTCGATTTGAGTTTCACTTAAGAATTCATCTGTTTCTAATGATTCATCTAAGTAAGTATTTTCTTCAAATTCTTCTTCATCATAAGTTTCTTCTTCATTTTCTTCTAGTTCTTGTTCTTCTTCATCGTCATATCCAAGAAGGACTCCACCTAGTTCATTTATTTTAAATGGAGAGATAAATACACTATTATTAATTTCATCGTTACCTTCCATAGTTATTCTTGCTTTGGTGTCGTTTATGTAGTCTATATATTTATCAAAGTTTAGTCTACACTCGTTTGCTAGTTCCATAGGTATTCCGAATGTTGCACTGAAGTCTTCATCTAACTCTTGATTTAAGTTTTCTATTTTGATTTCATCACCATCTTTATTATATAAATGCATATTTATGTCATAGTTAAAGTAATAATCATTTTTATTTTTATGATAATCTGCTGTTCTCCAAAGAGTTGTGTTTTCATTAATAGTTACTTCTATTTCAACAGTATTAGTAACACCATCTTCTAATTCAGTTATTGAGGTAAGTACGATTACTGGAATGTTTGTTATAGATAATGAAAACTCGTTAATTCTTGTGTACATAGCAAATAATGTTTCTGTGCTTTCTGCTAGTTTTGATATACCATTGTAATTTAAAAGTTCAGGAGACTCTTTTATAATATCTTTTCTTATACTTATATCTCTAACTTCTAAGTTTTTACAAAGAGATATATAGATTTCCATAAGTTTAATAAAACTAGGATTTCTTTTTATGTCTTCTGGTAAAGCTTTGTAGATTAAATTAAGTATTTTTTCTATATTCATAACAATTCCCCCGATGGTTATTTATTATAGCATATTTATGGTGTAAAACAAGTCAGCACATTAAATATTTTGTAAGTAATGTGTGCTATAATGGTTGGGAGGTGTAAGATGAAGAAGAAGGTTATTACAAGAATTTTATTTACTTTACTTATATGTGTAATTATTATATGCTCTCTTAGTTTGTTTGTAAAAGTTAGTACAAGAGCACAGATTTTAGAGTTAGATGAATTAAAGAAGTTAGAAGATGTAGACTGTATTATAGTACTTGGCTCTTATGTTGAGGGAGAAGAGCCTAGTCCTATTCTTAAAGAAAGATTAATAAAGGGAATAGAACTTTATAATGAAGGAATAAGTCCTAAAATAATTATGTCAGGAGACCATGGAAGAGATAATTATAATGAAGTTGGGGCTATGAAGAGTTTTGGAATCGAGAGTGGTGTTGTTTCAAGTGATATATTTATGGACCATGCTGGATTTTCTACATATGATTCAATTTACAGGGCTAAAGAGGTTTTTGGTGCTAAGAAAATTGTTATTGTTACACAGGAGTATCACTTATATAGAGCATTATACATTGCTAATTCTTTAGGAATAGAAGCATATGGTTATAAAGCTGACATTAGAAAACATCAAGGGGCTTTAAAAAGAGAATTTAGAGAAATTTTAGCAAGAGACAAAGATATTGTTAAGAGTTTCTTTAAACCTGAATCTACTTATACAGGAGAGGCTATACCAGTAAGTGGTAATGGAGACGTAACTAATGATTAGTAGTCTCTTTTTTCGCAAAATAAAAAAGCCTAATTGATATTAAGCTCTACTTGAATATTTTCCATCACTAGTAGTAACGATTATTTCTTCACCCTCAGCAATAAATAGAGGTACTTTTAGTGTATAACCTGTTTCAATTGTCGCATCTTTTTGGGCTCCACTTGTAGTATTTCCTTTTACTGCTTGTTCAGTTTCTATAACTTTATAACTTATTTTTTCAGGAAGAGAAATTCCTATTACTTCACCTTCATAGTTCATTACTTCAACTATTAAGCCCTCTTTTAAGAATTTTAATTCATTTTCTAACTTAGATTCATGAAGTTCTAATTGTTCATAAGTTTCATTATCCATGAATACATAATTTTCTCCTTGATTATAAAGATAACTTAATGCTCTTTTTTCAACTTGGGCTTTTTCTATTTTAATTCCAGCGTTGAATGTTATTTCTTGAGTTGTGTTAGTTTTTAAATTTTTAAGTTTTGTTCTAACAAAAGCGCTTCCTTTTCCTGGTTTTACATGTTGGAATTCTACTACTTGATATACATTTCCTTCATATTTAATAGTCATTCCATTTTTTAAATCATTTACGTTTATCATTATTAATCAGCCTTTCTTTCTTTATGAACTGTTGTTTTGTTACATCTTGGACAATGTTTTTTTATTTCAATTTTACCTTCAGTATTCTTTTTGTTTTTACTTGTTAGGTAGTTTATTTCTTTACAAACAGTACATTGTAATGCTACACCCTCACGGTTTTCTTTTTTAGCCACTTAAATGCACCTCCTTTTAAATACATGTGTATTATATCATATGTAATGGGCTTTTAACAAGAATTTTTAGTTAGTTAGAAGTTGATGTGGTAGGTTTTGATTAAAGTATGTGAAACTTTTTCTCTATGTTGGTAGAATAGTCTATTATTTCTTGTTTCTTCTATTAGAAATTTTATTTCTTTAGTTTTATTTTTATTCTTCTGGGCAATGTATAAGAGTTTGTCTCCAAGTTTAAATGCACCTAGACTATAATATTCTTTAGCTAAATACAGTAATACTTTAAGATATTCTTCTTTAGTTAAATTTAGATTATTTACTATGTCTATGAATTTTATGCCATTATTTATTTGAGATATTATTTCTTCTATATTAGATATTCCATAAGTATTTGAAATGTCATTTATAAATTCATCAGTGCTGAATTCTACTTCTATTTTATCTTCTATGTTTTCTTCTGGTTCATTTGACTTTGTTAATTTGTTAATCAATACTGTATAGTCTAGTTTTTTATTCTTTTCTTTACTTAAAAGTGTTGCTGTTTCAAGATAAGTTATGGCACTTGAAATAATGCCCATATGAAGATAAGTCATACCAATTGAGCCAAAAAGATAAGGGTATGCTTTTGGCTTGTTTATGTTTTTTAAAGTTGTTAAGTTGAGTTCTAGTGCTTGAGCATAATTTCCTTGATGGTATGCAAGACTAGCTTTTTTTGTTTGTTCTTTAAAATCTAATTCAGTTTTATATTTTAAATAAGTTCTTACTGCTAACTTATATTTATTTTTTCCTGTTTGTAAGACAAATGAGATTATATCTTGATTTCTTGGAAGTTTTTCTTTAATTTCAACTAGTGTTTCTTTATTTATTTCAGGAGATAAGTAAAGTCCACTATTATCTACAATTCTTAAGATTTTATTAATTATTTCATTTATTTCTAAATCCATAATGATCCTCACTTTCTTACTTTTGTTGTAGCTTTTAGATTATACAATATGAATATTTTATATGCAAGAGTAATATGATGTATTGGAGGTATTTTAGTGAAAAATATGATAAAGAATTATGCTCTTAATTTAACACCTGATGTAATTATAGAATATGCATTAAAGGAAGGTGTTGTTGTAAGTAAAGAAGAAGCAAATTTATTTATTAGGGTAATACATGAGAATATAGATGATATGATAAATGGAAAAGCATTAGAGGTGTTAGAGAGTTATAAAGGTTCGATAAGTGCTCCGTCATATAATAAACTACTTGAATTGTACGATAAATATAAAAAGTTTATAGATTGATGTAATCTACAAACTCTTTTTTTCTAATCATGTCTATTTCGTATTTGTATGGAGCATAAGAGTCTTTTTCGTTTCTATTAATCCATGGTGTTTCTAGGATTTTTGGGATGTCATCTAGTCTAGGGTTGTATATGACATTAATTAACTTGTCAAATCCAATAGTACCATATCCAAGATTCGCGTGTCTATCTTTGTGTGAACCAATAGCATTATAGGAGTCATTTATGTGAATGCATTTTATTTTATCTATTCCTATTTTTTGGTCAAACTCATCTAAAAACTTGTCAAAGTCTCCTATGTCCCAACCAGAATCATTTATATGACAAGTGTCAAGGCAAACGAAAACTTTCTTTTTAATGTCTTCATCTAATAAATCTATTATACCTCTTAAATCATCTATACTTGTTCCTACTTCTGTTCCTTTTCCAGACATATATTCAAGTAAAAGATTTACTCCATCTATGTCTTTTAAGGCAATATTCAAGCCTTTTGCTATGTTTTTTATACCAGACTCTCTATCTAATGTTGTGTAAGAACCGGGGTGTAATACCATGCTTGTTATGTCTAGTTCTTTACATCTATTTAATTCTTGTTTGAAGAAATTGATGTAGAAATTGTATTTGTCTTTATCAGAGTCGTTTGCTAAATTTATTATAAATGGGGCGTGAACTATGCATTTAGATTTATCTATTCCATTTTCTTTCATTAGTTTATGTGCTTCTAGAGTTAAATCTTTGTCTACTGGAAACCTTAGTGTGCTTTGGTTGCTTCCAGTGTAAAACATAAATATGTTAGAGCCATAACTAAGGCTTTCTTCTACTACTCCTAATAATTGTTTATTTTTTAAATAACTTGTGTGACTTCCTATATATAGCATAAAATACCTCTTTTCTACATAAAATTATAGCAAATTTGCATTGACTAAACCAGTATTTTATGGTAAATTAGTTATTAAGTTTAAGGAGGCAAGTGAAGTAATGGCTAAGAACATATCAAATAGAAAAAATATGAGTTCAAATAATAGACCTTTCTCTTTAAAGGCTACTAAGAAAACTCAAAAAGTAAATCTTCAAACTGTTAAGTTAAATGGCAAAAAAGTTAGAATGTCAGCTAAAGAGTTAAGAAGTTCAGAAAAGTAAAAAAATATCTAGGAAATTATTCTTAGATATTTTTTTATTCTTTATACACCTACTACTGCTGTTTCAGGTAGTGTTGAACCTCCATCTATTACTATACCTTGTCCTGTGATGTAATTTGATTCTTCACTTGCTAGGAATGCAGCTAATTCCCCTACTTCTTCAGGAGTTCCTAATCTTTTTAATGGTATTGCACTGGCAATTCCGTTTATTACTCCTTCTGGGTTTGACGGATCACTTTCTATAGACATTCCTTCTACTAGTGGAGTTCTTACATATCCTGGCATGATTGCGTTTACTCTTATGTGATTAGGTGCAAGTTCAGCGGCTAGACTTTTTGTAAATCCTAGTACTGCTGCTTTAGTTGTTGCATAAGCTACTTCTCCTGGGTCTGCTACCATTGGGCCTGTTACACTAGACATATTCACTATAGTGCTTTTTTCTTCTTTCTTTAGATATTTTAAAGTGGCTTTTGTTGTATTCCATACTCCATTTATATTTATGTCGAAATGGTGATTTTTTTGTTCATCGTTCATATTCTCAAATGTAGTTAATTTACATACACCTGCATTGTTTACTAATATGTTAATTTTGCCAAATTTGGTATAAGCATTTTCTAATGCGTTTTCTACCTCGCTTATGTTTCTTATGTCTACTTTGTATGCAAGTATGTTTTCACTATTCATTGAGAGTACATTTTCATCATAATCAAGTACTACTACTTTAGCACCATATTTAAGGAATACATTCACTATTCCTCTTCCTATTCCTTTGTATCCTCCTGTTATTACTGCTACTTTACCTTCTAATTTCATTATCGAACCTCCTATAATTATTATACTATTTATTTTGCTACTAGTAAATTTTTTTACATTTTTATTGACAAACAAAGATACGTATGGTAAGATTTAATTCTAGAAGGGAGCAAATGAATGTATGTATTATGATATAAGAATGAGTTTAAGTCAGTTATATGCAAATTAAAAAAAATTGACTGATGAACTACCTAAGGCTTCCAACCTATTAGGTTCAGCCAAGGGGTATGCTCACTAATCAATGTATTTACATATTATCATATTTTACTGGCAAAAGTAAAGACATGTACACATAAATTTTAATTTATATTTTAAGGGAGTGATATATATTATGTACTATGATTTAAGTTTAAATTTACCTTTAAGTAGGTGTTTTGAAAAAGAGAAAGAACATTATGAATTTGAGTTGTTAAATTGGAACAAGATTGTTATTAAGGAAGGAAATGTAGTTTATAATAATGATGGCTCGTTTAATAGAGTTAGAATAAGCGAGAATATATTTGCGAATATTTATATGAAAAATTTAAAGAGCGAAATGAAAAAACATATACAAAATATGCTTGATAAATCTTTTACTCTTATTGAAAGCGGACAAAAAGTATATATTGGAAAAGATTTATCCGGTGAATATATTTTTTCAAAATATGCTGTTTCTCTTACTAATACTGAAATAATAATTAGAGGAAAATTGTTATCTAATCTTAAAGATATTGTTGAGAATTGCAGTTGTAGGAATTATTCTAACCATAAAAAAGAAAAACATAAAAAAGATGCTAAATATGGTTTTTATAAATACAAAATTAGATTTTCTATTGCTTTAAAAGAAAGGGAAGAACTTTATAAAGCAGTTGTTTTAATTAGAAATGATGCTAATGGGAAAAAGTATTTGTATGATATTTTAGGTATTAAAAAAATTGATTAATGAACCACCCAGGCTTCCAACCTATTTGGTTCAGCCAAACATGGTGCGCCCATCAATCAATGTATTTACATATTATCATATTTTGCTGGTATTGTAAAGACCATATATGTGTAAAATTAAAAATTGACTAATGAACCACCTAAGGCTTCCAACTTATTCGGTTCAGCCATGCGAGGTGCGCCCATTAATCAATGTGTTTACATATTACCATATTTAACTGGTAAAAGTAAAGACCATAAAATTGATTTTTATGCTACTGTATCTAAGACACCTAGAACAGAATTTGTTAGAGTTGCTAATAAGAATATTATAGATAAAACTAAACCTATTATAGCCTTAGTTTTATTGTTAGATGATTTTAGTCCTTTACTACAAAATACTATTCCACATATAGTTACTGGATAACCTGCAATTGGTAATATCCAAGCAATTATACTTACTAAACCTAATATAAATCCAGTATTTGCTTTTTTGTCTAAATCTTCTATATTATTTTGGCTATTACTTTTATTTAAAACCTTACCACAATTAGTACATATATCTGCACCCTCCATTAATTCTTTTCCACAATTTGGACAAAACTTTGCCATATACTTCTCCTCTCTTTCTCTATTTTGATTATACACATTATTCTAATATAATTCAACTAGAAAAAAAATCCCCGAAGGGATTTAATTTGTTTGATTACTCAATGATTTCGCTAACTACACCAGCACCAACTGTACGTCCACCTTCACGGATACTGAATTGAGTTCCGTTTTCGATAGCTATTTTAGTTATTAGTTCAACTGTCATAGTTACGTTATCACCAGGCATTACCATTTCTACACCAGCAGGTAATTCAATTACACCAGTAACGTCTGTAGTTCTGAAGTAGAATTGTGGTCTATAGTTACTGAAGAATGGAGTATGTCTTCCACCTTCTTCTTTAGACAATACATAAACTTCTGCTTTGAACTTTTTGTGTGGAGTAACTGAACCTGGTTTTGCAAGAACTTGTCCTCTTTCAACATCTTCACGGTTAATACCACGAAGTAATACACCAGCGTTATCTCCTGCTTCAGCATAATCAAGTGATTTTCTGAACATTTCGATACCAGTAACAACTGTTTTTCTTGTATCTTTAATACCAACGATTTCAACTTCTTCGTTAAGTTTTAATTGTCCTCTTTCAACACGACCTGTAACAACAGTTCCACGTCCTGTGATAGTGAATACGTCTTCGATACTCATTAAGAATGGTTTATCTGTATCTCTTGTAGGAGTATCAATCCAATCATCAACAGCAGCCATTAAGTCTTTAATAGCTTGTTCATATGTAGGATCTCCTTCAAGAGCTTTAAGAGCTGAACCTCTTACGATTGGAGTATTGTCTCCATCAAATTTGTATTCATTTAATAATTCTCTAACTTCCATTTCAACTAAGTCTAGAAGTTCTGGGTCATCAACCATATCGCATTTGTTGATGAATACTACCATTTTAGGTACACCAACTTGTCTTGATAATAGGATGTGCTCTCTTGTTTGAGGCATAGGTCCATCAGTTGCACTAACAACTAGGATAGCTCCGTCCATTTGAGCAGCACCTGTAATCATGTTTTTAACATAGTCAGCGTGTCCTGGACAGTCAACGTGAGCATAGTGACGTTTTTCAGTTTCATACTCAACGTGAGCTGTATTGATAGTTATTCCTCTTTCTCTTTCTTCTGGAGCTTTGTCGATATTTGCATAATCAACGAATTCTGCTCCACCATTTTGTGATAATACTTTAGTTATAGCCGCAGTTAAAGTTGTTTTACCGTGGTCTACGTGTCCAATTGTACCAATGTTAACATGTGGTTTTGAACGATCAAATTTTTCTCTTGCCATTTGTATTTCCTCCTTTTATATACATTATTAATTTTATCTAATACTTAGCAGTTTTGCAAGTAATAAATAACTTTTTTTATGACAAATTTTATTTGTGTTTAGGAGTTAAGTATAAATATTACCTTTACTCCTAAACAATTTTAATTATTGTATGCTATTTTTCTTGATGATTTCTTCAGCAATATTTCTAGGTACTTCTTCATAGTGGTCAAATATCATTTGATAAGTTCCACGTCCTTGTGTATTTGAACGAAGTACTGTCATGTATCCAAACATTTCTGCTAAAGGTACCATTGCTGATATTTGTAAATCTTTACCACGAGATTCATTTCCTAGAGGTCTACCTCTTCTACTTGTTAGGTCTCCCATAACAGTTCCCATGAATTCTTCTGGTACTACTACATCTACTTTCATTATTGGTTCAAGTAGAGCTGGTTTACATTTGTTTTTAGCTTCTTTTAATGCCATTGAAGCAGCAATTTTGAATGCCATTTCATTTGAGTCTACGTCGTGGTATGAACCATCGAATAGTGTACATTTAACGTCGATTACTGGATAACCTGCAAGTACTCCACCAGCCAATGCTTCTTGAAGTCCTTTATCGACTACTCCAATGTATTCACGTGGTACTACACCACCAACGATTTCATCAACGAATTCGTAACCTTTATCTTTATTAGGTTCAAATTTAACCCATACGTGACCATATTGTCCACGTCCACCTGATTGTTTAATGTATTTTCCTTCACATTCACCAGTTTGTGTTAATGTTTCACGGTAAGCAACTTGTGGTTTACCTATATTACATTCAACATCAAATTCTCTTTTCATTCTATCTACTAATACATCTAAGTGTAATTCACCCATACCAGCGATTATAGTTTGACCTGTTTCGTGGTTTGTACTAGCTCTGAATGATGGGTCTTCTTTAGCTAATTTTTGAAGTGCTAGGCTCATTTTTTCTTGGTCTGCTTTACTCTTTGGTTCAATTGCAAGCTCGATGACTGGTTCTGGGAAAGTCATTTTTTCAAGAATAACTTGACTTTTCTCATCACACAGTGTGTCACCAGTTGTAGTGTCTTTTAAACCTACTGCTGCAGCGATTTCTCCTGCATATACTTCTGTAATTTCTTTCCTTTGGTTAGCGTGCATTTGAAGAATACGTCCGATTCTTTCTTTAGTTCCTTTTGTACTATTATATACATAGCTACCTGATTTTAGAGTACCAGAATATACACGGAAGAATGTTAAGTTTCCTACGAATGGGTCATTCATAACTTTGAATGCTAGTGCTGCGAATGGTTCATTATCAGCAGTCTTTCTTTCGATAGGATTATCATGCATATCAATACCTTTAACATGAGCAATATCTGTTGGTGCTGGTAAGTAATCTATTACAGCATCAAGTGCTAATTTAACACCGATATTTCCTAAAGCTGTTCCACATAATACTGGATAAAATTCTCCAGCTAGAACACCTTTTCTAATAGCAGGTTTAATGTCTTCTGCTGTAACACTCTCCCCATTTAAGTATTTTTCCATTAGGGCATCATCAAACATAGCGGCTATGTCTATAAGTTCTGTTCTCTTTTCTTCAGCAATAGCCTTTAAGTCTTCTGGTATTTCTATTTCTGTAGGTTCCTCTTTTTGGTCACCATCATAATGATATGCTTTCATTGAAACTAAATCAATAATTCCATTAAAGTTATCTTCTGCACCTATTGGCCATTCGATTGGAGCAGATTTTTCGCTTAGTCTATCTTTGACAGTTCCTAAACTATATTCAAAGTTAGCACCCATTTTATCCATTTTATTGGCAAATATCATTCTAGGTACTTTCCATTCGTTTGCTTGTCTCCAAACTTGTTCAGTTTGAGTTTCTACACCTGCTTGAGCGTCTATTAGTGCAATTGCACCATCTAGTACTCTAAGACTACGTGAAACTTCAATTGTAAAGTCTACGTGTCCAGGTGTGTCGATTATATTTAATCTATAACCTTTCCAATGTGCTGTTGTTGCAGCACTTGTTATTGTGATTCCTCTTTCTTTTTCTTGTTCCATCCAGTCCATTTGAGATTCACCATCGTGAGTTTCACCGATTTTATGAGTTATACCTGTATGGAATAGAACACGCTCTGTAAATGTAGTTTTTCCGGCATCAATGTGAGCCATGATTCCTATATTACGAGTTTTATCTAAAGATACGTCACGTGCCATATATTAGTTCTCCCTTCTTACCATCTATAATGTGCATATGCCTTGTTAGCTTCTGCCATTTTATGTGTGTCTTCACGTTTTTTAACTGCGCCACCAGTTCCTTCACTAGCATCTATTATTTCTGCTGCTAGATTTTCAGCCATACCTTTACCACTTCTACTTTTAGCATATTGTACTAACCAACGCAAAGCTAAGGCTTGTTGTCTTTCTTCTCTTACTTCTACTGGTACTTGGTAGTTACCACCACCAATACGTCTACTTCTAATTTCAAGTGCAGGTTTTACGTTTTCGTATGCTGCCATGAAAACTTCCATAGGATCTTTACCAGTTTTTTCTTTAACTATGTCAAATGCATCATAAAGTATTGTTTGGGCTGTTCCTTTTTTACCATCTAACATTACTCTGTTTATTAGTTTAGTAACTATTTTAGAGTTATATATAGGATCTGCTAACACTTCTCTTTTTTCTGCTCTTCTTTTACGCATAAGTTCAACTCCTTTCTTTATATTATTAATTTAATAGTTATTCTAAATCTCCTGTAGATTCAGTCATAATAATTCTCCTTATTTTTTAGGTCTTTTTGCACCGTATTTACTTCTACCTTGACGTCTGTTTTCAACACCTGCAGTATCTAATGTTCCACGGATAATGTGATAACGTACTCCGATTAAGTCTTTAACACGTCCGCCTCTTATTAATACAACACTGTGTTCTTGTAAATTATGTCCAATTCCTGGTATGTAGCAAGTTACTTCATATCCATTACTAAGTCTTACACGAGCATATTTACGTAATGCAGAGTTTGGTTTCTTTGGTGTTTTAGTACCTACACGAGTACATACTCCACGCTTTTGAGGAGAAGTATTGTTAGTTCTTTTTCTGTCTTTTGAGTTAAATCCAACATTTAATACTGGGCTTTTACTCTTTCTTACTTTTTTACCTCTTTTGTTTCTAACTAATTGATTAATAGTAGTCATATTAGCTCCTTTCTCGTACACACTTCCTGGTGTATCGTTTTTATAATAATTATTAAGTTTTCCTTGGAAAACTCGAACAAATTAATGATAACACTAAGTATTTGTGATGTCAATTAAAAAGTGAATTTACTAGTGTAAAATATTTTTGTGTATTATATTAGTAGTTCACTGTTAATTATATGTATTTTATGTTATTTTAGTCTAAGTGTTAAAGATAGATTAGTTTCAGTATTACTTAACACTTTTAATTCTTTTTCTATAACACTATATAATTTAATGTTTTTCATGTATTCTTTTTCGGTTTCAAAGAATTGATTTGTCGTATAGTAATAAGGGTTACTACCAAAAACATTTAAAAATTCTTTATTATAATGTTCAGTTCCTGATAGTATTATTGATAATGTTCTCATGATTTTTGCGAAGTTTTTATATTCTTCAAGTAATACTCTTTCTTTTTGTAGTTTTTGTGTACTTATTTCTTCTCTTTTATAGTCTTTTATTATGTTTTCAGTTTCTTTAGGATTAGATAGTATATCAAAGAACATACTTTCACTTTTATCTCTTTTAACTCTTCTTATAGTATTTTCAAGTAAAGTTCTCCTACTTTTAATAATATTTGATAATCTACAAAATATGTCCCATAAAAATATAGTTTCACTTATTGTTAATTCAGAAAATGAAGATAAGTTTGATATTTTATTTGATAATTCAAGTTTTTCTTTTTTGTAATAATTTAAGAACTCAAATATTTCTTCTAAAGATTTTGGAGTAAAAATCAAATAATTATTTTGATACTCTCCTCTTCTTTCTATTTTGTTTTGTTCACATATTATAATCTCATTTAAATCATTTTTATTAACTTTATATTTTTCAGTTAGTCTTTTCTCTAAAATATTTTTAGCAATATTTCTTGAATCTTCTGTTTTATTAAAAACACTACAGTATGATAGTATAGATAAAGGTAATTTTTCGTGTTCCATGTCTTACTCCCTTTTAATGTATTTTATATTTTTTAATTCTAGTATTAGTAACCATAAACCTTTTTTCAATGTACTCGATTAATGATAGTAAAACGCTTAGATTGTCTATTTTGTTGTAACCTATTATATATAATAGATTTCCTTTTTCGTCATATGTGTAGACTGGAGAAAATTTAGTACTGATGTCTTTTGTTTTTATATATTTTATAGTAGAGCCTTGAATGTTACTCATTATATTTATTATAGATGATATAAGTTTAGTGTTAAATTTCTTCCTATCTTTATAAGTATAATATATAAAGTTTAGACCTATTAACATATCTATGGTTGTCGATTCTTCTATAAAAGTTATATTTAATTTGTTAGCCTCTTCTATTAAATATTCTTTTATTGTACCTAGCAATAATTCTTTCTTTTCTTCTATAGCAAGATACTCGTATTCTTCTTTAAAAATTAAATTTTCTATTGTGTTTTCTTCTTTACTCATTGTTTTTCCTTACTTTTATGTGTTTTCTTTTTTCTAAATATATTCTACTATTTCATTTTCTATGCCGCAAGTGATTTGACATTTTATGTTTTTATGGTATTATATAAAGCACATTTAAGGGGTGATTATATGATTAAATATAATATTACAAGTGAAGATGATTTAAGAAGTGCAAGTGAAGAGTTATTTCCTGGAGAAGATTATTCTAAAGCACTTGATTTAATTCAAAGTATTAGAAGGCTTGCCCCTACTGATAAATATAGAATTAATTATTTAACTACTCTTTTTACTTATGTTGATGGTATTATTAACGGGGACGATATTGATTCATTTATGACTAAAGAACATATAACTAAATGGGCAAAAGAGGCTTTAGATGAAGTTATGGATGAGGTATATAATAGAAAACTTGAATCTTATAGACTAGAGAAAATAAAACTTTCTAGTGAAGTTGAAAGTTTAACAGGAGAAAGAGATGTGTTAGATGCACAAGTTAATAGTTTAAAAGATAATAAAAACAACTTAATTCTTCAAACTACTACTCTTAGTACTGAACTCGAAAAGTTAAAACAAACGTTAGAAGAAAAGAGAAATAATGGTGCTACACAAATAGAAGAAGAGATTAAGTCCTTAAATAATGAAAAAGATGAATTAACCTCTTATATAGATGAACTTAAAAAGATAATAGATTCTCATAATAGAACCATAAGTCATTTAGGTAGTGCAGATGTAATAGTTCTTTGGGAAAATGTAGACAGATATAACCCTTTATATGGAATGAACTGTGATTCAATTAGAAATTATATAAACTACTTAAAGATGATTTATATTTATAATATGGATGTTACTAAAGAAGTATGTGAAGAAGAATTTAGAAAGAATTCTCCAAAGTTAAAAGAATTTGTTGACTTATTTGATACTCATTTTACTAATAAAGTCGTTGCATGTTCTTCAATTACAACAATAATCAATCATGAAAATTGGAGTGAAGAATCAAAAATTTATGTAAAGAAATTAGAGTCTTATTTAGCTGAGATTAAACTTCCTAGATATTTATCTAAGAAAAATAATGACTATTTAGATATTAAAGTTCCTAGTATGGAGTGTGTTTCAACTAACACTAATTCTATATTAAGAGAGTTATATTTTCAAAGAATGGCTGCTACGGAAACTGCTAAAAGAAAAATTTTAGAATCACAAGTAGATATGCTTACACAAGCACTTCAAAGATTTGTTCCTAGTGATTATGATATTAGCAAATTATTTAGAAATACATTAGATGTTGATGTTTCTATAAGCGATGATGATTTATTAGGTAATAGTCCTACTTTAAAGTTATAAATATTAAAAAAGTATACTTATTTACCCAAAATTTTAAGTATACTTTTGTTTTTTAGATTTAAGTTTTTTAAGCATTCATTAACTTCTTTAAGTGTAATGCTTTTTATCATTTCATCAGCATTATTGATTATTTTGTTGTACCTTAATATGTCAGTTGTTATGTTATCTTCTACTTGTTCTATGTCTTCAAATGATAGTATTAAGTTACTTAGTCTTGAACGCTTTTTTCTTTCTAGAGATTCTTCATCCATTTTTAAGTTATTTATATATTTATCTACTATGTTTATATATTCTGTTGTTTTGTTAGTGCTTGCTTTAAAACATAATAGAATATAATCATCTACTACTTCTGTTTCATAGTTTGTTCTTTTTATTCCCATGTTATTTAGTTCTTCAAAAGCATCTCCTGTGGTACCAAAAACACTTCCAAGTGCCATGTTAAGGATGAGTTTGTATTTTATTAGATTTAAAGATTCAGGTATTTTTACTTTGTATCCTACTATTACTTTTGGTTCAGCAACAGGAAGAGATATTTCTTCATATTCAGTGCATATGTTTTCTGTCTCTTTTGGTTTTATTACTTTTATTTTAGATGATGATGGTTTTATATTTTTAGTATATTTTGTTATAAACTCTAGAACCTCGCTTGGGTTAAAATACCCAGTTACTACTATAAACATATTATTAGGAGTGTAAAAATCATTATAAAGTCTTTTTAGTTCTTCAGTAGGAACACTCTCTATTCCTTCTTTTGTTCCTAGAACCGGGTATTTTATGAAGGAGTTTGAAAATGCATTGTTGTTTAGGTTATTGTGCAAAATGAAATAAGGGTCGTCCATATACATGTAATATTCTTCTAAAATGATTCCTCTTTCATTTTCTACATCTTGTTTTTTTATATTTGCTTTAAAAACTCTATCAAATAGAAGTTCCATATTTTCTATGATTTTTGTTGTACCAAATATGTTATAGTTAGTACCGTTATATGTAGTGTATGCATTTACAATTGAACCATATTCATTTATTTTATCCATTGCTTCTTTGTTTTTAGTGAAGTCCATTACTCTATGTTCTAGAAAGTGAGCACTACCCTTTGTTACTTCATAAGTCTTGTGATTTTTTTTGTATTTCATAACCTCAGCACCAAAATGAGTTGAGACTGTTACATAGAAATTTTTAGTTTTGTCAGTGGGAAACATATATACTTTTAGGCCATTATCAAGAGTATATTCTAGTATTTCTTCATCATAATTAAACTTTATTTTTTTCATTCTATGCTCCCTTCTAGTAAAAATACATTACTCATTTTAACTTTTTTTGCTAAACTACATATTTCATTTACACTCACATTTCTTACTTTTTCTCTTCTCTCTTCAATAGATGGAATATATGTAAATTCATTTAAGTAGTAGTAATCTATTATTTTTGTTATATTATCATAGTAATCGTTGTAAGCTATTTCTAAAGTCTTTTTAGCATTTGTGATTAATTTTTTTACCACTGTTTCTTTTGTCATGCTAGAAATGCTTTCTTTAATAAGTTTTAAGGTTAAGTCATAATTATCTTTATTAATTCCTGAGTCAATTACTATAGTATCAGTAAATCTATTTATTATGCTTCCTATATGGTAACAAAGAGAATGTTTTTCTCTAACATTTACAAATAAAACTGAGTTATTCATGCTGCCTAGTATTGTGTTATAAAGAATAAGTTTAAAATTTCTTTCTTCTTCAGTTATATCTTCTACTGTGCATCCTACAAATAAATTTGATTGAGAGGCATCTATTGGTTCTTTATTTTCTACTAAGTTTTTGTGTTTTATTTTGATTTGTTGTTTTCTACTTACATTGTCACTTTGTTTAAAGTCTTTTAATAGTTTTGACGTTTCTTCTTTTATAATTTCTTCTTCAAAATCTCCAATTACAAATACATCTATTTTGTAATCGTTAAATAAAGATTTATATATTTTGTAGAGTTCTTTATTTTCTAGATTTTTAAATAATTTTAAATTTTTATAGTTATTTTCTTCATATACTGTTCCTTTAAAGAAACTTTCTTCAAATTTAAGTCTTCCATAGTTTTCAGGTGTATCTTTAACGTTTTCAATTGATTTTATTAAATTTTCTTTTTCTATATTAAATACACTTTCATTCCATTCGTTATTTTTAATTAATGAGTTAGTTAAGATTTCTTTTAATAGTCCGAATGAATTTTCGTATATGTCCATGCTAGTGTATTTAGGATTTACCATTGCTAATTTTATTTCAAATGTCATGTTTTTAGAATTTGCGAAGAATGCACTCATGATGTTTGTATTATAAAGACTTTCAAACTCTCTTGCTAAATCTTTTCTTTTTTTGTATTTTTTAGTACCATTAGATAATAGTACTCTTTCTAGAAGTTTTAAGTAAACACCTGTAACTTTATCATAAGTTCTTGTAAAACGAACTGATACTTGTATTTCTTTAAATCTATTTGTTTTTATTAAATGAAGAGTATAATTTTCTTTTTTTTCTTTTTTATAATTCATGTGTCACCTCTAGATTTATTATAACCTATTTTTGGTATTTTAGTTATTTTATTTTTGAAATATGTTCTTTGTTTTATATTTTAATTAATTCAATATAGTGAGGCTAGGTTAAATTCCGAGACTGGGTTTCGGAATTTAAATAATGTATAAAATTTTTTCTAAATTTCTTTTTGAAAAATCTTTTCCATATTTTACTTAAGTCATTCTTGTAAAAGAGACTAGTCCAATAGCGAATACAATGTATTCGTAATTGGAAACATATAGAATTAGTATTATTTTATTTCACTATATTTTTTCTTTTCAATTTCTATTATTTTAATTAGTTCTTCTTTACTAGGAAAGTGTAGTTTATATGTTGATGAAAAGACTATTTTATTGTCTTTTGGTAGTGTTAGGTTTACTGCAGTGGTATTTTTCGTTGTGCTTAGAAGTATTCCTATAGTATCACTTTCACACTCCGATTTTATATATTCGTTATAATAGTTTACATATGCTGTCATTTGACCTATATCTTTATGAGTTACTCTTCCTATTTTTAAATCTATTAATACATGACATTTTAGTATTCTATTGTAAAAGACTAAATCTATAAAGAAGTCAGTATTCTCTAATTTTACTCTTACTTGTGAGCCTACAAACATGAAACCCTTACCAAGTTCTAGCATGAATTCTTTTAAGTGATTTAGTATATTTTTTTCTAAATCGCTTTCACTATAATTTTGTGTGTCTTTTAGATTTAAGAATTCTAATATGTAGGGGTCTTTTACTAAGTCTTTTCCAGTTGTTATTACTTGACCTTGTATAGGTAGTAAAGCACGACTTTTATTACTGCTATTTAAGAGTAGTCTTTCATATAAACATGATTTTCTTTGTCTTTGAAGTGTTCTTACATTCCACGATGCATTTATACATTCATGCATATAAAATTCTCTTTCCTGTTTGTCTTTTATTTTGATTAACTCAATATAGTGAGTCCAAGTCAATTGCGAAATCAATGAATTCGCAATTGGAAAACTTTTATAAAATTGTCTCATTAACTCTAAATTTCTTTTCGAAAAGCCTTTTCCATATTTATTAGTTAATAGATTCGATAAGTCTTCAAGTAGTCTCTTACCATATTCTGCTCTCAATTCTCCTTCTTGCATTTCTATTATACTTTTACCTATACTCCAATATAGTAAAATCATTTCAGTATTTACTATTTGATATACTCTTTTTCTCGTTTCTTCTATTAAGTTTTCATTAAATATTTTATCTAAGTCTTTGTTGTAATTCATGATTGTTTTTTGTCCTCCCTGTATATAACATAAGTAAGAAATAACATATTTAAATATTTTTTCAATCTATTGTTACTTTTCTCATTTCTTTATTTTTTAAATTAGTTTATATGCTTATAAATTAAATTTATGTTTTTCCATTTCTACTATTTTGATTAGTTCTTCTTTACTAGGAAAATGCAGTTTATAAGTAGATGAAAAGATTATTTTATTATCTTTTGGTAGTGTTAGTTTTACTGCAGTTGTGTTTTTCGTTGTGCTTAGAAGTATTCCTATAGTGTCACTCTCATATTCTGACTTTATATGTTCATTATAGTAATTTACATATGCAGTCATTTGACCTATTTCTTTATGAGTTACTCTTCCTATTTTTAAATCTATTAATACATGACATTTTAGTATTCTATTGTAAAAGACTAAATCTATAAAGAAGTCAGTATTCTCTAATTTTACTCTTACTTGTGAGCCTACAAACATGAAACCCTTACCAAGTTCTAGCATGAATTCTTTTAAGTGATTTAGTATATTTTTTTCTAAATCGCTTTCACTATAATTTTGTGTGTCTTTTAGATTTAAGAATTC
This sequence comes from uncultured Muribaculaceae bacterium, assembly GCA_964457135.1. Taxonomy (GTDB): domain Bacteria; phylum Bacillota_I; class Bacilli_A; order RF39; family UBA660; genus MGBC139354. The sequence goes on from CAYWED010000017.1 coordinate 19,580, forward strand.
TAATATGTAGGGGTCTTTTACTAAGTCTTTTCCAGTTGTTATTACTTGACCTTGTATAGGTAGTAAAGCACGACTTTTATTACTGCTATTTAAGAGTAGTCTTTCATATAAACATGATTTTCTTTGTCTTTGAAGTGTTCTTACATCCCAAGAAGCATTTATACATTCGTGCATATAAAAATCTCTTTCCTGTTTGTCTTTAATATGCATTAGTTAAATATAATGGGTCCACGTTAATTCGGTCATCAATGATGATTGAATTGGAAAATATTTATACAGCATTCTCATTCTTCTTAAATTGATAATCGAAAAGCCTTTTCCATATTTACTAGTTAATAGGTTTGATAAGTCTTCAAGTAATCGTTTACCATATTCTGCTCTCAACTTTCCTTCTTGCATTTCTATTATACTTTTACCTATATAATAAAATCATTTCAGTATTTACTGTTTGATATACTCTTTTTCTCGTTTGTTCTATTAAGTTTTTTACTTCATTAAATATTTTATCTAGTTCGTTATTGTAATTCATGATTGTTTTTGTCCTCCTAATACTTTATACGACAAAAGTATTAGAAAACACTTTTTATTTCTTTGGCAATTTAACTTTTACGTAAAATTTTCTACAAAATTAAATTGATATTTACATAAACATAAGTAAATCAATTGTTTATTTTGTGTAAAAGTTTGATTTTCTATACCAATAACTATTTTTAATTTTTTTTAAACAAAATATATTGTTTGTATAATTAAACATACATTAAATACTTTAAATTTTAAGATTTAATTGACAATATATTTAAAACAAGTTATTATACTTGCTATGAAAGAAGATGATTATGTGGATAAAGTTATTATTACAAGTGATAGTGGAATGGATAGTATTAATCAAGAATATATGATAAATGCTGTTCTAAATAGAAATGATGGAGCAACATTTTTTGATGTGTCAGAAATAAATTCTAAAGAGGTATTAGAAGAATTAAAGCAAGGTTTTAGTTTTAAAACAAGTGCTGCTCCGTTATCACAGTACTATGATTTATTTGAAAAAATAATTTCTAACGGAGACAAAATTATTCATATTTCTATGGGAGATGGTATTAGTAGTGCTAGCTTAAATTCAGCAAATATAGCGGCTAGTGATGTAGATTCAGAAAATATTAGTGTAATAGATTCTAAGAATGGGGCTACTGGAGGAACATTAATAACTAGTTATGCAGAAAAACTAGCTTCTAGTGGTTTATCTTATAAAGAGATTTTAGAAAAAATAAAAGATTTTATAACTCGCGTGCATACTTCGTTTTTTGTTCCAAGTCCTATTGGTTTTCAAAGAAGTGGTAGAGATAGTTCAGAGTTATGTTTAAAAGATAAAGCTTTAATTATTGGAAGTAAGGCTTTAACATTAGCTGGAATTAAATTTAGAGTTGACTTTAATGATAAAGGAAAACTATATGCTAAAAAAATGTTAGCAGGTAATATTAAAATTAAAGCAATGCAAATGATAAAAGAAATAATAAATGATAATACTATTTGTAATTTTGAAACTGATAATGTAGTTATTGGTACAGTTTTAGAAGATAAAGTTAATATGAGTGATATTAAAGATTATTTAAGTCAATATTTTTCTAATGTAATAAGACAAGATATTAATTCTGTTGTAGCTGCTTATGGCTCAGCTGACTTAATAGGTATTAGTTTAACAAGGAAAAAATGTCAAAGATAGCATAATAACTATTTTTGACATTTTATTTTTAAGAAATATTTTTATTCAAAGAATTTACCAATTGGAACCTTTAATACTTCACTTATTTTATACAAATTATATAAACTTATTCCTTGAGCACTATTGCTACTTTCCATACCACCTATTAATGATACACTAACACCTATTTTTTCTGCTAAATCTTTTTGAGTTAAGCTATGTTCATTTATAGAGTAAAGTAGTCTATATCTTTTTATATTCTTTCCTACTAGTTTATTTAACTTTATTTCATTTGTCATACTATTCTCCTGAATTATTTAACCTCATAACTTACTACCGGACAGTTTTTTTAATTTAAGAAAAAGATATAAGATAACTA
>CAYWED010000018.1:0-21341 GCA_964457135.1 uncultured Muribaculaceae bacterium
CTTATAAATAAAGGAAAAAGTCTATCTTTTACAAAATATTCATGTTTTTATCCTGCTCTTTTATTGTGGAATAATTGACTTTTTAGGTATTATTTTTTATAATTAGTTTATGATATGGAGGGATAGTTAATGAAAAAAGATAATAGAAAAGGTTTTACTTTGACTGAAGTACTTATTGTAATAGTTATAATAGGTATAGTACTTGCTATTGCTATTCCAAGTATTGTTGCTATTAGAAAGAGAATTAATGAAAGACTTTTTGAAAATAAAAAAGAAATGATTTTAGTAGCTGCTGAGTTATATGGAAGAGATAAAGGTTTTACTACTGATACAATTATATATGTTTATAGTTTAATTGATGAAAAGTATATTGATTCAGATATTCAAAGTAATGATAGTAATTGTAGTGGAGAGCATACTAATAATGGTTGTGTTATAAATCCTGTTGATGATAGTAGTTTAAATAATGAGAAGATATTAATTAAGAGAAATGGTAGTGGTGTTATTGCAATATGGAATGGTACAGAGGGAAGTTCTAGTGATAAAGAATTAGTAGATGCTATTAAAGAAAAATTAAATTGTGGAGAAATTACTGAAAAAAAACCATGTTTGTTTACTGGAGATAATCCTGATAATTACTTATATTATAGTGGAATTATGTGGAGAGTTATGGGAATATATAAAATAGATGGCAAAGAAGTAGTTAAGATGGTAACAGATGATAATGTAGTTTGGGAGACTGATACGAATGCTTAAGACCGGTTCTTAAGTTTTTCTTTTGATAAAACTCTTAAATTCATTTACTAAAGTGAGTGTTTATGTTAGAATAATTGTGGCTTAAGGAAAGGAACACAAGTGTGAATATTAAAAATTATATAGATATGACTGAGGAGTGGTTTAAAAATGCTATTCCAAATAGTCATAAAGTTAAATGTAGTAATTATTTTATTGATGATGATGGAGTTTTTCATCCAATAAAAGGAAAAGAAAAAGTATGTATTTCAAATAAAAATAGTGATGAATTTAAAGTTGCTGTTATACTTGAAAATATATTTGGCGGAGAGTTTTATTTACAGCCTAGAATAGAGACTGCTAAAGGTTATAAAGGAATAGTAAGTGTTCCATCTCCTGATTATAAATGGAATAATGTTAAATGGGATTTAAAAACTCCAGGATTATCAGGAAAGTGGGAAAATGCTGTAGAAAGATTCTTTAAAAATCCTACTAGGGTAAGAAGACAGGTATGTAAATATATAATAGATTTTAAAAATTTTCCCGATAAATTGGATGAAGAAATTATTTTCTTAGTTCTAAATACACTTAGAAATCCACATAGAGATTTTATAGAAAATATAATTATAATGAGAGAAAATAGAGTTATAAAAGTTTATTCAAGAATATAAAAGAACTCCCGTCAAGCAAAGGCTCAACGAGAGTTCAATGTAATTACTACTACATTATATTATAGTTTATGTTCTAAGTCAATAAATTATGAGAGGAGAGCGATAGTTGAATTTTAGTGAATTGCGTACATTATTAGAATAATTGTGATTATAGAAAGGAACACAAGTGTGAATATTAAAAATTATATAGATATGACTGAGGAGTGGCTTAAAAATGCTAAACCTAATAGTCATGAACTTTTATTTGATGATTATTTTATTGATGATGATGGAGTTAAACATCCAATTAAAGGCAAAGAAGTTGTTCATTATATACCAAGAGTAGGTAAAGAGTATGAACGAGCAGTGTGGATTAAATCAGTGTTTGGAGGAGACGTTCATTTAGTACCTAGAATAACTGATATATCTAATACAGGAATTTCTACTTCTACTCCAGATTTTAGATGGAATGGAAAGAAATGGGATTTAAAGACACCTGGAATTAATGGAAAGTTTTCTAATGCAATAGAACGTTTTGTTAAGAAAAGTAATACTAAAAAGCAAGCAAAATGTCTTATAATAGATTTTGTGAATTTTCCTGATAAATTAGATTATGAAATAAAAGCACTTGCTAGTAAAGTTTTAAATAATAAATGTAGAAATTGGATAGAAGCTTTGATGTTAGTTAGGAAAAATAAAGTAATAGGCATTTATATAAAACAAAAAAGAGCCCTCGTCAAGCAAATGCCCGGCGAGGAACTCTCACATGTAATTACTTCTACATTATATTATAGTTTATGCTATAAGTCAATAAAAGAAGAAATAAAAAAAGAAACCGTCCTCCTCCAAAAGTGGAGTAGGCAAGGTTTCTATGTGAGTATTATATTATTTTATAAGTTATAAGTTATAAGTTATAAGTTAAGATTATAAGGAGGAAGAGATGAAAAAGAATACAGTTTGTTTAGTTGGAAAACCTAATGTAGGGAAAAGTACACTTTTTAATAGATTAGTGGGTAAGAAAATAAGTATTATCGAAGATGTACCAGGAGTAACTAGAGATAGAATTTATGCTAGTGCAACATATAATGATACATCATTTTATATAATAGATACTGGTGGAATAGATATTAGTGATGGAACTTTTAATGAAGAGATTAAAGCACAAGTTGAAATAGGTATTATGGAAAGTGATGTAATTATATTTGTAGTTGATGGAAAAGAAGGCGTTACTAGTAATGATTTAATGATTAGAGATATGCTTCGTAAGTCAAATAAAAAAGTAGTAGTGGCTATTAATAAGATTGATAATAAACTAAGTGAAGAAAATATGTATGACTTTTATACATTAGGATTTGATGATTATGTAAGTATAAGTGCTGAACATAACATAGGTATAGATGATTTAATGGAAAAAGTTACTGAAAACTTTAGTTTAGTAGAAGAGGAAGAAGATACACGTCTTAAGTTTTCTGTTATTGGTAGACCTAATGTAGGAAAGAGTAGTTTAGTAAATGCTTTACTTAATGAAGAAAGAGTAATAGTAAGTGAGTTAGCAGGTACTACTAGAGACGCGATTGATACAGTTTTAAAGTATGACGGAGAAGAATATATTTTAATAGATACAGCTGGTTTAAGGAAAAAAGGTAAAGTATTTGAGAGTGTTGAAAAGTATAGTTTACTTAGGAGTATGAGAGCAATTGATAGAAGTGATGTGTGTATTTTAGTTATAAATGTGGAAGAAGGAATAATCGAACATGATAAGCATATTGCAGGTTATGCATTAGAAGCAGGTAAAGGGATAGTAATATGTGTTAATAAATGGGATACAGTAGAAGAAGAAAAAGATGTTGAAATGAAAAGATGGAAACAAGATATTAAAAGAGAATTTCAATTTATTCCATATGCTAAAGTGTGTTTTTTAAGTGCACTTACTAAAAAAAGAATTAGTACTTTAATGCCTTTAGTTTTAGAGAGTTATCAAAATGCTACTAAAGAAATTAAAACAAGTGTGATAAATGAAGTAGTGTTAGATGCATTTATGGAGACACCACCTCCATCATATAAAGGTAGAAGACTTAAGATTTATTTTACTCATCAAAGTGGAATTAAGCCTCCTAAATTTGATATTGAAGTTAATAGCAAGGGATTAATTCATTTTAGTTATGAGAGATATTTAGAGAATAAAATAAGACAAAATATAGATTTTAGTGGAACACCTATTAAGTTACAATTTAAGAATAAAGGAGAATAAAAAAGCCCGAAAAATTAATTTTCAGGTTTTTTCTTAATATATAGTTTTGTGTGTATTTAGAGATAATCTTGGTGTAGTTTCCTTTAATAAAATTAATTCACTTCTCAATTCTTCTAGTAAGGCTTTATTATCTACTAAATTTGCTAGTTGTTTTACTGTGTATCCTGTACAAATTGCTGATACTATTAATTTATAATCTTGAGCATTATTTATGTAAGAACTAAGTCCAGCAAAAGAACTAACTATTCCTATCATAGATTTATATTTATTTGAGAATATTAAAACTTTTACTTTATTTATATCGTCTTTTAATTCATCCAAATCTTTTCTTTTTCTTCTTTCTTCTCTACTCATATTTTCTCCTTCCTTTTTAGACACGAACTTGTTCATGGTACCATAAAAAGAACTTAGTGTCAACTGTTTTGGTGTAAAAATGTAGTTATTTGGCACATATTTTTTAAAGTTACCATATATTACATTAGAGGTGGGTTAAATGTCTAAAGATGATTTATTTGATAGGATTGAGAAGAAAACTAATGTTAATAAAGATACTATAATTAGTTTAGCTAGAAAGTTACAAGATGGAGATTTTAAGAATGAGGATAATCTTAGGAGTATTATAGAAGAAATAAGTACAATTACAGGGAAAGAAGTTAGTAAAGAAAAAGAAGATAAAATAATAGAGATGGTTATTAATGATAAAGTCCCAAATAATATAGACAAGTATGTATAGTTCTAGAGTTCTAGAGCTTTTTTTCTACAGTTAAAAAGAAGTCATTTGGCTTCTTTTATATCATATACATATTAGAGTCTACTATATTTATATCTTCATCAATATTGTTATTTGCACTTGCATTTTCTAATTTTCTAAGTCTTTGGTCAATTCTTCTTATTTGTCTTTCAAGTTTGGTTATCCTTTGGTCATATTCATCAACATATGTTCCATTGTCGTTAGTTTGTCCATTCATATTATTCATGGGGATAGGCATTGGAACAGCATTAGGACCGTATGACTGATATTGTGCATTTATGTTATAACCCTGAGGTTGCATATTTGGCATAAAGTTAGGTTCTTGGAAACCTCCTGCTTGGTAGTTTCCATAATACATATCTCTATTTCCTTTCATAAAATCACCTTTTCACAGTATTATATGACAAAAGTATAAAAATCGTGTATAATTTACTAAGGTGAAAAAGTGTTATGAGACTTAAACATATTAAAGGAAGCGAAGAAATTGTCAATAATAGTTGTGTAGTTATTCATGAGCCAGAAAAATATAGAGGACAGTTTAAAAAAGTGTTTGGAAATAATAATAAAATATATTTAGAAATAGGTATGGGTAAAGGAAGTTTCCTACTTGAACACGCAAGACGTCATCCTAACATTAATTATATAGGCTTTGAAAAATATCCTAGTGTTCTTTTAGGAGTTATTAAAACTATAGAAGAAGAGGGTATCAAAAATTTAAGAATAATATGTGATGATGCAATAAATATAGATAAGATTTTTTATAAAGAAATAAGTAAAATATACCTTAATTTTAGTGACCCCTGGCCAAAGAAAAGACATGAAAAGAGAAGACTTACTAGTTTAGTATTTTTGAATAAGTATGATACAATATTTAAAAGATTTAAAGTAATCGAGCAGAAAACTGATAATGATGATTTGTTTTCTTATAGCCTAGAGAGTTTTAAAAGTCATGGATATAAAATAATAAAAAAGAATACTAATTATTTTGACACTATTAGGACTGAATATGAGAGTAAGTTTATAAGTAAAGGAAAGAATATAAATTACGTAAAGGTTTTTAAGTTTTAGCGTAAAACACAAGTATAGTACTTTACGATAAAAAGACACTATTAATTTGGGGGAATGTTTGCTATAATTAAAAGTGAAGTAGGTGAAAAGATGAAGAAAATCATAATTTTACTTTCGGTTTTTATGTTAGTAGGTTGTACTAGTTCTTTGTCTAGTAACTTTACTATTGATAGTGCTGTTCTTGCTGTGTTACAAGAAGGAGAGACATTTTCGAATACAAATGGTAATGGATTTAAGTACTATAAACCTAGAAATTTTTCATTACTTGAAGAGTCAGGTTATAATCATATTCTTTTAAATAATGGAAATAAGTATTATCTTAATATAGATATTAATAGTTATCATAACAAATATAAAGATAATTATGTAGTAGATAATTCTTTATATTATAGCTATAAATTTAGTTTTAATGATATTAATGGATATGTTGAGATTAGAGAAAGTAATAAAGATTACTTTTATATAAAAATGATGTATAATTATAGTAATATAGAAGTTAGTGTGAAAGAGGATAATATTAAAGAAGCAGTAATAAACTGTGCAGTTATACTTTCATCTATTAAATATAATGACAAAGTGATTGATGCTTTGATAAGTAGTGGAGATGTTACTAGTAAAGAAAGCACTTATGAAATTAGAAAGCCTGAAAAAACTAATGAAAATAAAAACATATTAGATGTTATTGATTACGATAGTTATGAGGGTAGTGAGAACGACGAGTATTAAGAAAGAGGTGTATTATGGGATTATTTGGAAAAATTAAAAATATATTTTATGATGAAGAAATAATCGAAGTCCCAGTTGAAGAAACTAAGAAGGAAGAAAGCCCAAGAATAGAAGAGGTTAGGACTCCTAGGAGAGAAGAGGCTAGACCTGTTATAAAACCTGTAGTAGAAGAAGAAAAGCCAATAGCTCCAGTTTATACAGAAAGAGAACTTTTTAAACCTGAGACTACTTTTAAGTTTCCTGTTATAGATGAGGATGAAGATGAGACACCTATAATGACTAGAACTAGGAGTAATGCACTTGATTTAGAGAGAAAACCAAAAAGAGAATATGTGGAACCTAAGCCTGAGATTAAATTTCCTGAAAGAAGTTCTAGTAGTAAAGAAAGTAGTAATAATAGTAGTACGAGAACATTTAGACCTAGTCCTGTTATAAGTCCAGTGTATGGGGTACTTGATAAAAATTATAAAAAAGAAGAGATTATAGAAAGACAACATCATACTATAAGACATAATCCAAGTGATATGAATTATGATTCTGTTAGAAGAAAAGCATATGGAACACTTGAAGACGAACTTGAAAATACATTATCTAAAATTAATTCTAGTAGAACACAGGAGGTTATGAAGACAATAGAAGAGGTAGAAAGTTTAGATACAGAGGCTAATAGTAAGAGTATAGAAGACTTACTTAGTGAGATTGAAGGAAACAAGAATGTATCAATTGGTGAGATTGAGGAAAGAATAAAAGATAGATTAGAAGAGGAAGAAGAACCTGATGATTATATTAGAAATAATGAAGAATTTGTAAGAAAAGAAGTAAAAATTCCAGAAGAAACACCGGAAGAACCAGTTCAAGAAGTAAAAAAAGAGGAAGTTAAAGAAGAAGAGCCCGAGTTTGATAAAACACTTGAGCATGACTTGTTTAATTTAATAGATTCAATGTATGAAGAAAGGGAAGGAGAATAGAAATGTTACAGGAGGCTTTAGTGGTACTTATTTATATTAGTTTAATAGTTTTTATCATAGCTTTAATAGTTTTATGCATAAAATTAATTGGTACATTATCAAGAGTTGATAGATTAGTTGAAAATTTAACAAGAAAAGCAGAGACATTAGATGGTGTATTTAATATGTTAGATATGGTTACTAATAAGTTTAATATGATAGGAGACACAATTGCAGGTTATATTACAGGATTTGCATCTAAGATATTTAATAGAAGAAAAAATAAAAAGAAGAAAAAAGGAGAGGAAGAATATTATGAGTAGAGAAAAAAGTGGATTAGGTAAATTTTTATTGGGAGCTGGTGTAGGAGCAGGACTTGCTTTGTTATTTGCACCACAAGAAGGTAGTAAAACAAGACATGATTTAAAAGTTAAACTTGATGAGTTAATGGATAAAGTTAAAAATATTGATCCAGAAGATGTAAAAGCAGATATAATACAAAGAGTAGAAGAGTTAAGAATGGAAATTGCTAATTTAGATAAAGAAAGAGCTTTAGAAATTGCTAAAACTCAAGCTAAGAAAGTTGGACAAAAGGCAGAAGAATTATACAATGTAGCAAAAGAAAAGAGTACTCCGGTAGTAGAGAAAGCCGTTAAAGAAGTAAAGAGTGCAACTTTAAAGGCTGCTAAAGAAGTAGTAAATAGATTAGAAAATGAAGAAGAGAAAAAAACTACTGCTAAGAAAACAAATGTAAATAGAAAACCTAAGAAAGCCTAGGTTTTTTGAATTTTAGATATTTACAAAAGTTAAATGTGTATGATATAATTTGTTCATTAACTGTGGAAGAAATAATAGTAGTTTTAAATTAATATGTTTTAGAGAATTAGTGGTTGGTGAAAACTAATAGTGGTTTAAAATGAAGTTACATATTTTTGAGGTTAAACGGTTTACGCGTTATAGTACTTGAGTAGTATAGAAATATAAATTAAGGTGGTACCGCGGACACTTTGTTCGTCCTTTAGGTTACTACCTTTTTATTTTGGAAGGAGATAATTTTAATGACTTTATTTGAAGAATTAAAATGGAGAGGACTTGTAGAGAGTATTACTAGTCCTGATTTAGTGGAAAAAATTAATAATGGAGGAATGAATTTTTATATTGGAACAGACCCGACTGCTGATTCACTTCACATAGGACATTTATCTAGTATGATGACTGCCTTGAGACTTAAAAAAGCAGGACATCATCCATATATTTTAGTAGGGGGCGGAACTGGACTTATTGGAGACCCTAGAAGTACAAGTGAAAGAGATGTTATAGATAAAGAGGTATTAAATCATAATTATGAATGTCTAAAAAAACAAATTAGTAATTTATTTGAGTGCGATTTAGTAAATAACTACGACTGGTATAAAGATGTGAATTTTATAGATTATTTAAGAGATTATGGGAAGTGTTTTAACGTTAATTATATGTTAAGTAAAGAAACAGTTAAGTCAAGACTTGAGAATGGTATTAGTTATACTGAGTTTTCTTATATGATACTTCAAAGTATAGATTTTTTACATTTATATGAAGAAAAAGGAGTAACTTTACAAATTGGTGGACAAGATCAGTGGGGAAATATTACAAGTGGACTTGAGTTAATTCGTAAAAAACATGGAGAAAAGGCTGAGTGTTTTGGTCTTACAATGCCTCTTATAACTAAAGCAGATGGAACTAAGTTTGGCAAGAGTGAAAGTGGTGCTATTTGGCTTGATAAGAATAAAACTAGTAGTTATGATATGTATCAATTTTTACTTAATAGTGAAGATGCTAAGGTAATTGATTATTTGAAAAAGTTAACTTTCTTAAGTGTAGAAGAGATAGAAAAGTTAGAAGAGTGTGTTAAAACAAGACCTGAAAAGCGTGAAGCTGGTAAAAGACTTGCATATGAGGTTGTTAAATTCTTGCATGGGGAAGAAGCAGCAGAAGATGCAAAAAGAACTAGTGAAGAAGTTTTTAGTGGAAAGGTTAGCGAGAATATGCCTACTGTGGAAGTTGAAAATAGTGAATATAATATAGTGGATTTGCTTGTAGAGACTAAACTTTGTCCATCTAAGAGTGATGCAAGACGTATGGTAGAACAAGGTGGGGTTAAAGTAAATAATGAAAAGATAGAAGACGTGAGTTATGTTGTTAGTATTGACTCTACTATAGTTCAAAAAGGTAAAAAGAATATTATTAAAGTAGTTAAAAAGTAGTTTATTTTGTTCTAGTTCTTGACTTTTGGTAATTATTATGGTACAATTATAATCAGTTGAGGGGGAATAAAAAATTGAGAAGAGTAATAAGTAAACAGATGCTTCTTAAAGAAAAATATTTGTTGTTAAGAGCAGAAACTGCAAGACTTAAGGCTCAAGAAGAAAAGAAACCTAGAAGAGATAATGTTATTGATTTTACTAGTGTAATAGAAAGTTTACAAAATAGTAATATAGAAGAAAGAAGAGAAGCAAGAAAAGTTTTGTCTTTTTAGAACTGTCATTAAGTGGCAGTTTTTCTTAATGGGGGAGTTATGGAATATTTTGTTAATGGAGAAATTTATTTAAAAAGAGGCCCTGAGGTTTTTGATGCAAGTGAGAAAATAAGTGATTTAGAATTTAAAATTGCTAATGCTAAGACAATTGAAGAGATTAAGAAATATAGAGAGGATTTGCAACTTAAGATGATGTTTCAAGAAGCGTGTAAAGGAAAACTAGATTATAGTGGGACAGATGATTTTTGGCAAGCATATATAAATTCTAATGGAGAAATTACGATATTTAGTAATACCGGACGTAAAAAAACATTTAAAAGCATAAGTGATTTAGAAAATAAATTTATTAAATTAGACAAATTTTTGGATAAAGCTACATTTGTAGGTCGAGAACTTAAAAGAGCAAAGTCTACTGTAATATTTGATGGATCTTGTTATAAGACGTTAATGAAGACTAGAGATAACTTTTCGCAATATACTATTTTGTATGTATATCAAGACTTGTTATTAACTAAAAGATTGTGGTTAGATGAATATGATTTGATAAGTTCTAGATATCTAGAAGATGGAAATTATGAATTCTTTGGACCAGTTTATGAGGAATATGCAGATAAAGATAAAATGTATAGTGAAATACTTGCTCAGGTAACTGGAGAAGTTAAGAAAAGACATTTATAAAAGCCTAATTATATTGATGAATTACTTTATAAAATATGGTAAAATGTTTACATAGAAGGTGTGAGTATGAAATGTATATTAATGAATAAAAATATAGAAATATTAGTTGCTGAATATGATATTGTTGGAATTTTTACAAAGACAAATAAATAAATTAAAAGAATTGGTAGAAGAGGCTAAAAATAATAGATAGTATATAATGTAAAACTCTAATTAATAGGGTTTTATTTTCTTTTGTATTAAGGTATAATTAAGTTGTGATTAGTATGAAAAAAGAAAAGAAATTAGAAGTAAAAGAACAAGAAAATGTTGCAAGTGAAAATAAAGGTATGCAAATATTAAAAGGTATAGGAATATTTTTGGTATTGCTTGTGAGTTACCTTTTTATACCACAAATTATTGGTTCAATTTTTTATCACACTTTTAAAATGAATGAGTATGTTGCTGTATTTATAGGAAACACTTTTTATGCAATAGGACTTTTTATAGTTTTTCGTGATATGTTTATTAGTAAAATCAAAGAGTTTTTTAAGAATTTTAGTGAGTATTATGGTAATAGTTTAAAATACTGGGGATTTGGATTAATTGCAATGGTTGTTACTAATTTAATTCTTTCTTATTTAGTTTTTTCAGGTGATATAGCTGCTAATGAGGAGGCAAATCGTGCTTTTCTTGGGGAGTACCCTATAATTGGATTAATTTCTATATCAATACTTGCCCCTTTTGTAGAAGAAATGATTTTTAGATTTGGTGTTAAAAAAATAACAGGAATGTCTAAATGGTTTCCATTAGTTAGTGCAATTGTTTTTGGGCTTCCACACGCACTTACTGGAATTAGTAGTTTACCTAGAGATGCTATTCAACTTTTATATATAATTCCTTATGGTGCATTAGGGTATGCATTTGGTTATATATATCAAAAATACGATAATATATTTTGTAGTATGAGTGTTCATATGACTCATAATTTAATGTGTTACTTTATTATTTTAACTCTAGTATAAGGAGTAAAAAATGGAAGAAGAAAAAAAAGAGACTATAGTAAGTGATGATAAAAAGAAAAGTAATGTAATAATAAATATAATAATAATTTTAGTGATAACTTTTGTGAGTATAATTATGTATGCAAAGTATGTTGGCACTAAAAGGATAAAATGCGTTGAATATAGAGTTGCAAGCGAAATGATACCAACTAACTTTAGTGGAGTTAAAATTATTTATTTTAGTGATGTACTCCTAGGTAGTACAGTAGCAATAGATGATATAGATGAGTTAATAAATAGTATTAATGAAATGAAACCTGACATCGTTTTGTTTGGGGGTAATTTAGTAAGTGAAGGGTACAGTATTAAAGATGAAGAAAAGTCTTCATTAAAAGAAAATTTTAGTAAAATAAATGTAACTTTAGGAAAGTATTCTGTTAAAGGTTTTGAAGATACTGAAGTATTTGATGAGGTAATGACTGAAAGTGGATTTATAGATTTAACAAATAATTATGAACTTATTTATAAAGATGAAAATACACCAATATGTTTAGTTGGAGTAGGTAGTTATAATTTAGGTAATTATAATTTAGAAAGTAGTTTTGCTTATAAAGAAAATAATAGAGATTGTTATACAATTCTTTTTACACATGAAGGAGATATTATAAATAAGGTTATGACTTTAGAGGTTAAGCCTAATATGATACTTGCAGGAAATAGTTTAGGTGGAGAAATTGATATTCCTTTTTATGGTCCAGTGAATAAATTTGATGGTAGTTTAGAGTATTTTTTACCTTATCAAGAGAAAGATGGAGTAGAGATTTATATATCTAATGGAATAGGTACAAGAGACTATTTTATGAGGCTTAATAATAGACCAAGTTATAGTTTATTTAGGTTAAAAAGCATACACTAAAAATAAAACACTTCATACATTAAAGTAAGAGGTGTTTTTATGTATCAAAATTATTATATGCCTAGGAAAGTAACTTATAAGAAAGATGATAGATTTATTCCTTTTGCAGGACCTTTCTTATTAGGTGCGCTTACTGGTGGTGTTGCTGTTGCTGCTACTGGTCCAAGACCTAGACCTTATTATTATGGACCAGCATATTATCCTGGATATCCAAGACCATATTTTTATTAATTTTTTAAAGGAAGGGTAATTTTACAAATAGTTCCTTTACCAAGATTTGATGAGTAACTTAAGTTTCCACCATGTGCTTCTATTATTTCTTTACTTAAACTTACTCCAAGACCTGTTCCTTTTTCTTTAGTTGTATAAAATGGTGTTAACATATTATCTAAAACTTCTTTAGACATACCTATACCATTATCTTTAACATAAATATATAAGGATTCAGTGTCTTTAAAAATTGTAGTTGATACCTGTCCTATATTAGGGTTGCTTGCTTCAACTGCATTTTTTATAATGTTTAGAATTACTTGTTTCATTCTAGCATAGTCAATGTTAATAATTAAATCATTTTCTACTTCAAAATAATAGTTTACATTTTTTGCAATAAAGAATGGAATTAATACTTCTTTTATATCATCTATTAAAGTATTAAATTCTATTTCTTTTTTCTCAATTTTTATTTTTGTAAATTCCATAAAATCTGTTAATAAATTAAGTGTTCTTTCTATTTCTGTTTTCATTATTCCAATGTATCTTTCGCTTTTTTCTTTATCACCAGGATTAAACATATCTATGTATCCTTTAATAACTGCGATTGGATTTTTTATTTCATGAGTTATTTTAAATAGGGATATTTTTATTTGTTTTTCTTTTTCAAATTCTTTTAGGTTAGAATGTAAGTTTATTATGTCTTTAGCTGTGTCTAGTGCTTTATTTATTATTTTAATAAGAATAAAATACATAAGTATTGCTAACATAGAGTCTAGTAAAACTGTTTTGTTTGTAGTTATTTTTTCAAATTCATTTAAAAGAAGTGTTAGTGATACTGCTACAATAGATGCGTTTGTTAAGAAAGTTCTAGGTTTATTAGTTCTACTATAATGAATATAGAAAAGTAATATTGTTAAATTAAAGATTAATATTACAAATATATTGTAGTTTAATTCTCTTGTTAAGTATTCAGTTATTATTAAGTTTATAACTAGTGCATCAATTGGTTTTTTGTTTAAGTATGCAATGATACATGGCAAGATAATTGATGTAAATTGATAAGTTTGTGGAATATATTGTTTATAGTACATAGTTAAGTATAAAGATATAAATAGTGACATACTAAGGAGTATTTTGATTTTTTCCTTTTTCATGTTTTGTGTATATACTATGAAGTATTCATATACAAGTATTGGGAATGTTACTAAAATAGCATTTATTACTAGAGTTTCTAATATATTCATCTTTCACCTCGAATAAATGATATCATAATCTTTTGTCGATTAATGTCGAATTATGTCATAAAAGGTAAAAAAATGAATGTTTTTGTAAAAAAAATACTTCACTAATTAAAGTGAAGTACTTTTTAATTTTAACCACAAATACATTCTACAAATGTGTCATTTAGACATCTAATACTACATAAGCAGTTTATGTTCATTGTGAAGATTGAGTCAGTAGCAACATATGGATAAGGACAAGTTGTGTCAGTGTTTGGTGCTAGTACTCTAAATGTTGCACAACAACCATCGATTTTTTCTACTCTAAATACATTAGAGCATCCAGTAGTGCCTGCTTCGTTACAATTTGTATTAGTTCTAGTTGTTGGCATGCTCCATGGTGTACCATTACCACAACAAGTGTATAACATTATTGGTCTAGTATTACATACAACACAGTTAGTTCCTCCACCTAATGCAGGTCTATCGCATGAATTTAAGCAGTTTTCAGGACAAGCATTAGATTGAAGTACATTTATTACTTGAAGAATTTCTGCTATACAGTTGTTTTCACATTCATTATTGTTGTTATTGCATCCACAGTTATTGTTAAAATTATTGTTATTCATATAATCCACCCCTTCTTTATATTCACTAATAATTTATGAAATATAGTGCGTTTTGTGAATGATAAACCCCTGAAATATGTAAATTTATTTGATTATTGTTAATTTCTTTGTATAATAGAGTTGTTAGGGAGGTTCTTATGAAAAAAAGTATAATAGAAGAGTTAATAAAAAATGGAGTTAGTTTAGAAGATATTAAAGTAATAGTTAAATATTTTGATAAATTAGATTCTCAAGTAATGAAGAGAATTTATACTAAAATGAAGGAATGTGGGTATAATCATAATGCAATAGTTTTGCTTTGTAATGAGAGCATTTTAAAAGCAAGAGGTATTGATGGATTATTATGTTTAGCTGAGGCATTAAGGACATGTGACTATAATGATAATGTATTAGAGATATGTATAAGTGAAGAAATATTAGAATATAGAAACTTAAATGAACAATTAAAGTTAGTATATAAGTTAAAAAGTTATAAGTATAATGAAAATGTTTTATCTCTTATTAAAGATTACGATTTGTTAGAAAATAGAAATTATACTGAGCAAATTGCAGTTATTGATAAAGTTGGTAATGATGATAATTTACTTAATTTAGCAATAGATAGTGATGTTATATCTAAAAGAAATCTAAAAGAACATTTAGAGTTAATAGATAGATTAAAAAAATATAAGTATAATAATTATATTTTTGAAGTTATAACTAATGAAAATGTATTAAAATATAGAAATAATGAAGAACAATTAAGATTAATTGATGAATTATATAATTGTGAATGTAATACAAATGTCAAAGACTTAATAATTAATAGAACAATTTTAACTTTGACAACAATAGATGAACAAATTAAATTAATAGAAAAGGCAAAGATATGTGATTATGAAAATAATGTTTTGAGTATTGTTTGTAGTTATAATGTTTTAAAAGTTAGAACAAATGAAGAAGTTTTAAAATTAATGGATATTATGTACAAGTATAAAGAAAGCGTAGATGTTTGTGGTATTGTAATGAATAAAGAGGTACTTGAACTTCGTAGTGTAGAAGAGCAGATAAGATTAATAGAAAAATTATTACCAGATGGTTCTTTATCTAATTTGGCGTGTGACTTTGATTTGTTAAGATGTAGAACAGTAGACGAACAATTAGCATTAATGGACAAGGCTCTAGAATATAATTTTAATGGTGAAGTAATATCTGTGATTTGGAGAAAGGATATTTTAGAAACTAAAAGTTTTGAGGAGCAACTTGTGTTAATAGATGAAGTTGGACGTAAGGAAACTGCTAGTAGGGATACTCAATTGCCTTTTAATGAAATAATAGATAGTGTAAGTTCAATAGAAGAATTAAATCAATTACTTTTGGTGGTTAGTGAAGAAACGCAAGAAACTATGATTAGTAAAACTGAATTAAAGAAAGTGCTTAAGAAATAGAAAAAAACTTTTATTTCTTTTTTCTTTATAGTATAGTATAATTTAAGTAGGAGAAGATGAGTATGTATTATCAATATATTATTATATTTGCTATTTTGGTTTTGATATCTATTATAGTAATAAAAATAAATAAAAAAGATTTTTCAATTAGAATAAATAGACTTATTCAAGCATTAGGTGGAAAAGATAATATTATTAAAACAGAAATAAATATGTCTAGACTTAAAGTATTAGTAAAAGACACTAGTGTGGTTGATAAAGATACTATACAAAAGTTAGGTGCTAAGGGAATAGTAGAGATAGATAATCAACTTAAAATTATTTTAGGTCCTAATTCTAAGCAATTAAAAAGATATATGAAAGATTTAAAATAATTGTTAGAATTTTATTGAGGAGGAGAAATGTATGAATAAAAAAATAATTACTGCAATTAGTATGTTTGGAGTACTTCTAGTGTTAATAGTATGCGCTGGTGTGTTTGGTAAAAATCTTGTATTTGAAATACCTTCTGTAGATACTACTTATGAAGTGGGAGATTTTTCATTTAAAAGTGATGAATTTATGTTTGAAACTAAAGTAGATGGATTTAGTATAGCATTTGAAAATTTATTTGGAGATGTAGCGGTTTTAGGAAATAGTGAGAAAAAATCATATTTATTAGGACTTGGATATGATGAAGTAAGTTTAGAAAATTATGCTAATTTAGCACATGAAACGAATGAAAATAATCCTAGTGAATTAAAGAAAAGTGAGTCAGAAAAATACTATTATTATACATATACTGCTGGAGATGAGAAAGGTAAATTTTATTATTTATGTGTAATATATGAAAGTGAAGAAGACTTTTGGTTAGTAAACTTTGCATGTAAGGAAGAAGAGAAAGACGAATATAAAGATAAATTAATTGAGTGGGCAGATAGTGTTATTATTAAAAATAATTAAATAATAAATTTTTTCCAATATAGTGCAAAAGAATTCATTTTCAAAAAGTTTTTCCAATTTAATGGAAAAACTTTTTTAGTGAAATAGATGAATTAAAACACTTCGTTTTAATTTTCTTTTAATTAGTAAAATTATATTGTATAATTTTCGTAGAATAAAAAGATATGGGAGAATATAGTTATGAAAGATTTATTTGGTTGTGCTAACTTTATTAAATTTAAGTATTTAGAAATTATTCTTGGAAATAGTAGTGAGTTAAGTAAACTAATAGATTGTAATAATTATGAAAAATATAGTATAGATGATTATGTATCTAATATGGATTCTTATTTATATGGATTAATAATTTTCCCTATGGAAAATATAAGTGAACTTAAAATATGGATTAAAAACTATATAATTTATTTGTATATACCTTTAATAGAAAGGGATAAATCATATATATATAAATCTAAATTAGTAAGTGAAATATTTAAAATAAAGAATGATAAAAGTAGATGTGAATCTAAGATTAAAGATTTTATTTTAAATAATATTTTTAAGTTTTTAGAGGGGACTTTGTACAATTATGAAGAAGAAGTTATAAAATTGCTAGATGAAAATATAGAAAGTGATATGTTTTTAGATTATTTAGATAATTATTACACTATATATAAGAATAAAGATTATATAAGAAAAATATATTTTAATAATGAGAAATTAAGAAGTGAATTAATTAGTAAGTATGATTTTTTAAAATAAGTTTACTGTAAGTCTTTATTTTTTGCTTTTAAACAGTTGACAAACAAATATTCATAGTGTATTCTTAAGTCTAGAAAAGTGTTTATGAATTTTAAGAAAAACTTTAAAATATATATAATAAAAGGAGAAAAATATGAAACATTTAGTTATAGTGGAGAGTCCTAGTAAAAGTAAAACAATAGAGAAATATTTAGGAAAAGATTATAAAGTTACTTCTAGTAAAGGACATATTAGAGATTTAGCAACTAGTGGTAAATATGGTTTGGGAGTAGATTTAGAAAATCATTTTAAGCCCAATTATAAAGTTATAAGTGGAAAAGGAAAGTTAGTTACTGATTTAAAGAAACAAGTAAAAGACAGTGATTATGTTATTCTTGCAACAGACCCTGATAGAGAAGGAGAGGCTATTAGTTGGCATCTAAAAGATGCTTTAAATCTTAAAGATAATTATGGTAGAGTAGTTTTTAATGAGATTACTGAAAATGCTATTAAAGAGGCATTTAAAAAGCCAAGAGATATTGATATGGATTTAGTTCATAGTCAAGAAAGTAGAAGAATATTAGATAGAATAATTGGTTTTAGATTAAGTAAGTTAATGCAAAATAAGACTGAAGGTAAAAGTGCTGGACGTGTTCAAAGTGTTGCTTTAAAATTAATTGTTGATAGAGAAAGAGAGATTGAGGCTTTTGTAAGTGAAGAATATTTTACAATAGAAGCAGTTTTTAATGATTTTGAGGCTGAACTTACAAAGTATAAGAATAAAAAGTTAGAAATTAAAAGTGAAAGAGAAGCAAATGATATTTTAGACAAGTTAAGTAATGCGTTTACTATTGAAAGTGTAGAAGCAAAAGAAAAAAGTAAGAAGAGTAAACTTCCATTTACTACAAGTACATTAACTCAAATGGCGAGTAGTAAGTTAGGCTTTAGTGCATCAAAAACTATGAGAATTGCACAGGGACTTTATGAAGGAAAAAGTTTAGCTCAAGAAACAGTAGGTTTAATTAGTTATATGAGAACTGACTCTGTAAGGTTAAGCGATGTGTTTGTTAAAGAAACACAAGGATATATTACAAGTAAATATGGTAAAGAATATGTAGGGTATGCAAAACAAGCAAAGAAAAGTGAAAATGTTCAAGATGCACACGAGGCTATTAGACCAACTAGTATAAATAGAACACCTGAACAAGTAAAACCTTATTTAACACCTGATGAATATAAATTATATAATCTAATCTACATAAGAGCACTTGCAAGTTTAATGGCTGATGCTAAAGTTATGGCTACAAATGTAGTACTTGATAATAATGATTATAAGTTTACAGCAAGTGGACAAGTTGGTACTTTTGATGGGTATTTGAAAGTATATGGTGAATTTGAAGAATCTAAAGATAAAGTTCTTCCTGATTTTGCAAATTATAATTCTAAAGTTATAGTTAGTAAAGATATACATAAGACAAGTCATTTTACTGAACCACCTCTTCGATTTACTGAAGAAAAGTTAATTAAAGAATTAGAGAGTTTGGGTATTGGTAGACCTAGTACATATGTTAAGATTATAGAGGTATTAAAAGAAAGAAAGTATATAGAAACACATGAGAAGAAATTTCACCCTACAAAAGTTGGTATTACAGTAACGGATAAATTACAGGAGTGTTTTAGTTCTATAATAAATGTAGAATATACAAGTGGAATGGAAACTGAACTTGATAAAGTTGCAGAAGGTGATGAAGTATGGTATGAA
Source organism: uncultured Muribaculaceae bacterium (assembly GCA_964457135.1). Lineage (GTDB taxonomy): Bacteria > Bacillota_I > Bacilli_A > RF39 > UBA660 > MGBC139354. Next base: position 19,131 of record CAYWED010000018.1, read on the forward strand.
CTTTTAGATAAATTTTATAAAGATTTTGAGCCTTTGGTTGATGAGGCTTATGAAAAAATGGAAAAAGAAGCGCCTGAGGTAACAGGAGAGAAGTGTCCAGAGTGTGGAAGAGACCTAGTTTATAGATATGGAAAATATGGCAAATTCATCGCGTGTAGTGGATATCCAGAATGTAAGTATATACCTAAAGTGGAGAAACAAGAAATTATTATATGTAAATGTCCTAAGTGTGAAACTGGAAATATAATAGTTAGAAAAACTAAAAGAGGAAAAGAGTTCTATGGATGCTCTAATTATCCATCTTGTAAATATGCTTTGTGGGATAAGCCTACAGGAGAAGTGTGTCCTAAATGTGGAGAATTATTAGTTACCAAAAAAGATGAGGTTAAATGCCTGGTTTGTAATAAAGAATGAAATTTGGTATAATTTATGTGATAGGTAGGTGTTATTGTGGAGTTTATAGAAAATAAAATATATACTATTGAGGAAATAAAGAAAATAGTAACTGATTTAATTAATGAGTATTATCCTGGAGTAAAAAAAGTAATATTATTTGGTTCTTATGCTAGAGGTGATGCTAAATCTCAAAGTGATATTGATTTAATGGTAGAAGGAAATGATACTTTTAAAGGAATTAAATCTATTGGACTTATGAGTGAAATTAAAGAAAGGTCTGGTAAATTTGTTGATTTATTTTTAGAAAGAAATATAAATAAAGAGTCAAATTTTTATAAAAATATTATTAAAGATGGAGTAACTTTGTATGAATAAAATAGAGGGGGATTTAAAATATCTTTTACATTCACTTTGTCATATGGCAGTCATTGAAAAAATTAATACAGAAATAAATAGTTATACGGATTTTATTAATGATTATTTTTTCATAGATGTTATTGTTTTGCGTTTACAACAAATTGGTGAGCTTATTACAAGATTTTCTAGTGATTTTAAATCGAATCATTCTGAAATAGATTTTATAAATATTAAAGGACTTAGAAACATTGTTGTTCATAATTATGATGGACTTGATTATGAAGATATTTATGTAATAATTAAAGAGGATATACCTGATTTAAAGGCAAAATATGAAAAAATAGTGATAAATGAATTTAATTTAAGTAAAGAGTTTGTTAATGATTATGTAAATAATTATATTGAAAATAGAATTTATAAGGATATACTATAAAAGTTAATGATTTTAGTGTATAATATAGGAAATTGATGGGGTGATTTATTATGAAATTAAATAAAAATGGATGGGGATTTGGAGCGTTTTTTGCTTTTTTAATAGTGTTTATACTTTGTTTACTTATTAGTATGTGGGGACTTCAAAAGTTTGGATTACTTGATGATAATTTTCATTTTTTTGATGGTAATTCTAATACTAATAATAAAAAAGAAGAAGAGAAAAAGCCAATTGTAAGTTATCCTTCTTTGGTGGAAAAAATGGAAAATGCTACAAAAAAATATATAGAGAAATATTACGAAAATAAATTAGGAGTAGATACTTTATATATTAGAGTAAGTCAATTAAAGAGTGAAGGACTACTTGATAATTTAAAAGATACAGATGGTAATGATTGTTCAGGATATGTTGCTGTTTATTTAGATAGTGAAGAAAAAATTGAATATGATGGATATTTAAAATGTAAAAAATATAAATCTACAGGATATGAAGAGAGAAAGGATTACTAAATGAGTAATAAAATTATTGCCTTATGGGGTTTCATAATTGTTTCTTTAGTGTGTAGTGTTTATTTTATAGGTGTTAAATATCAAAGTGAAATTAAGTATATTAATTTAAAAGAGACTATCAAAGATGCTGCTAGAAAATATGTAGAAGATAATGAAACTAAATTACCTATTACAATTACAACTGAAGAATTAGAGAGTAAAGGTTATATTGGAGAATTAAAACTTGATGATAAAGTGTGTGCTGCTGATATAACAGTAAAAAAGAAATTTTTGTTTTATAGTTATGATGTGAAGTTTGAATGTGTAAATACTGAAATTTAAACTTCTTTTTATTTTAAAATGATAAAAAATTTATAAAGAAATTAATACGTTTAAAATCGAAATTTAAAAGTACAAATTTTAATATTTTAGTGTTGAATTCTTAAAAACTAATACTTGGAATGATTATCAGCAACAAAAAAGCTTGAATTAAATTGAAAGTGCCCGAGTATCAACTTTATCTACTTTTTTAAGAAG
>CAYWED010000019.1:0-19497 GCA_964457135.1 uncultured Muribaculaceae bacterium
TTGTTTTTTCTTTACTTCCTTTTATTACTCCTTTTGGTTCCCATGCTGTTCTATCTGTATATTCTACATTTATATTTCCTTTATATGCTAATGTATAGTTACTATCTATTGTATTTACACTTGATACTGTTATATAAAAATAGCTTTTAGTATTTGCAGGTATTGTTACAGTATTACCACTTATAGTACTAGTACTTGTAGAATCTTCAGTTATAGTTATTCCATACATAAGCTCACTTATTAACATTTCACTTGCTTTATATTTACTACTTGTTATTACAAATGCTCCATATGATAAACCTAATACTAAAGTTGTTAATATTAGTGTAAGACAAGTTATTCCCTTTTTTGTCCTTAATTTTCTTTTTATAAAATCTTTTAATAACTTTTTATTCTTCATATTTCTATTCAACTCCTAAAGATTTTTAAAGTTGTTTTATTTTTATGACTTGTATGTCATAAAAATCATATCAAATTATGTCTTTTGTGTCAATAAAAATATGACATTCAAGTCATACATTGACTAAAAGTAATATGACATAATTGTCATAGGTGAAAGTATGTTAAAAAAATATAGAATAAAGAAAGGTTATACACTAGAGCAATTAGCAGAGTTATGTAATATATCTTGGAGAAATTTATATAGAATTGAAAATGGAAAACTTAATACTGCTAAGTTTGAAACTATTAAAAAAATTATTCAAGTATTGGAAATTAAAGATAGTGATATTATCAAATTAATAAGGGATGTTAATTTAGTTGACAAAGAGAAAAGTAATAATTAGTTCTAATATATATTCTTTTATTGTTGTCATTTTCCCTTTTTCTAACATGAGTTCAAAAAAACACTCAAAAATAAACAAATTTGTATTATAATAAAAATAGATAAAAAATGAAGGAGTGAAATTTAATGAAATGTAACAAATGCGGACACGTTATAGCCGAGGGAGAGAAATTTTGCCAAGGATGTGGAGCTAAAACAGAATATGCAAATATGAAATTTGGAAAAGTAATAATTAAAAGAAAAGGAAGCTTTTATGGATGTGCAATTCCCTTTACTGCATATGTAGATGAAAAACCAAAAGGCAACATATCAAATGGAAAAACAATTGAATTAGAAGTTCCATATGGCACACATAAAATAAGTTTTAACTCACCTAAAGACAAGGCTAACAGAGAAATAACTTTAAGTGAAGAAAAACCGGTTATAACATTTACAATCAAAACTAACATGTGGGCATTCTCATTTATAGCAAAAGCAAAAATAGTAAGTGTAGAATAAAAATCAAAAGTGTAAAAACAAAATTGTAAAATTTACACTTTTTTTATGTATAAATACATAAAAGAATACAAAAAAATAAATACTAATAATAGGTGATAACTAATGGCTAATACTAAATTCACTATTAACTTCGCACTTGTAAACATTCCAGTTTCCATAACTCCTATCATTAAAAATAATGATGCATCTTTTAACCAACTACACGACAAATGTGGAAGTAGAATCAACTACATAAAATACTGTCCAAAATGTAAAAAAAACATTAAAGAAACTGAGATAATAAAAGGATATGCTTACGAAGAAAATCAATACGTAATATTTGAAAAAGAAGAATTAAACAAACTAAAACCAGAGAATGATAAAGAAATAGAAATAATATCTTTTATTCCACTAAATAGTATTGACCCAATATATTTTGAAAAAAGTTATGATATAGACTCTGTTGGTAAAGGAAAAGCATACCATCTATTTTGTGAAGCATTAAAAAAAACTAAACTAGTAGCACTCGCCAAAACAGTAATAGGAAACAAATTCTACTACTGTATTTTAAGATTTAATAATGAAAATATTATAATGACTACACTCTACTTTGACGAAGAAGTTTACACAAAAAAAGATGAAAACAACTATAAAATAAATGAAAAAGAATTAGACCTTGCTATAAAACTAATTTCATCACTAAAAGGAAAATTCGAGCCAGTCAAATATAAAGATGAATATCAAAATAACATAAAAAAAGCAATTGAAGACAAAATTAATGGGAAAAGTATAAAATCTACTAAAAAGAAAAATAAAACTCAAATAAATGACTTAATGGAAGCACTAGAAAAGAGTTTAAAAGAAAAATGATGGATTTATGGAAAAACAAAAATTGGAAACCTATGTTACTTTCAGAAACAAATAAACCATTTGACAGCACTGACTACATATTTGAACTAAAGTTTGACGGTATAAGAGTAGTTATATTTGTAAGTCCAAAAAAAATAACCGTACATAGTAGAAATAATCAAGATATAACACACCTTTTCCCTGAACTACAAGAATTAACAAAAATAGTTAAAGACAAAGTAATATTTGATGGAGAAATAGTAACACTAGAAAATAATAAACCTGATTTCAGTTCCTTACAAAAAAGACTACACATAAAAAATCAAGAGAAAATAAAACACTACTCCACTACTAACCCTGTTATATTTGTTTGTTTTGACATTCTATATAAAAATAAAAACTTAACGTCCTTCCCCCTACTAAAAAGAAAAGAATATCTAAACATTTACAAAGACACTAACATATTTATAAAAACTAAAACAGTAGACACATATGGATTAAAACTATTTAAAAGTGTTAAAAAATTAGGACTAGAAGGAATCGTAGCAAAGAAAAAAACAAGCAAATATTACATAAACAAAAGAACAGATGACTTTATAAAGATTAAAAATATTCAAGAAGGTATCTTTTTAATAGGTGGTTATGAACTAAAGAAAAATAATATCTTATCCCTTTCTTTAGGAGAATACATTAGTGACTACTTTCACTTTGTTGGAAAAGTATCTATAAGTAAAAAAGCAAGCATTTATAGAGTTGTCTTATCACAAAAAGAAACTAAAAACTACTTTCAAGATTTTAAAGAAAATATTCACTACATAAAACCGACTATTTCCTGTAAAATTAATTTTTTAGAAAGAACAAAAAACAATCACTTAAGACACCCTGTATATAAAGATATTTAAAAGGAGAAAATATGCCAAACTTAAAAACCTATAATAAAAAAAGAAACTTTAATAAAACTAAAGAACCAATAGGAAAAGTAAAAAAGAATAAAACTAAAAAATTAAAATTCGTAGTACAGCATCACTTAGCAAGAAAAGATCATTATGATTTAAGACTAGAATATAATGGTGTTTACATAAGTTTTGCAGTACCAAAGGGTCCTTCATTTAATCCTAAAGACAAACGTTTAGCAGTACACGTAGAAGACCACCCACTTAGTTATGGAAATTTTGAAGGAACAATACCAAAATGTGAATACGGTGCAGGTACTGTAATGTTGTGGGACAAAGGCACTTGGGAACCTCTAAAAAACACTACACCAAATTTTAACAAAGACCCAGTGAAATTTACTTTATATGGAAAACGGCTAAAAGGTTCTTGGTCTCTAGTAAAATTTAAAGACAATAATTTTCTTCTAATAAAAGAAAAAGATGAATTTACAAATTTTACTAATATAAATAAATACACCACTAGTATAAAAACAGGTAGAACTATGGAAGAAATAACAAAGAAAAAAGAAAAATTAAAAAAAGTAGAAATAACTAGTCCTGATAAAATAATATTTGAAAAAGAAAAAATAACAAAAAAAGATATAGTTGATTACTATAAATTAGTTGCAAAAAGAATGTTCCCTTTTCTAGATAATAGACTAATAAGCACAGTTAGATGTCCGAATGGTTTAAAGAAAGAAAAGTTCTTCATGAAACACTTAAACACTAACACTAAAGATATAGGTAAAAAAATACTTAAAGACAAACTAAATAACAAAATAGACTATTACTATATAAAGAATATTAATGGACTTATTTATGAAACAAACATGAATAGTTATGAATTTCACATCTGGGGTAGCCCTCAAAGTAAAGTCCAAAAGCCCGATATATTGGTATTTGACTTAGACCCTGACGAAAAATTAAGCATTAATAAAGTACGAGGGTGCGTCAAAGACTTAAAAAAAATACTCGATAACTTAAAACTAAAATCATACTTAAAAACAAGTGGTGGTAAAGGATACCACATCTATGTACCACTAGAAACTTCATCTTGGAAAAAATGTGAGAAAATTGCGCATGATATAGCAACTCTACTAGCAGAAACTTATCCGAAAAAATACACAACTAACATTAGAAAAGAAAAACGTAAAGGAAAAATATTCATAGACTACTTTAGAAATAAACTAGGCGCTACTAGTGTATGCCCATACTCTTTAAGACTAAAAAAGAATGCACCAGTCTCTTGTCCTATTTACTGGAATGAACTTGATACTATCAAACCAAATGACATAACAATTAAAAATATAAAAGCGCGTCTTAAGAAAAAAGATCCCTGGGCTAATTTCTTTAAATAAATCCATATTGAATTATCTATAATTATTTGATAAAATTATAAACAGGAAATGTTTAGCAGTGCTAAATGTTTACTACATCAAGCAAACATCAAGTCTCAACTTGGTGTTATTTCTTTACAATCGAGGGCTTAAAGCCGTGATTAGCAAAATAGCACAAATGTGTTGCAACAACTTCAAAACGAAAGCTTTCCATTTCATACTAAGCCACCTCCCTTATTGTAAATTTTCGTCAAGCACTTTAAGTGAGAGTAGGCAAACACTAGGTACTAACCATTTCCTAATAACACATTAACATAATAATCATTTTTTGTCTACATATTTTTGTAGCAATATAAAATACGCAAAATTCAATTTTGCAAATACAAATTTTAATTTTAAACACCACTTTGTTATATATATGACTACATTTCACATTACAAATCTTAAATTTAAACTTTTAAATCTTAATTTTGCACACCAAAAAATCTTACTAAAATCAGTAAGAATTTTTTATTTCATCTCTCTATTAATCCATTCCATAATCACATCTACAATATAATTAATCTCTTCTTCACTTAAATCTTTACCACTTTGAATACCATGCCATTTATACAAGCAACCCCTACAACAAGTTCCAGTCGCGTGTTGTCCTATAAAAACTGGGTGTCCCTTCATAGGTGTTTGCTTACCATCATTTAAAATCACACTTGGTGCAAGCCTTGCTTTTATAAAATCATAAGCATGCTCTCTTATTTTATCTAAACCTTTATCAACAACATACTTTTTATCTTTATCTTTTAAATGAAAACTACTCCTAAATTTAGACTTTCCTAAAGACTCAAATAACTTAATTTTATCTCTCATCTCTAAGCAATTTTCCTCTTCTTATAACTTACTACGTTAGTTAAAACTACAAAAACAATTATAAATAAAACCATAACACCCATATTTTTAATAATAGGCATTAAATTATCTAAATTAAACGCTTCTATACTCTTAACCAAATCATTAGTATTAATATACCAGTAACTTGGCAAAATCTTACCCAAATTAATAACAGCATCTGGCATAAACTCCACAGGAACAAAAGCACCACACAAGAAACTACTTCCTAATGCAACTACATTAACAATACCATTAACAGCATTTTTATTCTTAACAAGATTCCCTATAAAGAACGCAATAACTAAAGCACACATAAGAAATACAAATGAATTAATCACACATATTAAAGCATGAGTACTAAACATAATATCTCCAAGTAATATAAAACTCAAAATCATATACAAAGTCCACAAAACAATGGCAAAAAGTCCATTTGACAAAATCAATTGTCTATTAAATTTCTCATATTTTATACTACTTATAACAGTTCTCTTTAAAATTGTTTCTTTCTTAAAACTACTTAAAATCAAACAAATAGCATACACAAGCCCTGCTAAAATTGAATAATTCATAAAATTAAAGTATGTTGAAAGTTTAGATAAACTATTAGTATCTAACTTTGATGTAACCTCCACTGGTGCATCTATTTCTATTGTCTTACTTACTAAACTAATAAGTTTTTCTTCGCTTTCACTAACTTCATTATAAACATTAAGAACACTCATATATCTATCTACCATCATACTTGCTAAACTTGCATTGTAATCCCCTGTACTCTTATACTTTATTACAGGTTTCACTCTCGTTTTAATATCTTCTCTAAAACCACGTGGAATATAAACAACATAATTTACATTTCTATAAAATAAAGCATCATTAATTTTATCTTCTTCTTGTATATCAATAATATTACTTTTACTCTCCAAATACTCTATAAAATGTTTAGTAATCCCTTCATTTACATCATCATTTACAATAATTATATCAGGCTTAGTCCCCACAAAAGAAAGACTTCCTTCTTGATTATTAAAATTTAATGCTCCAAAAAATATTAACATAACTGTAAACAATATAACTGGACCTTTACATTTATTTAAAACCTTTACAAATGTCTTAAATACTATCATATTTTTGCCTCCTTAAACTAATAAATGAAACTATAATCATTACAAAAGAGAATATAAATAAACTAATAATATCTGTGGTGAAACGTTCAAACCCTTCATAATAATATAAACTATAAAGTGCATCTGTAATCATAGCTGCTGGGTTTATTTTATTTATTATAGGAGCATTTGTATCAATCAAGTATTTCATTGTAATACCCATCATTCCTGACAAAAAACAACACGTCATAGTAAATGAAATCAAAATACCAGTTTTACTGTTCTCACTTACCTTGAAACTTGACGCCACACATAACCCTAGAGAAAGTCCTGCCAAAGTACCAACAAGTGCAGTAACAATTACCTGAATTAAATTGTTTCCATAATCCACATTCAAAACGAAAATAGTGTACAAAAATAATATTAAAAGTCCAATTACCTCTACTACATAACTAGCAAGTAAACTACTAAGAATTAACACGCTTTTTCTAGTAGGACTTACTCCCACTCTTGCACCTTTACTACTCATATTTGCTAAACACTTATTTATAGCCGCAACTGAAAGAATTCCACCATATAAAGCAGTCATAGCAATCAAAGTATAAAATTCTACCATAGTATAAGAAAGATTCCTACTTGTTATATTTTCCATATTGCTAGACTCTTTCATTTTAAATGAAATATCATTATATACTCTTCTTGCAAACTCTTCATAATTTTCAATTACTGCGTCTTCCTTATTAACCTCTTTTGCTACTATTTCATGAGCCATAGAAGAATACTCTAAAACTTCTTCAAACACATACTTAAAAATTGTCTCATTAATTCCATTAGTCCCAACAACCATTTTAGGACTCTCTTCTAGTGTCAAATAACCTATAACCTCTTCACTTTGAATCATCTCTTTTGCTTCATCACTACTAACATAATGAGTATTAAATAGTTTCTCTTCACCATTCTCTACATACTCAAAAACACTTTTAAAAATCGAATTTTGCATTGTGTCTTCTCCGTCTACAATAGCAATATCAATAACATCTAATTTTTCAGAATTTTCAATATCACTAAAAGCCAAACTAAACATAGTCCCTAAAATAATAGGAAAAGCCAAAGTCCAAAAAACCAAAGATTTATCTTTAATTAAAGTTTTCAAAGAATATTTAAAATTATGCCAAAACATTAGTCTCTAAGTTCCTTTCCAGTAAGTTCCAAAAATACATCATTTAAAGTAGGTCTTTCACTGAATATCTTATCATACTCTATTTTTTCTTTATTTAAGTATTCCATTAATTTCACCAAATTATCTTTACCTTTCTTATAAACAACTACTAACACATTATTAGAATAATTTACCTCTTCTACATTCTTTAACTTACTTATTTCATCTATATATTTTTTACTCAAATTTAACACATTTACACTAACTTTTTCCTCTATATTCGCAAGAGTCTTTAACTCATCACTTGTCCCACTTGCAAGTATTTTTCCTTTATCAAGAATAATAATTCTATCACATAATACCTCTACCTCTTCCATATAATGAGTAGTATAAATTATTGTCGCACCATTATCTCTTAGTTTCTTTATTCCATCTAATATATTATTTCTACTTTGTGGGTCTACTGCTACAGTAGGTTCATCTAAAAAGATTAATTTTGGTTTATGCGCAATTCCACACGCTATATTAAGACGTCTTAAAAGTCCACCTGATAATTGTTTAGGGTAAAATTTCTTAAAATCTTCTAATCCTACTAACTTAATCGCGTCTTCTATATACTCTTCTCTTACTTTTTTATCTTTTATATATAATCCACAAAAATAATCTATATTATCATGAACATTTAACTCATCAAACACAGCCACATCTTGAAACACAACCCCAATATTTGCCTTAATATCATATTGATTAGGGCTCATCTCTTTACCAAAAATCTTAATACTCCCCTCTTTATAATTTAAAAGTGATAAAATTGAATTTATTGTTGTAGACTTTCCACTCCCATTAGGCCCGAGTAACCCTACTATCTCTCCTTCATACACATCAAAACTCAAATCATCTATTGCTTTCAAATTCTTATACTCTTTTGTTAAATTTTTAACTTCAATTACTTTTTTCATCTTTTATCCTCTCTATTACCTATTAACATTTCTCTAACTGTACTAGTTAAAAGTTCTTCTATCTCTTTATCATTTAATTTCGCTGTTTCAGTATTAACAAGACACGCTATTCCATGAGTAAAAATCCATACCTTTTTATGAAATGCTCTTTGCTCTTCGTAACTTAACCCTGTCATCTTCTGTCCAGACTTAATAATATTATCAACTGGACTCCCATTAGCCATAAAGTCATCACTATTAAGACTAGTCTTTTGCATAAAAAGCATCTTAAAAAACTCTTTATGCTCTCTAGCAAACTTTATATAAGCAAGTCCTGTTTTCTTATAAGGCTCATTTTCTTCGAGTGAAGCATCTATCATCACTTTTGCAAAAATACTATAAACTCTATCATAAACAACTCCTAAAAGTTCATCCATATTAGTAAAATTATGAAAAATCGGTTGCACAGAACATCCTAAATAACTAGCAAGTTTTCTAGAATTAAAACTATCTTTTCCTTCTTTTTCTATAAGTTCTAAGGAAGCCTTAATTATATCTTCCTTGTCAAACTTCTTTATCGGTGGCATATCTCCTCCTTTAATATAACGCTTGTTATATATCAATTGTTATTATACAAGTAAAAAGAAAAAAAGTAAACCTAATTACTTATTTTATCTTAATATTTTCTATCTTTTTAACTAAAAGTTCTCTATCATAATTAGATTTAAAAATATATAAGGCCCCAAGTACTACTGTACAAAGTATTATTGTTACTATTTCTCCAGTACTACTCACAGATTTACTATCACTCTTCTTAGTCTTTTCATCAATTACACCTTGAACTACATCAGTATTATCTTCGGATTTATACAAACTTTCTATAGCTTCTTTTACATTATTACCTACTGTTTCACTATAGCCAACAAAATATTTATCTCCTATTACAATAAATGGAATTCCAGTATTTTCAGGAACATCCATATAATCAAAAACTTTTTTCAAAAGTTTCAAATTATTAGCATCATTCCAAATTTCATAAGTAATAAGATTAAATTTATATCCATCTTGAGGAAGTAAATTATCTCTAACATATCCTAAAAAATCTCTACAATGTGAACAACCTTTACCTCTAAAAAGATAAACATTCACTTTACCCTTCCCTTGAGAATAATTATATAGTTCATAATTTATTCCTTCATCTATCAAAACATCTTCAAGTCCTAAAGAATTATAACTGACTGCTGACATTCTTATAGGAAAAAGTAATAAAACTACTATTAACATAACAAAAAACTTCTTCATCACAATACCTCCAACTAATATATTACGAAAAAAACACACATAAAACAAGTAAATCTAACTAACTTTCACAATTTATTCATAATTTTTTCTTTTGTCAAAAGCCACTTTTTTATATCAAGTCCACCATTATATCCAACTAAATCCCCACGACTTCCAATTACCCTATGACAAGGCACTATTATGCTTATTGGATTATTATGTATAGCATTTCCTACAGCCTGAGCACTCATTCGCGTCCTTCCTCGTTTTTTAAGAACCCTCTTAGCAATCTCTCCATAAGTACTAGTTCTTCCATAAGGTATTTTTAATAACTCTTCCCACACATCTTTCCTAAATTCACTCCCAATTAACTTAATAGGAACACTAATGTTAGGTATATCTCCTGAAAAATAAACATCAAGCCACTCTTTAGCAAGACTAAAAACTCCTACCTCTTTTTCTGTAAATTCATTATTATTTAAAAAATATTCACCCTGATTTTCTATATATAAACCAGTCAAAAACTCTCCATCACTAACCAAAGTAATATCATATCTTTCACAATGATACCTTGAAATATAATACATTAAATCTCTTCTCCCTTTTCACAAAAAGAACAAAACTCATCTATATTCATTCCATATTTTGGTTTTTCATACTTATACACTATTAAACACCCATCTTTATAATCTTTAAAATCATAAAAACTCTTAAACCTACACCTAACATCACTAATCAAACTGGAAATACTCTCATACTTGTGAATTCCTCTAAACACCTCAAAAGAATATTCAAACCAATAAAACTTACCCTTATCTTCATATACTAAAAACGTATGAGTTGGACACTTTTCATCATCATAATAACACATAAAATAAGTTTTGTAGTTATACCCTGAACTCTTAAAATAAAATCTTTCTAACTCTACTATATCCCAACATACACCAACTTTGTACTTTAAAACCTCTTTAGGACTCATCAAAGCATAATTAATCATTTTAGCTTCGATATCTATTTCCATAGTTTTTCTATCAATAGACGCATATTGTATATCATTCATCATATTCATTATTTCTTCTGGTCTATAATAATTCCATATTCCAAGTTGTCCCTTTACCTTTATAGGTTCATCTAACACTTCTATATCTTCTAAAACCCAAGCATATCTTCCCTCTTCATAAACACCACACAAATACTCCTGATAATCATTCGCTTTTCTTTCTTCTACATATTCTTTAGTCATATAAATACAGTCAACTAACTTACACTTGCAAATAATATTTCCATAATTATAATTTTTATCTTTAACTAAATTAAGTGTTTTCTCACTTACACCCTGAGCAAAACCTAAACTAGCATGAATATAAATTACTCCTCTATATTTAGTGCTCCAACTTCTTGTCTCTACTCTTTTTATGCCATCTCTTATTAAAGTAGCATAAGGTTCTTTTAAACTTATTACTTTCATACCTATACCTCACTCACATTATAGCAAATTTTTGACACATATTACAAAAAATGGTATTATAACTACTCCAAAAGAAAGGACTTTAACATGAAAACCATAACTATAACACAAAAAGAAATAGAAAAACTAAAATAAATTTACCACCCATCGTTTCTTATCAAACAATTTCTAAACACATATAAAAATTATACACATACAACAAAATATTTGCTATAATACCAACAACGAGGTGTTTAATGTGATTAGAAATGTAAAAATAGAAGACATAAAAAATTTAGCAACTATTTATAAAGAGTTGTATGATGATGCAAATATTGAAGAATTTTGGACTATAGAAAGTGCTGAAAATTTATTAATGTATTGGTTTAATAAACAAAAAGACTTATTTTTCGTAGCTATAGAAAATAACGAAATAATTGGCGCTATAATGTCTGGTATTAAACCTTGGTTTGATGGAAATAGACTTATCGATACTGAATTATTCGTTTCAAAAAAATATCAAGGCAAACACATTGCAAGGCAACTATTAATTACACTACTTACAAAAGCAAAAGAAATTTACAATGTAAATGTTATGGAATTTCATACATATGGTAACGAAGAAGAATTTCCTCAAGCTTGGTACAATAAAATTGGCTTTAAAAAAGACAATGAATTGGTTATTATGAATGGAAATATAGAAAAAGTATTAAATAAAATCAAGCTATAAAACAAAAAAGAACAATTATCATTCACGATTTTTGTTCTTTTAAATTTCTAGAAATATGATAAGAATATTGAATAGCAATACCTGAATATTCACCAAAAGTTTCTTTCATATATTTACTTATATCCTTTATATTATCCTTTATATTAAAGTTATCACTAACATAATGTCTTACCCAAGTATCTACAGGAAAAGTATCAAATCTACCATACCCAAATAACAAAATACAACTTGCCACCTTTGTACCTATGCCTTTAATTTTAGTAAGCTCACTTAATGCCTCTTCAGTACTCATAAAATCAATTTTTTCTAAAAACATATTATCTTCTTTTAACTTACTTAAAGCATTAATAATATAAGAATCCCTAAATCCAACACCCATCCCTCGAAGTTCTTCTTTAGTAATATCTTTTAATTTATCAAATGTTGGAAACAAATAATATTCTTCACCTCTAAATATAACTTTTTCACCATACTTAGATGATAACTTATTAACGCTTCCAATAATTCTCTTAACATTATTATTTTGACTAATTATATAAGTTATAAACATCTCAAACTTATCTTGATTTAAGATTTTATAACCTACACACTTATCAATATCCCTTTTTATTACATCACACTTACTAGCAAGAATTCTATTAATCGCGTCATAATCTCTTTCTAAATCCAAATATCTAGAAACAACTACATCTAGCATATCCATATTATTGCTGTCTATTATTAAATACTCTCCATCTTCTTTTATATTAACAACCCTATCGCTTAAAACTATTGTAAATGAACCATCACTTTCTAAAGTCATTCTAAAACATTGTCCACTTAAAAGAGTATAATACAAATTTATTCCTTTACTTTTTATCTTCATTACTATCTTTTCACCATAAAATCTTCTTTTATCATATCTATAGAAACTGAAACACTAGTAGTATGTAAAGTTTCATACCCATACACTAACCTATTAATATCATAATTTAATAAATACCCTTTAGGTAAATCATCAACAATTCTCCATATCAAAAACACATATCCCATCCAATGTGCAGCCTCTTTATAATAAGGTATGTTTTTCTTTTCATCCTCACTTATTTTTAAAAGTTCTATTCCTTTATTATCCATTTCTTCTTTAAAAATAGTGAACATATAATTAACACTTTGAGAAAAAACAATATACATACTATCAAACTTTTGAAAATAATCACTATTAACTAAATTTTTAAAAAAAGAAACAATTTCATATTCGCCCGTAGCATATTCACACATTCTAGCAAAAGCCCCAGCAATATTCAAAGAATCCCTATCTAATTCGTATTTCATTACTTACTCACTTTCTTTATTTTCCTTAATTACTTCTTGTCTTATAAACTCATCTGTCATCTTAGAAATTTTAATTCTTTCTTCCTTAACTTGATTAATATTTTTTTTTCTCTTCATTATCTATCAATTCTTTTGAAACTAATTTTAATTTTCTTAATGTATCATTATTCTTTATAACAAACTGTTCACTAAATCCACCAATATTTAAAATACGAATAGTTTGTTTTTTAGTAAGAAACCCCTCTTCATAAGCTGAAATAGTACTATACATCTTATCATTTGCAATTGCTCCAACTAAAACATCATAATTACTATATTTATTATCAAAAATTCCTTTTCGATTACTTATAACAAATTCTAACCATTCCTCATCCAAATTAAAATAATAAATATTTAATCCTTCTATATCTAAAGAATACTTATATAAATAAGAGTTATCTTTATTACTGGCCCACTTTTTAGACATTATTTCATCAGTAGTCAAGTAATATCCTTCCCCAAAATCAAGTGTTTCTCTACTCTTCTCTAAACTTGGAGTTTCATAATCAAAACCGCTTCCATGATATAAATCAATAATTTGCATCTCTTTCCTCTTTGTCTTTTCATTAACTATTTTTATTTTATCAAAATAAAGATATAAAATCTATATTCCAAGTCTCCTATAATAATCTAAATATTTTCCATTTTTTTGTCCTAAAATCAAACTAGACATTGTGAATTTCTGATAAACCTCATTATTAATTGAATTTATATAATCTTCACCTACTCCATCTTTAAAAGGTGTAAACACTCCTGTTAAAGAATTATAACTACCATTCTCATTTATCCAACTCCTGTCGCTTAACATTACAAGCCCATCTTCATCACTATTTAATGCGTCTCTTCCCATTAAAAGCCTAGAATCGTACTCTACTCCAAACAAATTATAAACTGTAGGAAGCACGTCAATACTACTAACATACTTACTAACCTTTACATTTTCTTCCATTGCACTGTTGTAAATAACTAGACTAGTGTGATATAGTTCAAACTTATCTCCCCTATCTTTTTCACTTACCTCATTTAATTCCTCTACCTTTAATCCATAAGGCTCGTGGTCTGGCGAAATAACTATAACTGTATCATCAAGTTTTCCTGCCTCCTCTAAAGAATTAAGTAGCTTTTCCATTGCCTTATCAAACTCTATATTTGCTGCTATATATGCTTTAACATTAGAACTATATGGTAAATTTTCTACTAACTTTCTATTTCTATATGACATATTATTTCCAACAAAAGTATAATTAAGGTGCCCACTAATAGTCATATAATAAACCATAAACTTTTCCTCATTGATATAGTCAGGCATAGTAGCATTCATCATTTCCACATCACTTTCAGGCCAACTCTTACAATTCATTAACTTTTCAAGTCCATTTCCACATCCCTTATACAAATTAAATCCTAAATTAGGGTGACTCTTTTGTCTATCATAATAAGTGTATGTATGTCCATGATATGCATTAACTGCATTATAACCAAGATTATTAAAAACTTTTCCTAACCCATAAGGCATATAAATATTACTACTCCTAGAAAAACTCCATACTCCTTCTTTAGGAATCAAACTATTCATAAACATATATTCCCCATCACTCGTACTTACAGTAAACAAAGGTTGATAATAATTTTCAAAAACAAATCCATTATTTACTAACTTATAAAGTGTAGGCGTAACCTCAGGATGAACTGCAATCGTATCAAATCCTTCTGCTGTAATATAAATAAGATTTTTACCCTTAAACATTCCTGTATAATCATTCTGCTTAGTAGGCACTACTCCCTTAAAATATTCATGCATAGACTTAACTGTCTCATCACTTTCATTCGCTATTAAAGAGTCAAAATCAATTTCAGTAACATTATACTTAACCTCTTCTTCTAAAATAACCTCTTCTGTTTTTTCCTTTTCTTCTACATATAACTTATCTTCAAATCCAAAAATATACCTTTTTAAATCTAGCATTTCCATAGATAAAAGTCCTACTTTATTTATAGTAATCATAGGCGCGTGTGTTTCCCTATATAGTCTATTAATAGAATAAATACTTTTTTTACTAAAAGATATAACTGCATAACTAACAAAAAAGAAAATCACAAAAAGAATAGATAAAACTAAACTATTAACCTCTGTTCTCTCAAAATTAAATATTTTACCTGCAAATATCAAATACAAAATAAAAGGCACAAATAGTAAAATTATAACTACTATATTATTCATTATCATATTAAAAATTGCACTAAAAAAGTCTCCAAAAACTTGTCCAGTTCCTGCTTTTACACTATAAATTGAAAAAATAGAAGAATAAAAAGCATAATAAATAACCTGAGCAGCATATATAAAAGTTAAAAAGAATGAAAGAATTGATGAAATTACCCTATTAGTTTTTTTACCAAAACATGATGACACTAAACTAAAAGCAAAAATGAAAGGCAAACTAAAAAGTATAACTGTAAGTGTACTTAAACTAAACACATTTTTTAATACATAAAATTTATAAATTAACTCTAAATAAATAATTAAAAATGAAAAATATAAAACTATTGGTAATTTCTTTTTCATCACATACCCTCCAATAACTACAATTATACCACGTTTTTTTACTCTAAAAGGTACTAAAAATCATATTTACATGATATAATGTAAGTAATTAGGAGGAAAACTATGAGCTTAGTAGTTTATAACACAATAACAAGACAAAAGGAAGTATTTAAAAGTTTACATGAAGGAAAAGTCGGAATGTATGTATGTGGTCCAACTGTATATGGTTATCCTCATTTAGGACATGCTAAAAGTTATGTTAGTTTCGACATAATTTATAGGTATTTGTGTTACCTCGGTTACAAAGTAAAATATGTACAAAACATAACTGATGTAGGACACTTAGTAGGCGATACTGATGAAGGAGACGACAAAATTGAACGTCAAGCTAACTTAGAACAAATTGACCCAGTAGAAATAGCATACAAGTACGAGAATATTTATTTTGATGCAATGAAAGAACTAAATGTCTTAAAGCCATCAATTAGTTGCCGCGCTACTGGTCACATTATAGAAATAATAGATATGGTTGAGTCTCTAATAGAAAAAGACTATGCATATGTTACAGACAAAGGCAACGTTTATTATAGAGTAAGTAAATTCAAAACTTATGGTTCACTATCAAATAGAACTTTAGAAGATACAGTAAGTGGAGAAAGAATTGAAGTGGCAAATGACAAAGAGAATCCTGAAGACTTTGCTCTATGGAAAAAAGCAGAAAACGGACACATTATGAAATGGCCTTCTCCTTGGGGACTTGGATATCCTGGTTGGCATATCGAGTGTTCAGTTATGAGTAAAAAATACTTAGGAGACACTTTTGATATACATGGTGGAGGAATGGATAATATTTTCCCACATCATGAATGTGAAATAGCACAAAGTGAAATAGCTAACAATGCACCATTTGCAAAATACTTTATTCATAACAACCTAGTAACAGTTAATGGTCAAAAAATGGGTAAATCATTAGGAAATTTTATAACTCTACCAGACCTTTTCAAAGAATACTCTGGCTCTGTAGTAAGATTTTACATTTTACAAAATCACTATAGAAAACCAACTGACTTTAGTAAAGAACAACTATCACTTACTGAAAAAATATATACTAAACTAACTGAATCAGTAAATAACTTAAGAAACATCATAAAAGATGAAACAGAATGCACTCCTGACATAGAAGTTAATAAACTAAAAGAAAATTTCCTAGCAGCTATGGATGATGACTTCAATACTGGACTTGCTATAAGTTATGTACTAGAGTCTTCTAAACTTATAAACAAAGAATTAACAGGAGAAAAAAATAAAAACAAACTTATAGCCATAAACAAATTTATAAAAGAATGTGCTGAAAATATATTAGGTTTAACCTTCTCTAAAAACAATTCTAACTCTAAAGAACAAGAACTTATAAACATTATAAATAACATAAGAAATAAATATAGAGAAGAAAAAAACTACGAAGAAGCAGATAAACTTAGAGATGAGTTAAATTCTATTGGTATTACTATTAATGACAGAAAATGAAGGTGATTCTCGCCTTCATTTTTATATTAATTCTCTTAATGCTTCTATTTCTTCTATAGAAAATTTAGTTATATCTTTTATAAGTTCATTAGACATATCTTTCAAAATCATTTCTTTGGCTATTTCAAGTTTTCCTTCTTTACGTCCTTCTTCTAGGCCTTCTTCTCGTGCTGCTTTTACATCTCTATTTCTCCTACTATCTATTAAGGCTTGCTGTCTACTATAGTCTTGTACATAATCTTCTTCATTAAATCTTACCATTTTCTCTATCATCTCCAATAACAGTAGATTATTTCCTGCTCCTTCTAGAGCACTTTCTAAAGTAGTCGCTTTTATTACTTTCAACATTCTTTCTAATTCTTCATCTACATCTTCATTATAAACTTGATTATTTGTTTTTTCAATGTCTACTGTTATGATTTCAAATAAGTCTTCTAATATTTTATCACTTGGATTTTTATCATTTGATATATGATATCTATTTATTATGTCTTCATTATTATGTTGTTTATTTTCTTTTATAAATTCTAACTGTGATACTTTCTTTGCTGTTATATAGTCTTTTCCTTTTTTTACTATTCCACTAAATATTTTTGATACATATAATGTATTTTTTATTTCTGCTTCTTTATCTAGTTCTTGTTGCATTTCCAAATTCGTTATAGACCCATCTGGTAGTTCTACTAGAATATCTAATTCAAAACTTTTACTACTTACTGTTTTCCTATTTAATTTAACTTCACTCTTTATTTTAGAGCCATTTAATAATCCTTTCTCCACCTTTAATAATAACTCGAGTAATTTAATAGTAAACTTTATATTTTCAGTCGTACCATAGATATACTTAAATTGTAAATCTCCATATAATGGTAAATAATCTTCCTTTTGTATTTCTTTTATTCTTTTTATTATTTCTTCTTGCATTATGCACCTCCTAAAGTGAAGATAACACATAAAAAACAATAAAAGCAATCATACTAAAAATTAAGAATTTGACACTACAATTTTAATATTTAAACACAAAAAATACGTTTAAAATTTAATATTTTCAAAAATACATTAAATTTGTACTTTCAATTTTTAATTTTAAACGTATTAATTTATTATAAAACTTTACACAATTTTACATTCACTCAAAGAATTTATCTATAGGTACTTCTAACACTTGGCTTATTTTCCATAAGTTATATATACTTATTCCCTGACTACTCTTTCTACTTTCTAATGCACCAATTAAAGCAGTACTAGTCCCAATTCTAGAAGCTAATTCTCTTTGAGGTAGTTCTTCTTTAGTAGCACTATATAACTTTCTATACTTTCTTACATTCTCTCCTACTTTTATATTCATTACTTCTTCATTTACCATTTCAAATTCCTCCTGAATTATTTAACCTCATAAGGTTCCGTTGCTATTCCCTTTCCTCCAAATACCAGAGTATCAGAGCCTAGAGAAATTACAGGACGCAGACCGAGCGCGAGGTTGACGTAGCTGTCGCCGAGGACCCCAGGGTTGCCGGACCCGTACACGGAGAACACGCGCGCGTAGCCGTAGTAGAAGTTGAACGGGCTCATTGTCCACCAGTAAGTACTACCGGTAACGGGAGTTCCTACACTATTTAAATAGTAATATGTGTTTGGTGAGGTGCTTCCATACACTCCTCCTGCAAATGCTACCTCATCTGCTGTCATTAATCCTACTGGATATTTTAGTTTTGCTTTTTCATTTACTACACTAAATTTATCTGCTTCACTTTGTACACTTTCATATAATTTTCCATCTGCCTTTACTCCACATCTATATGATGGCCTCTTATTTGTTTTTAGTCTATCATATGCTGCATAGTACATTGAACTTGCACTATATGATGACGTTGCCCTGTCATTACAGTATATTGCTTCTTTACTTACTTTGTCTCCATATCCCTTTTTTTCTATATTATCTTCATACCATTTATCTAATGCTGTCTTTGCTGCCCCTTCATTATTTCCATTTCTATTATTGGCTAAACTTTCACTCGTTCCATACTTCCATCCTACATACATTGTATCGCTATATGTACTACTATTTATACTATATGTTGATGTTGCTATATAAGCATCTGTTGCGTCATGTTTTGTTCCTGCATACAGTAGTCTTACACTTCCGTCTT
>CAYWED010000020.1:0-19238 GCA_964457135.1 uncultured Muribaculaceae bacterium
TCTTACACTTCCGTCTTCATTTGTTCTTATTATTCTCCAGTAAAATCCTGCAAATAATACCCAGTTATCTTTCGGATTTCCTGCAAAGTAATATACATCTTTTTCATCTTCTGTAAATCCATTTTCTTTTCCACTCTCTAGATATATTACTCCTGTTGTACCATTCATACTTGAGTCTGCTATTTTACTAAAGTCTGTTCTTGTTTTCCTTGTTTGATGGTCTGCTAATATTTGGTCATACAATGTTGGCCCAGATGTTATTTTACATGTTTGACTTTCTGTTATACTGTTAATTAATACTTTTCCTGTAGTTGAGTCTACTGTTCCACTTGCTCCACTTGGACATTTTACTTTTGCTTGACTTAATGATTTACCACCACTCTTCTCTGATATTGTAAATTCTGCTGTTCCATTATGTGATACACTTACTGGATTTGTACTTACTATATTATAATCATTTGATTCTAATGTTACTGTGTATCCATCTTTAAAGTTTATTGTACAATAGTCTGGTACTTGTACATTTGTTAGTGTTATTGATTTACTTTCTTCATTCCACTGTGCTTGTGTATTATTTTCGCAATGAATACTATCTACTATATTTTCTTTTAGTAATTCTTGATATGTTTTTGTTGTTGGTTGATTATTTAGTGTCCATGCTATTAGATTTATATCACTTCCAACACTTACCCTGTATGGTTCTTCTTTTGTTCCTCTTCCATTTACTCTTACTTCACTTTTTAAATATACACTTGGTCTTAATCCTGACTCTTCTTCTGATTCTTTTATTCCTTCTTTTGTTACTATTTTTACTATATTATTGTCTATTATATAATATGGACTTTCTGCTTTTAAATATGATGTACTTCCACCTATAGTTTCGTATTCATAACTACTTATTAATCCTATTTTGTTATAGTCTGAAGTCTCACATACACTAGAAGTACAATTAAACTTATTTGTTTCATATATGTATTTATCTGGACTATCTAACTTATCATATATACTATTTAGAGACTCTCCTATTTTAGCTTTACTTGTAGTTACTACTTTCTCTTTTACTATTTTAGCTACTATATTATTATCTATATTATATGTCCCTATTATTCTCCATAAATTCTCTTCTTTATTACTACTTTCTGGATATTGTAAGTAATTCTTTATACTTCCTCCTGAATATTTACAATTACTCTTATTACTACATTTTAATTCACTTTCTATTTTATCTATTAATATACTATTATTTACTGCTAGTGTTTCAGTATATGGTCCTCCTATTGTTTTATATCCATCTTTTAGGTTTATACTTTCTATACTATTAAATGTATATCCTCCATATACTTTAAAGCTTACTGTTTCACTATTACTTGTATTATTATCTATTACTATTCTTACTGTTTTTGAGTTTGTTTTTTCTTTACTTCCTTTTATTACTCCATTTGGTTCCCATGCTGTTCTATCTGTATATTCTACATTTATATTTCCTTTATATGCTAATGTATAGTTACTATCTATTGTATTTACACTTGATACTGTTATATAAAAGTAACTTTTAGTATTTGCAGGTATTGTAACAGTATTACCACTTATAGTACTAGTACTTGTAGTATCTTCTGTTATAGTTATTCCATACATAAGTTCACTTATTAACATTTCACTTGCTTTATATTTACTACTTGTTATTACAAATGCCCCATATGATAACCCTAATACTAATGTTGTTAATATTAGTGTAAGACAAGTTATTCCTTTTTTTGTTCTTAATTTTCTTTTTATAAAATCTTTTAATATCTTTTTATTCTTCATTTCATACATCTCCTAATCTTTTGTACAAAACATCACTTGTATCATATAAACAATTATACAAAATATCACTTGTATAGTCAATACAAGAAATCTATTGTATGAGATTATATAACCAAAAGGAGAATACAATGAATATAGAAAGACTAAAAGATTTAAGAGAAGACCACGACTATAAACAAGAAGTCGTTGCTCAATACTTAGGAATAAAACAACAACAATATAGTGAATATGAAAGTGGAAAAGTTGCAATGCCTATTGAAAGATATAGTAAAATCGCCGATTTTTACAATACAAGTATTGATTACATAATAGGAAAAACAGACGAAAGAAAACCTTACCCTAAAAGTATCCTAAAAAAGTAAAATTAACAACTTAAAAACGCATACTCTAATCTAAAAGTATACGTTATTTTTTAACCTCTAAACATTCTAATTTTACTTTCAATATCCCCATCTAACAAATAAGAAGTGCTTACTACCATATCTACTCCTTTTTCTTTAACTAAAGGGAATGTTTCTTCATTTATGCCACCATCTACACTTATAATAGTCTTATATCCTTTTTCATCAATCTCTTTTCTTAAAACTTCTATTTTATATAACACACTTTCCATAAACTTTTGTCCACTTTTACCAGGCTCAACACTCATAATTAAAACTAAATCTAAGTGAGGTAGAAGAGAAAAAATCCCACTAACTGAAGTATCGGGTTTTATACTAATACCTGCTCTTATTCCATTATTTTTAATGTGCTCTATTACTTCTAAAGGATTTTTTACTGCCTCAAAATGAAAAGTCATATAAGCAACATTCAAAATACTCAATTCATCTATATATTTAATAGGATTATTAACCATCAAATGAATGTCTAATGGTTTACTAGTATATGTACTATACTTTAAAACTTCACTAATTGTATAACTCTTCTCACTAACAAACTTTCCATCTGCTATATCAACATGAACGTAATTCACACTTGATTTATCGAACTTTCCTATTGTCTCTTTTGGATTATGATTTAAAAACGAACCGCTTACTAACATTTACTTTTTCACTTCCTTTACAGAAATATATTTTTGATTTTTAGCATTAATACTATTCTTATTAGTGTATTCTAATTTTCCTTCATCTATTAATGGTTTAATAATATTAGTAGAAATATATTGTCTTGATTTAATATTTAAATATTCACTAATTTCTTTAGCATTTCTTGGAATAGTACAATACTGCAATACCATAGTTTTATAATCATTAATTTGAAATTTTTGTTGTCCACTTTGTGAACCACTTTGTTGTCCATTGTGGACTACAAAGTTATTTCTAAAAACAACTTTAAAACTATCTCTTTCTTCATAAAACTCTGGTTCAGGTAATCCATATTTTTTCATTTCCCGTTTCATAGTAGGAATCCCTGTATGCCTATTTTCAATTATAGAACCTTTCTCTTCAAGAATTCTAACTATCGTAGGATTTCTCGACTCCATCGTAGTAGCAGTCCCTAACTTTTCTAATTTATTAGTACCATACAATATTCCAGGATTAATTATTTCTATTCTATCATTATACATATTAACAGAAATATAAGCATTCTCTGTTTGTGCACTATAATCTCTATGAATTAATGCATTTGCAACTGCTTCTCTTAATGCCTCTAAAGGATATTCGGGTTTATTTATTCTTACTCCATTTGAATCAATAATAACAGTAGTTTTCATATTTCTTATCAAAAAATTCATAGTTCCATCTAACATTTCTTCTATAGTACCTTCTATTCTCTTATTATCAATAAATCTTTCTCCAAATTCTCCAGTATCTCCAAGTTCATTTCCAGGCACTACAATACAGGCCACAAATAATTGTGGATAAAATGATTGAGGATAATCTCCAAAAATCATAATTCCAGCTAGAGTCGGATAAACTATTTCAGAATTAGAATCTATTATTCCACTTAATTTTAAACATCTATCAAAATTACTTTTAGCAAAATTAGGCTTTTCAATCTTAATTTTATTTATATATTCATTTAAATTATCTAAATTCAAATCATCTATAGAAGCCCTTTTAGTAGGACGTATATCTTCAAAAATATGATCATTATAACTTTGCAACGAAAAAATTTCATAATCAGTCATAACCTCATCTCTATCACCAATTCTTATATAAGAACCTGCTTTTAACCCTTTAGTCTTATAATAACATGGTTTTTTATTTTGAAGAAGTTCAGGAATCTTAACAGCAACAATATTTTTACCTTCAAATTCTAAAGTTAAAATATCCACTCTAACAACTGGTTCCATAGCATCACTACATAAAGAAGTAATCTTTTTTTGTAAATCATTTACATCATATACGCCTTCAACTAAAAAATCTTTTTCTTCATTAATCCCAAATAATATTATTCCACCATATTTATTAGAAAAACTAGAAATAGTATCATAACATTTTTTAGGAAAACCACCTAATGCAGACTTACATTCAATTGTATTACTTTCAGTTTTATATTTTCTTACAAAATCTATTGCTTCTAACACTTCTTCTCTCAATTATTTCACTTCCTTTATCAGCTTCAAATAACTCTCATATCTACTTTTTAATATTTTTCCTTTTTCTACTCTAGGAGTAACACTACACCCATCGTTATTAATATGTGTACAAGTATTATACTTACAATTATAACCAAACTCTATAAACCCATTTGAAATTTCCTCACGATTCATATCTAATTCTAAAGAACTAAACCCAGGAGTATCTGCTATTAATGCGTCTCCCACTTTCATTAATTCACAAAGTCTAGTAGTGTGTCTACCTCTTCCTAATGCTTCGCTCACTTCTCCCGTTTTCAAATTAAGATTTTTATCTATTTTATTAAGTAATGTACTCTTTCCTGCACCAGTTTGTCCAGCCAAAGCAATAACTGAGTTTTTCATTTCTTTTTTTATTTTACGTATTTCTTTATTCGTATAAACTTTATAACCTATTTTTTTATAATACTTAAGAACTTTCTTAATTTCTTTTAATTCTTTCCCACTACACAAATCTAACTTAGTCACAATAATAACTGATTTTATATTATTAACTTCACTCAAAACTAAAAACTTATCTAACAAATATGTACTAAATGCTGGTATATGTGTACTAACTACTATAAACAATTTATCTATGTTCGATACAAGTGGCCTAATAAGAGTATTTTTTCTTTCCTCTACTTCTTCTATAGTTAAAGTTTCTTTATTAAATTTAACATCATCTCCAACTGTTAACTTTTGATCTCTCAATTTTCCTCTAACTCTACACGGAAAAACACTGCTATTTTCCATAACAGTGTATAAATCTTTATTAATACTTATTATCTTTCCTAAACTATTCGTTATCTTCATTTTCATCATCTTCACTAGGCATTATTATATCATCTACTGCTTGAGGAGTCTTAGTAACAGTTATTTTAAAATTATAACCCTCTACTACTACACTTCCAGCAGGTCTATCTTGAGTTGTAATAGTGCCTGGAGCCAAAATAGTATTTTCTACTTCATTTATTTCTAATTTCAAATTATATTTTTCAGCAAACTCTTTAACTTGGTCTACAGTATAACCAGTTGTAAAATCAGGATAAACTACTTCAATCTCAGGTATATATAATATTACTGAATCTCCATTTTTAACAGCTTCTCCAACTTTAGGACTACTTCCTATAACTGTATCTGGCTGTTTATTATCTTCTTCTCTTACCTTTTGTTTTTCTACTACAACATTACATCCATA
Source organism: uncultured Muribaculaceae bacterium (assembly GCA_964457135.1). Lineage (GTDB taxonomy): Bacteria > Bacillota_I > Bacilli_A > RF39 > UBA660 > MGBC139354. The sequence goes on from CAYWED010000020.1 coordinate 5,568, forward strand.
CTTAGTTTCTAACTTAGTCTTAACTTCAATATAATTTTGTCCAGTATAATCTTCCATCTCAAAACTAGCATCTCCACTAGACAAATATATACAAACTTGTCTTCCAGGCTTTACTAAAGTTCCTGCTGCAGGACTAGTCTTAACAGCATATTCTTCTTGAATTTCATCACTTGCTACATATTTATAATCTTCATTTTCACCACAATAAACAGTAAATCCTTCTTTAGTAAGTTTATTACTTGCATCTACTGCACTCATACTCGAAACATCTGGAACTGGAATTGCTTTTTCTTCAGTTAAATAAGGAAGCAAGAATACTATAGCAGCAGTTAATACTACAAGTCCAGTAAATATACTTGCAAGTATAATTAATGTTTTATTTTGTTTTTGACTTTCTTGTTTCTCTACTCTTTTCATATCTTCTTTTTTAGCTTCTTCGCTTTTTTTAACCTCCTTAACTGCATCATCAAGTGCTCTTGTATTATCCATCTCATTTTCTGGATATTTATAAACATACTTTTTCTCATTTACTCTTGATTCATCCATCGCTGTAATTATATCTTGATGCATTTCTCTTGCATCTTTATATCTATTTTGTGGATTCTTCGCTGTTGCTTTTAATATTATGTTCTCAATTGACTGTGGAAGTTCAGGTAATTTTTTCCTTATACTAGGAAGTGGTTCTTTTAAATGTTTAAGTGCTATTTCAACAGCATTATCTCCTTTATATGGTACTCCTCCTGTTAATAACTCATACATTAAAATACCCATTGAATAAATATCGCTTCTTATTGTAGAACCTTTACCATTTGCTTGCTCAGGTGGCAAATAATGAACACTTCCCATAACTGAATTAGTTTGAGTAAGTTGTGTACTATTCATAGCCATAGCAATACCAAAATCTGTTATTTTAATAAGTCCATTTTCTAAAATCATAATATTTTGAGGCTTAATATCTCTATGAATTATATAAGCATCATGTGCATGAGCCATTCCATCAGTAAGTTGACTCATAATATCTATAACCTCAGTAATAGTAAGGCTACCTCTTCTTTTAAGAAGTTGCTTTAAAGTTTTACCTTCAACATACTCCATTACTATATAATATTGTCCATCATCTTCACCAACATCATACATCTCAACTATATTAGGGTGATTTAAACTACTCGCACTTAATGCTTCTCTTTGAAATCTTCTTACAAACTTTTCATCATTTGCTAAGTCTCCTCTCAAAACCTTAACTGCCACATTTCTATCTAATATAGTATCATATGCTAAATAAACATTAGCCATTCCACCTTCTCCGAGTGTTCTTATAATAGCATATCTATCATTAATTTTAGTTCCCTTAATTATCACTACTCTGCACCTTCCCTACATAAATAAGCAATTGAAATATTATCATTTCCTCCTCTTAAATTACTCTTTACTATTAATTTATCCACTTTTTCCTCTATATCTAACTCGTTATCATTTAAAACTTTTTCTATTTGTTCCTTAGTAACCATATTAGTAAGCCCATCGCTACATAAGAATATACCATCTACTGTATTTTCTACATCAAAAATATCTACCTCTACTTTAGGTGTTGCTCCAAGCGCTCTCATAAGTACATTTTTTTGAGGATGATTTACTGCTTCTTCTGGCCTTAATTCTCCTGTTTCTACTAATATATTTACTAATGTATGATCTTTAGTAACTTTATATAATTTTCCATTCTTAAATACAAATCCACTAGAGTCTCCTATATTTGCAAAAATCAAATATTCACTAGTCAAAATCGCACACACTAAAGTGGTTCCAAGTCCTGTTGAATCAACATGTTCTTCTGCATATTTTATAATATTTGTATTAACCTCTTCTATAATTTCCTTAAGCCAAGTTATAGCATCTATTTTTGTTCCTAGTGTACTCATACTTTGAAATCTACTACCAATATGCGTAACTGCCATAGAACTAGCAACCTCTCCAGCCCTATGTCCTCCCATACCATCAGCTACTATAAGCATATAATCGTTATTTAAATTTTTAACAATAGTAACACTATCTTCATTATGACTTCTAACTTTACCTGGATCTGTTTGATAATGTGTAAGCATATTACACCTCTTTCTTAAAACTATTCTCTAACTAATATCAAGTATAGCATAAAATAAGTTCATTTAAAAGAGAACTAATAATTTATATGTCAAATTAAACAAAAAATAAACAACTCTTAAACAAATTGCTTATTAAACTCCTCACACTTTTCTTCTAATAATTTAAAATTACAACATCTATCTCTTATATTTTTAGGTAATCTTTTTTGTATATATCTACTATATAATTGCTTAGAATGCCTAAATAACTGTTCATCATTCTCTCTTAAATAATATAACTGAAGTTTCAATAATTTAGAATATTTATTTATATAATTATCTTTACTTTCTAAATCTATAATTGATACATTTTCGTCTTTTACTGGAATCATATTGTTAAAGTTAACAACCCCCAGTTTTCCATTATCTAATTTTTAAAAATCAATAGAATTTCTCATATTTAAATGCTTAGGTTTAGGACTACTCAAAGGAGCAAAATATTTATAATTACCAACCATAAATAAAACTCCAACAAAAGGCCTTAATTCTTTTCTACCATAATTAAAAGAAACTCTCTCATCAAATTGTCTTAAATAATCACAATATTCACTATCTACTTTTACTAATTTTAATATTTTATTCATTAATACTCACTCCTTTTCAACGACACATCAAAGTTTTGATGTAAACTTATAGTAACACTTTACACATAAATTAGTCAAGAAATTTTTCAAAACAAAACTAGAGTTTTTCCTCTCTAGTCTCTTTTTTAAATTCCTATTTATTATGGCTGGAATCGCCAGCTTTTTTATACACATTTCTCATATGCGAACTAAATATATCATAACTTTACATCAAAAGTCAAATCAAACTTTACAGTTCCAATTCAAAACAAAAACTAGAGTTTTGCATCTCTAGCTACTTTTTTACTTTCCCAATTTGTGGCCGAGGAATCGCCGCTTTATTACTTTTCCTATTTATTTGGTTGGAATCACCGCTTTATTACTTTTCCTATTTATTTGGCTGGAATCGCCAGCTTTTTTATTACACATCTTTCATGTGTAAACTAAATATATCATAACTTTACATCAAAAGTCAAATCAAATTAGAGCCCTCTACTAAGTTTTAAACACTTTTCTTTATTAATTTCTCTTCTAGAAGAAATATCATATATAGGTTTATCCACATTAATTTCATTCATTAATTCTATTATATTAACAAGTCTTTCTAAATAAACTTCTGATTCTAATTTTTTAAGAGGATAATCTATTCCAATAATACTTTCAGGTTTTACTACCCTATATATATGCCATTCATCTACATATCCACTAACTCTATAAGGTAATGGTGTATTAGATAATTTACTATAAAACTCGCTGAATTTGTCTAAATACCTACACTTATATGCTTTAACATTTTTATCAATAATAAACATAGGATAATAGGGATAAAAGAAATTCCAAGCACTCTTGCCTAAATCTTCCATAATATTTTCTCTAGTAACACTAATATAAAAAATTCCATTCCATCCAAAACTACTTTGCAATCTTTTAGTTCTTTCAAATTTGGATTTAATTCCTTCTAATAAAATATTTTTATAAATCTCTTTTTCAAATGAACACGCATGATAAAACCAATTTTCATCAAATGCTACATCTTTATCTTCTATATATGAAATCATTTTTAAAAGTTCTTCTTTATTCAATTTTATTTAACTCTCCATTTATTTTTCTAGTCAAAGATAATACTCTTTTAACTCAGTCTTTAAAACTTTCCATTTACTTCAATTAAATTTTATCATAACTTGCTTTTAACTGTCCACAAGCACCTTTAATACCTTTTCCCATTTCTCTACGAGTAACAACCTCTATTCCATTTTTCTTTAAAGTGACATAAAAAGCATTTATCTTTTCCTTACTTGCACGTCTAAATTCACTACCACTAGTACTATTATAAGGTATTAAATTAACATACACAAGTTTTCCCTTAAGCAAATTTGCAAGTTCTTTAGCACACTCTGTACTATCATTAATACCGTCAAGCATTATATACTCAATAGTTACTCTTCTATTAGTCTTTTCTATATAATAATCAATTGCTCCCATAAGTTCACTCATATTATATGCACGGGCTATTGGCATTAACTGATTTCTAATTTCATCATTAGGTGCGTGTAAACTAATTGCCAAGTTTACTTGACTCTTTAAATTTGCAAACTCACGAATTTTTGGAACTAATCCACAAGTTGACACTGTTATCTTTCTACTTCCTAAATCAATTCCCTTAGGGCATACAAGAATATCTAAAGCCCTAACTAAATTATCATAATTGTCAAATGGTTCTCCTATTCCCATAACAACAACATTACCTATTCTAATATTTTCCTGTCTTTCTATTGTCAAAACCTGTAAAACAATTTCTCCTGCACTTAAGTTTCTTACCTTTTTTAACTTACCACTTTCACAAAAAGCACAAGCCATATTACATCCTACTTCTGTACTTATACATAGGCTATTACCATAAGTCTGTTTCATCAAAACACACTCTATACTACTACCTTCAACTTCTAATAAATATTTGTTAGTGTCAACACTTCTCAAACATTCAAGTATAGTCAAATACTCTAAACTATAATTTTCAAAAAGAAACTTCTTTAACTCTTTACTTATATTACTAATACTTTCAAAACTACTTACACGTTTTTTATAAATTCCTTCAAATACCTGAGTAGCATTAAACTTTTTAAAACCATTCTCCACTAAAATGTCTTCTAGTTCACTTAATGTTAAATCAAATATACTACTTTTCATCAGTAAGCACAGCCTTTATTCTTCTAACACCAGTACTAGAACTTTCTTCTTTTACAATTTTAAAATGTCCTAATTCTCTAGTATTACTTACGTGAGGTCCTCCACATAACTCACGAGATACATCTCCAATACTATAAACAGTTACTATATCAGGATATTTTTCAATAAACATACATTCAGCCCCACTTTTAATAGCCTCTTCTTTACTCATCTCAGTCTTAACAACATCGAGTCCTTCACTTATCCACTTATTTACTAACTCTTCTGTTTTTAATTTTTCTTCATCACTTAATTTATGATCACAAGAAAAATCAAAACGCATTCTTTCACTAGTAATATTACTTCCTTTTTGGTGAACATCTTTGTTAACAACTCTCTTTAAAGCAGCATTAAGTAAATGTGTTGCAGTATGATACTTAGTTTCCACTTCTCCATTTCCTGCTAAACCACCTTTAAACTTACCTGCACTACTAGTTCTAGATAATTCTTGATGTGCACGAAATTTTTCTTCAAAACCATCTACATCTACACTTATACCCTTCTCACTTGCAAGTTCTGTAGTTAACTCAATAGGAAAACCATAAGTATCATATAAATGAAATGCTTGAGTTCCATCTAATCTATTATTATTCTTAATACATTTTTCAAACTCTCTTAAACCTTTTTCTAAAGTCCTATTAAATTTAATCTTCTCATTTCTAAGTACATCTAATACAACACTCTCATTCTCTTCAAGTTCACTATAATAATTCTTATATTTATTTATAATTAACTTAGCAATTCTTTCTTCCCAATCACTATTTATATCAATGTTTAAAGTCTTAGCGTGTCTAATAGCTCTTCTAATTAATCTTCTCAAAATATAACCTTGGTCTGTATTACTTGGCTTTATTCCTGACTTATCAGCCGCAATAAAAACAGCAGTTCTCATATGGTCAGCAATAATTCTCATACTTTTCTTAGCGTCTTCATACTTAACACCTGAAATATCAGAAATTAGTTCTATAACATCCTTCCAAATACTAGACTCATAATTATCATTAACACCTTCTAAAATAGCAGTAGTTCTCTCAACTCCCATTCCAGTATCAACGTTCTTTTTAGGTAGTACACTAACCTCTCCATTACCGTTTTTGTAATACTCCATAAAAACATTATTCCATATTTCTACCCATCTATCATCTTCTACATCAAAAACTTCTGGTACCTCGTCTTCACTCCTAAAATAGAAAATTTCAGTATCTCCTCCACATGGTCCACTAGTCCCCGCTATCCAAAAATTATCTTCTACTGTTTTTTCTATTCTAGACTTTGGAATTCCAAGACTTAACCACTTATTATAACTAACCTCATCAAATGGAATAACCCCGTCTCCTGCAAAAACTGTAACAGCAAGCCTCTGGGCTGGAATATTCAAAACCTTAGTCAAAAAATTAAAACTATATTCTATTGACTCATTCTTAAAATAATCTCCTAAACTCCAGTTACCGAGCATTTCAAAAAATGTATGATGAGTTGTATCACCTACTGAATCCAAATCATTTGTCCTAATACACTTTTGATAATCAACGAGCCTTTTTCCATAAGGATGCTCCTCTCCCATTAAATAAGGAATAAGTGGTTGCATTCCAGCCGTATTAAACAAAACTGATGGGTCATTTTCTGGCACTACAGGTGCACTTGGTATTTGCTTGTGTCCAATACTTTCAAAATAATTAATATATAAATCTTTTAAATTCATTTTTATCTCCTCCAACTTTCTCTTTTATAATATTTAATTTGTGTCACCACTGATGACACAATTTCTCATCAAATCTATTACTTTATTTTCTAACATTGCTAATTCTCCATCATTTATAATCTCATAGTCAAACTTTGTATAGCCTAGAAGTCCAGTTTCAGTTAAATGTGCTTTTTGTTCTTTAGTTAAATCACTCTCAAAATTAGGTCTAACAACATTAATAGAAACAACATCTCTAAAACTATTTTTGAGTTTTTCTATTTCTTTATCTATTCTAGCATCACTTATAATAATAACATCAAAGAAATAACTATAAACTTTAATATCATCAATCATTCTTTTAATAAAAAACTCTTCATCTATTTGTTTTCTTATTAGCTCTGTTCCAACAAATTGAAGCATTTCTCTAGGCTTAGTTTCATCACTTCCATCCCAATCACTTATATGCCTCACGTACTCTTTAATATAACTAGAATATTGTAAAATAATAACTTTTTTACTCATTTTTTCAAAATTTTCTTTCAAAATAGACGCTGTCTTATCTTTTCCACTTCTTGCTTTACCACTAACTATTATAATCTTTGCCTCTCCATCTCTTAAATTCATACTTTTACTCACTTCCTATTTTCTACCAAATACATTTTCTTGTAAAACATCATCAAAAACATTACTATTAAGAATTCTAGATATATTATGATATATTGCTTTTTTCACATCAATTCTTTGCGCGCCTGTACCTAAGTATGTTTTCCATGCGATTTTCTCAGTAATGCCATACACTAAAACATCATCTACACCTTTTAAACTCAAATATTGAAACATTTTATAAATTAACTTCTTTGACATACCTCTACCTCTATATTTTTCACTTACAAGTAAAGCAACATCATGATTGTTTATTTCTTCATGGTAAATTTCCAAACTTGCAGGCAATTCTATATTTCTAATTCCACTCATAATCAAAGAGGCAGTTTTATCTTCAAAAATCGAAGCACTTATATGCCCAATATATTCGCTCTCATTTGATAATATAATAGTAACTGTACAAAATGGACTTTTATGAGATTTAATAACAAAAGAACTATTATGTATTTCATTAATTTTAGTTGGAGATTTTTTATGAAATTGCTCTATTAAATAGCAAATTTCTCCATTACCTAAATCTATTTGAGTTTCTTTAACCTCTTCCATATCTTTCCTTTCTAACAAAAAAGCACCACTCCCCAAGGAACGAGGAATCGTGGTACCATCCTTATTAATACTTAATTTATATAACGGTTTTACCCGGGATTTATTAAATCCACTAAAAGAAGAGCTTGGGGTAAATTACTTAGGTCTTTTTCCACCAACCAAAGACTCTCTATTTAAGTACACTTACCTTACTAATTTCTTTTTTAATGCTTTTCTCTTTACTATATCCAAAGAAATCATACTTTTCATCAAAAAATACGTAAACTATTTTAATCACTGCAACTATAGGAGTTGCAATAATCATCCCAATTATACCAAAGAAATGTTCAAATATCAATAATGATATAACTATAGTAACTGGATGCAAATCCATCTTCTTTCCAATAACTATTGGATGAAGGAAATTACCTTCAAGTCCCTGAACTGCTACTATAAAGATTAAAGTCAAAATACCTATAAGTGGAGATTGACTAAATCCAACTAAAACTGCGGGTATTCCTCCAATATAAGGCCCAACATAAGGAATAATATTAGTAACAGCACAGAAAAATGCAAATAACACAGGTGCATCTAAACCTATTATTTCAAATCCTATAACTGATACTACAAATAATATTAATGAAACCATTAGTGTACCATTAACAAATTTATATAAAATCTTACTTATATTAGTTAATAACTCTTCAGCATCCCCCTTTATTTTCTTAGGAAGAATGCTTAATAAATGTGCATTAGCATTATTAAAGTTAAAAAGTAAATAAAATCCTATAACTACTGCGATTAAAAATTGTCCAACACCACTAATAAAACTTTGAACAACACTTAGAACTGTAGTAGGTAAATTAGTAGCAATATTTTTTGCAAAAGTCTCAATATACTCTAAAAATTGTACTTTAACATTAGCCATATTCATATTAGTTGACTTGGATAACTTAGCAAAAATATCATTTATGACATTTCTTGCATCAACAAGCATATCAGGAACCATCTTAGCCATATCATTTATTTGCTCAATTAAAGTTGGTATTACTGCCCAGCAAAACAAATAAATAAGCACAATAAGTATAAGATAAACTAAAACTACAGCAACTGCCCTTTTCATCCCTTTATCACATAACTTATTAACTAAAGGATTTAAAAGCCATGCAATAGCAAATCCAACAAAGAAAGGACTAATAACACTTAGTACATTAAATATAACAGGAATAACATTCCACTCTCTTAATACTAAAGTAACACCTGCGATTAAAGCAACAATCATAAACACATAAAGAATTTTTAAAATCTTATTTCCAGTATGAATTGCATCATTCAACTTTCCTACATCAATTTTCTCTTTTTTCATACATTATTCACCTTCACGTTCATTTTAACAAATTATATTCATAAGTTAAATAAACTTGTAAATTATTTTACATTTTTTACCAATACATAGCTAACATAAAAACAACTAACTACTAGTTGTTTTTCATTTGAGTTTGTACTTGACTTGCCATCTTGCTAACCTCTTTTTTACCTTTTTTCATTGCTTTTTTGATGTCCTTACTGTATTTTTGTGCCATCATACCAACACCAATACCACCAGCCATCCAAAGCATATTATTTATATACTTCATAACTGCACTCTCCTTTTCATTAATTATTTTTAACAAAAAGAAGTTTTTTATACATAATTTACCTACTCTTTAATTTTCGGATATTTATTCTAGAGTGCACGCAGTTAATAATGTTATTATACTTATGAAATCATTATCACTTAGTTTTTCTACAAATTTCAAATTTCTAATTTCATAATCTATACTTCTTATATGTTCACATAAAACACTACCATGTATATTCTTAGTCTCTTCTAACTTATAATGAGTTGGAAATTCTTTCTCGTTAGATGTAATTGGACATACAATTACCATTTTCGTATTTTGATTAAAAACATTATTACTTATAACAACTGCTGGCCTAAAACCTCTTTGCTCATGTCCCTTTGTAGGATTAAAATCTAAAAACACAATGTCCCCTTGCTTTGGAATATATTTCTTTACCATATTTCTTTACCAACATTTTCATCCCAAGAAAATTCTTTCGCTAAATTTTTTCCATGATACTCTTTAAATTTATCTTCTAATGATATCTTTTTCTTCCTTGGGACACTAATAATTATTTTATCATCTTCTTGTTCAATATTTAATATATCATTCGTTTTAATATTTAAAGTTTTTAAAATACTACTAGGAATTCTAATTCCATCAGAGTTTCCCCACTTTTGAATTCTCACTTCCACATATACCATCTCCATTTATTTATAGTATATACAAAGTATATACATATGTCAAGAAAATTTCATAAATATTAAATGTTAACTCTTAAAAAATGTCTTCAAACTTGTATTCCTATTCTCACTATAATTTGACTTAACTGCATAATTAAAGCTATTTATACTTCCTATTATTATTAAACCTTTCTTAGCCCTTGTAACTGCCGTATATAAAAGTTTATTATATAACATTCTCTTCATATTACTTGGTATAACTACAATAACATTAGAGTATTCACTACCTTGACTTTTATGTACACTAATAGCATAAGCGTGTGTAAACTCATCAAACTTACCCTTTTTATAATTAACTATATTACCATTATAATTAATCTCTATCATAGGACTATTTCCCTCTATAATCCTTTTAATATAACCAACATCTCCATTATATATATTGTTATCAACATCATTTACAAGTTGTATTACTTTGTCTCCTTCTCTATATACTATATCTCTAATAACAATCTCCCCTTTTTCATCACTTCCAGGATTAAATATTGACTGCATAACACTATTTATACTATCTATTCCATTTTCTCCTTTATACATTGGAATAAGTACTTGGAATTCCTCTATATCAAGACCTTTTTCCCTAGCCCTTTCACAAATTTCTATAATATATTTTTTTATCATAATATCAGGAGAACTTATAAATTTAAAGTCTCCATAAATATTAGGAAGTTCCACTACTTCTTTACGATTTTTAATATCTTGCGCAAGGGGAATAATATAAGACTCACTACTTGTTCTATAAACTTGGTCTAAATATTTTCCAGGTATAGGCTTTATTTCTAATAAATCACTCAAAATATTACCAGGCGCTATACTAGGAAGTTGATTAGCATCTCCTACTAATATCAATTTAATTCTACTACTAAGTCCTTCTAATAAACTATTAAAAAGAAAAATATCAACCATACTAAATTCATCTATAATAACAAGTTTAGTATCACTTGGATTAAATCTATTAACACTAAATTCTTTAGTCTCTTTATTCCACTTTAAAAACTTATGAATAGTACTAGCCTTTCTATTAACACTTAGAGCTACCCTTTTAGCTGCCCTTCCAGTAGGCGCAAGCATTGTAATATCTTTCATTTCAGTTTCTTCATGTAACTCTTCATAAATATCTACAATAGCCTTAATAATCGTGGTTTTACCTGTTCCTGGACCTCCAGTAATTATAAATAAATTATTGACTAAACTACCTTTAATTGCTTCTTTCTGACACTCATTAAAAGAAATAGAATTTTTTTTCTCATACTTACTTATCTCTTTTTCTATTCTCTCTTGATTAGTATTCTCTACTATCCCACACAAATGACTTACACTACTTGCAATATTTGCTTCCACCTCATAAAATTCACTCAAAGTCAAAAGTTCATTAACCTCTACTATATCACCTGTTTCTAATAAATCATTTACATGACTTAAAAATACACTAGACTCTAAAGTACTAGAAAAATACTTATTAATTTCTATAAATAATGACTCACGCGACACTAAAGTATCCCCTTGTTTATAACACTCTTCTTTAATAGAATATTTAATTAATGCATCTATTCTTACTCCCTCTTTTTCATCATGTAACTTAAGAAACACTTTATCTAATTTTATAAAATTAATATCACTTTCTAATAAATAAATATTATTCTCTATAATATCAAAACATCTATTCTTATATTTATTAACAATCTTTAAACATTCTTCTGTAGTAAACCCTAATTTATTAAATTCTAAAATCAATTCTTGGTCTTTATCATATTCAAGTATTTTAGCTGTTAATTCTCTTGCCTTTTTTTCACTCATTCCTTTAATTTTAGATAAAAGAGGGTTAGAGTTTTTTATTTCATTTATAGTTTCTTCTCCAAAAGTATCTACTATTTGTTTAGCAAGTTTAGGACCAATTCCCTTAAATATACCACTTGATAAATACATAATAATCCCGTCTTTTGTATCAGGTACAACTGACTCGTAACTAGTTACATTAAACTGAACTCCAAATCTAGGATGATTAGTAAGATGTCCCATAAACTTATATGTAAATTCATTATTAATAGGCATAAAAGTACCAGTAAAAGTAATTGTCTTATTTATATAATTTAGAACATCTTCTCCACTAGCTTCTTTCACCTTAAAAAGACCAACCTTATAGCCAGTCCCACTCTCAAACAAAATCTTAACTACATTTCCTTTTATATAACTACTTTTCTTCATAAAACTACTATACCATTATTCTATTTAAAATTAAACACGAACTTAAAAAAAATTATCATATCAATTTTAAAATTTACTCACTATTTTTAGAGCTAATAAAGTACAAAGTCATTCATTTTGAACAAAATATATTCACAAACAACATATATAATTTTAAATTTTGCTCATTTTGACATTTACACTAAATTATTATATTATCTGATAAAAAAAGATTTTAACAAGCAATAAATTGCTTTTATAAAATCACTAGTCTATCATAAGCTTTTTTTGTATAATTAACTTATGATTAATAATAATATAATTGCTACTTTTAATTCTGAGAAAGAATTTAAAAATGCTTATCCTAAAACTTACTATTGGTCTTTAAAAGATGATGTTTTCAAAGTTTATTGGAACAATTTTTGTGAATATGCTAAAGATCATAATATAAATATTAGATCTGTTGTATTTAAAGAAGTTAATAAAATGCTTAAATGTTAAACTTTTGAATTAGGTTATTCTATTTATAAATGTCCTAATTGTCATAGAACTTTATGTGTTCATAATACTTGTAAATCTAGATTTTGTAATTCTTGTGGTGTTAAATATTCTAAACAACGTACTAATGACATAATTTCTCGTTTAATTAATGTCCCTCATAGGCACCTTACCTTTACTATACCTGATATTCTTTGGAATCTTTTTCTTAAAGATAGAACTCTTCTTGATATTCCTTTTAAAGCAGCTAGTCAAACTCTTCTCTCTAGGTTTAAAGATTCTTACAAAAAGGATAATTTTAAACCTGGATTTATCCTCGTTCTTCATACCTTTGGTAGAGATGATAAATGGAATGTTCATATTCATTGTTTAATTGCTGAATATGCTCTTGGTAACAATAAAGACAAAAAAATTAATTTCTTTCCCTATGATATGTTAAGAAAACGATGGCAAACTATTCTTATTAAACTTCTTGATAAAAGAGTTCCACCTAATATATTTCATTGTTTAAAGAAATCTTGCTACGAAGAATATGATAAAGGTTTTTACGTTCGTGCCAAAAGAAATGAATTTCCTAACTCTAGAAAAGGTTTAGAATACATTCTAAGATATTGTGGTAGACCTTGCTTTGCTGAATATCGTATAATAGATATTACGGATGACTATGTTACATTTTGGTACCAAAGACATGAAGACGATAACTTTATTGTAGAAAAAATTCATATATTTGAATTTATTGGTAGATTAATTAGACATATCCCTGAACCTAATTTTAAAACTATTAGATCTTATGGATTTTATTCTTCAAAAAAACCTAAAACTTATAAAATAGCAAAAAAGTTA